>NZ_JABERD010000026.1 GCF_013044505.1 Streptomyces sp. S3(2020) | reverse complement strand
CGAAACGCCTCCCCGACCGTCTTCCCCTCCAGCTGCGGATGCCCACCCACCTCGACCGCGGCGAACAACAACACCCGCCGCTCCACCGGAATCGCCCCCAGAATCTGCCGCCCCATCATCGCCCCGGCGAACGCGGGCGCGGCCAGATGAGACACACTCCGACTCCGAGTGGAGGCCTGCGGATGAGCCGCCCGCAACGTCCGGTACACCGCGGTGGCGAAGTCGTCGTCGTACAGCCGCAGCACCACCCGAAGATCCGGCCGCACGGACCGCGCGTACAACGCGGCCTCCAGATTCGTCGTATCCGCACTGGTCACCGCCAACAACGCATGCGCCCGATGCACCTTGGCAGCCTCCAGCACCCCTTCCTGAGTGACATCCCCGAGCACCACGGGCACCCGCAGCCGCCGAGCGGTCGCAAGCCCCCGGGCCTCGGGATCGGACTCCACGCACACCACGGGGATGTTCAGCTCCCGCAACCGCGTCAGCACCCGAGTACCGATCTTCCCCAGCCCGAGCAGCACCACATGCCCACCCAGCCCCCGCGGCGGCTTGCGCAACGCGGACGCGGTCCGGAAGGTACCCAGCGCCTCCAGCACCGCGGCCAGCAGCACCGGCAGCAACAACAACCCGACGAGCCCGGCGAGGAGTTGCAGGACCTGACGCCCGGTGGACGCGCCGAGCGCGGGATCGTTGATGGCGAAGAGATCGAGAAGGGTCATGTACGTCGCGTACAGCGGATGCTCCCCGGTCACCACCGTCAGCGCGACGGCGAGCGCGGCCACACACCCCACCAGACCGGCCAACGACCACCGCAGCCGCCGCGAGAAGAGCGAGGCGAACGGCGGCACGACACTGCGCCCCGGGGACATGGCGGGCGCCGCGTACGACACCTGCTCCAGCACCACGGTCCCGCGCCCCTCGGCCGCCCGCACCGCCGCCGCGTCCGGCAGCAGCTCGGGCCCCTGCTCGGCACCGCCCGGATCGGAACCGTCGGGCCCCGCGGTGCCGTTGCCGCTCGCGGACAGCAACGCCAGCGTGGCCAGCCCGGAACCACCGGCCCCCGGCGGCAGCTCCACCGCCCGCAGCAGTAACCCGTCCGTCTGCACGACCTTGCTGGTCCCGGCGACGGCACTGGCCACGAGCGCCGGCGCGGCCGTATCGGCGTCGGACAGGACGGTCGTAGAGGCATCGAACCCGGACCCGGACCCGGAGTCGCCCCCGGAGTCGGCATCCGGGCCGTCACCGGACGCCAAGGCCGCCGCCTGATCGAGGAGTTCCTCGATGTGCTGCCCCAACCGCCGGTTGTAGAGCCGCAGTACGAGCCGCAGCCGGGGATTGAGCCGGCGGGCGGTCAGGGCGGCACGGATGTTGGTCTCGTCGTCGTCGTACACGAGCGCCAGCGCGGCGGCCCGCTCCACCCCGGCGTCGGCGAGCACGGCCTCGGTCGCCTCGGCGGCCTCCAACTGCCGCTCCCCACCCGCGGGTTCACCCGCCGCCGCCCGGCCACCGGCGGCACTCACCATCCGGTCCAGCAACGCCGCCGAGGCCGCCCGCGCCCGCCCCACCACCGGCGGCCGCACACTCCGCTCGGACGCGGGCACGACGAGCGTGACCTGCTCCCCGTACACGCCCCGCAACTCGGCCGCCAGCCGATGCGCGAGCCCGTCGTCGCCGCACACGACCATGTGCGCGCCGCTGTCCCCGGCCTGACCTTGATTCGGAACGCTCGCCACGAGGGGAAAGACTGCCTTACCGGGACGGGAGGTTCCAGAAGACACTGAACACCCGTCCGCACCCCGCCGTACTGGAGGGGAGGGAAACCAGCATCCTTCGGGAGGTACCTCGCCCGTGGCCATCACCAAGCCGACGCCGAACCGCGCGTCGGTACCTCAGGTATCCCAGGAACCCCAGGTATCCCAGAAACCCCAGGAAGCACACGAACCCCACGAGCCGCCGGCTCCCCGAGCCCTCCCCGGACGCCCGGACGACGACCAACAGGCCCGCCACCTCAACTCCCCCCTCCTGCTCACCATGCTCCTGCTCCTGGCGCTGCTCATGCAGGGCCCGATCCGCGGGCTGCTCTCCACCCCGGTGATGCAGAGCTGGATGACGGTGTTCGTGGCCGTGGTCGTCCAGGCGCTCCCCTTCCTCGTGCTCGGCGTGATGCTGTCGGCGGCGATCGCGGTGTTCGTACCGGCGTCGTTCTTCGCCCGCGCGCTGCCGAAACGCCCCGCCCTGGCGGTCCCGGTCGCGGGCGCGGCGGGCGCGGTGCTGCCCGGCTGCGAGTGCGCGTCCGTCCCCGTGGCCGGAGCCCTGGTCCGCCGGGGCGTCGCCCCCGCCGCCGCCCTCGCGTTCCTCCTCTCCGCGCCGGCGATCAACCCGATCGTGCTGACGGCGACGGCGGTCGCGTTCCCGAACAACCCCGAGATGGTCCTGGCCCGTTTCGTCGCCAGCCTGCTCGTGGCGTGCGCGATGGGCTGGCTCTGGCTGCGCCTGGGCCGTTCCGACTGGCTGCGGCCGCCGGCCCGTGCGTCGTACGAGGGCCAGGGCAGGGGAGCGGCGTTCTGGGGGTCGGTCCGGCACGACGTGATGCACGCCGGCGGTTTCCTGGTCGTCGGCGCGATGGCGGCGGCGACGCTGAAGGCGGTCGTACCGGAGGAGTGGCTGCGTGCGGCGGCGGGGAACCCGTTCGTCTCCGTCCTCGCCCTCGCCGTACTGGCCGTCCTGCTGTCGATCTGCTCGGAGGCGGACGCGTTCGTCGCCGCGTCCCTGTCCCAGTTCTCGCTCACCGCGCGACTCGCGTTCCTGGTGGTCGGCCCGATGATCGACCTGAAGCTGTTCGCGATGCAGGCCGGCACCTTCGGCCGCGGTTTCGCGCTGCGCTTCGCGCCCGCCACGTTCGTCCTCGCGGTGCTGGTGTCGGTGCTGACCGGGGCGGTGCTGCTGTGAACAAGCACGCGCAGTCGGCGGTCATGTTCCTGCTCGGCGCGACCCTGCTGCACGCGGGCAGCACCGACCTGTACCTCAGATACGTCAAGGCGGGCCTGCGCCCGTTGCTGCTGCTCTCCGGCGCGGTCCTGATCGCGGCGGCGGTGGCGACGCTCTGGTACGAGCGGCGCGACGCCCAGGCGGAGCACGGGGAGCACGGGGAGCGCGGTGAGCCGGACCATGGGGATGGGGAGCATCACCGCGAACCTCGGATCTCCTGGCTCCTGGCCCTCCCCGTCCTCGCCCTCGTCCTGGTCGCCCCGCCGGCCCTCGGCTCGTACAGCGCGATGCGCACGGGTACGGCCCTGCAGCAGGCGTACGGCTATGAGGACCTGCCCGCCGAAGGGCCGCTCCGCCTCGGCGTGGCCGACTACGCGGGCCGCGCGGTCTACGACCACGGGCGGTCCATGAAGAACCGCGAGATCAAGGTCACCGGCTTCGTCGCCCTGGACCCGGCGGGCCACCCCTACCTGGTCCGCATGGCCCTCAACTGCTGTGCCGCCGACGCCCAGCCGGTGAAGGTCGCCCTCACCGGCACGATCCCGCCGGTCCTGCGCCCGGACGCCTGGCTGGAGGTCACCGGCACCTACACGCCCCGGCGGACGAAGGACCCGGTGAACAACGGCCCGATCCCGTATCTGAAGGTCACCTCGTCGCGACCGGTGACGGCGCCGACGGACCCGTACGACGAGACGTGGAACAAGTGACGGTCAGGCCAGTCGAGCGAGGGCGGCGGCCTCCGCGGTGCCGTCCGCCGCGCTGAACACATGCAGCACGAGCCCGGACTCACCCGGCCCGGCGGGCACATGCAGCGTCTCGAAGTCCAACTCCAGCAGCCCCGCGACGGGATGCCGCAGCCGCTTGCGCCCGGCGGCACACATCGTGACCTCGCCGGAGTCCCAGATCCGCCGGAAGTCCCGGCTCGCGCCGCCCAGTTCGGCGATCAGCGCGCCCAGTTCGCCGTCGTCCGGATACCGCCCCGCGGAGACCCGCAGCAGCCCCACGGCCTCGGCGGCCCGGTCCTCCCAGTCGGGATGGAGGTCGCGAGCGGCGGGATCGAGGAAGAGGAACCGCGCGTTGTTGGGATCGCGCCGCCCCGGCACGTCCAGGCCGCCCATGAGCGCGGCCCCCAGCCGGTTCCAGGCGACGACGTCGAGACGGTGGTCGGTGGCGAAGACGGGCAGCCGGTCCATGGCGTCGAGCGCGCGCCGCAGCCCCGGCCCGATCCGGGTGGCCGGCACGGGCTCGTGCCGCCCGGCGGCGAGGGTGTCGAGATGCCGCCGTTCCGCCGCGTCGAGACCGAGCGCCCGCGCCAGCGCGTCCAGCACCTCGACGGACGGCTGGGTGGCACGCCCCTGTTCGAGCCGGACGTAGTAGTCGACGCTGATCCCGGCGAGCTGCGCCAACTCCTCGCGCCGCAGCCCCTGTACGCGGCGCCGCTTCTTCCCGACGACCCCGGCCGCACCGCCGATCCCCGCCTGCTCCGGCGCGACCCGTCCACGACGGGCCCGCAGAAAACCACCGAGAGCCCGCTGACCGTCGTAGCTCACATCCATGAACTCCAGTATGCGTGGCCCTGCCAGTACCAGGACTGACGATCCGCCGGTCGAAGGGGGTTCTGGCCGGGACGGGGGAGCCGGGCGAACCTGACGCCATGAAGAAGAAGATCCTGATCGTCAGCGCCCACCCCGATCCCCGTTCCCTGAACAGCGCGTTGACGACGTTCGCGGCGGACCACCTCCGCGAGGCGGGCCACGATGTACGGCTCTCCGACCTCTACGCGATGAAGTGGAAGCCGACCGTCGACACCGACGACTACCCCGCCCACGACCCGGACCACCGCCTCCACATCATGCGGACCTCCGAACAGGCCACGCTGGAAGGTCACCTGTCCCCGGACGTCGCCGCGGAGCAGGACAAGATCCGCTGGTCGGACGCGGTCGTCCTACAGTTCCCGATGTGGTGGTTCTCCGCCCCGGCGATCCTGAAGGGCTGGATCGACCGGGTCTTCACCAGCGGCTTCGCCTACGGTCCTCAGGTCCCGCCACCGTACGGCGAGAGCGCGTTGACGGGCCGCCGTGCCCTGTTGTCGGTGACGCTGGGCGCCAGGGAGACGTCCTTCTCGGACCGGGGCATCCACGGCCGCCTCACGGACGTACTGCACCCCCTGCAACACGGCCTGTTCTGGTTCACGGGCATGACCCCGCTGGAGCCCTTCGCGGTCCACGACGCCAACGAGCTCCCGGCGGAACGCTTCCATGCGGCCCGACAGGCGTACGCGCGACGCCTGGACACCCTGTTCACCGCCGAGACCATCCCCTTCCGGTCACTGACGGGCGGCGACTACGACCGAGCGATGCGGCTACTGCCGGGCCGAGAGCGGCGAGGGACGGCGGGCCTGGCCCTGCACACCCACTAGCCGCCGACGACGGTCCGGGTCCTCAAGAAACCTCTTAAGGAAATCCGTTAGGGAGATCTGTTAGGGACAGCTCAGTGCTGGTAAGGCTGCTGCTGTTGCGGCTGCCCGTACGCCTGCTGCCCACCCACGGCCTGCGCCTGCAACTGCTCCGCCTGCTCCTTGGTGATCTTCTGCTCCACACCACAGAAGGTGCACTGCGTCGCGAACTTCGTCGAGAACGGGAACAGCGGCACAAAGAACAACGTGAACTTCGTGACCCGCTTGCGCAGCGTATGCGCCGCGGGATTACCGCACTGGCCACAGACGAGGGTGAGTATCGCGAGCTGATAGAGGTAGCCCTTGGTACCAAAGATGATCATGCGGGGTCCTTCCGGGGCGCTGCCCACCTGTCCGTCTGCCTGCCTGCCCACAAAGACTACGGCCGACCCCTGTGGCCCCCGCCACGCAAGCCACACCAAACAAAACAGGCGGGGCACCTAGGAACGTTCCTAGATGCCCCACCTGTGTTTCACCTGTCGGGGTGGCGGGATTTGAACCCACGACGTCTTCGTCCCGAATGAGGCTCGTCCAAGATCGACACCGGGTAGTTTGGCGTTTTGCCTGGTCAGGGTGTTGGGGTGGGACGGTCTTGGGCGGTGTGGGAGGGGCTCGGGGAGCGGATCGGCTCCCAGATGGCTCCCAGAGCCCGGCACGGAGGCGTCGACGTCCCTACGCCCGGCGTGACAGGTCGTCCACCAGGAGTTCGAGGGTCGCCTCCTCATGGAGCGCGACGCCGAGGGCGATCATGGCGTGGGCGAGATCCGGGTCCCAGTCCGCGTCGACCGGCTGGCCGTCGAGGGCCAGTTGAGGGATGCCCTCGGCTTGACTACGGGCGGCCAGGTGCTCGTAGTCCGCGGTGCCCATGCGCCACGGCCGGGCTTCGTAGCGGCGGATGACCCGGTTGGCCAGAGCGATCCCCGGCCAGTCGAAGTCGCCGTGGTAGGCGAAGCGGCAGCCCGTGGCGGCGAGGGCGTCGAGAAGCGTGAAGACCACGGTGGCGGCGCTGCCGGAGGTGCACACGAGGGGCTGGACGCAGGCCGCGTCCGCCGCGGCTTCCACCACGCGCGGGTTCTCACAGATGTGGATGAGCGTTCCGGTGGGGAGTCGCAGCCGGAGATCATGCAGGTCGCGTGGGGTGACGTGAACCTCGGCGTGATGGTCGGCCCGCTCCCGCAGGGCACGTTCCCGCCAGCCCTCGCCGTCGGGTCGCAGCCCGTAGGTGAGCACCGTGCTGGAGACCTCGTCCGGCGTGACGGACACCAGCCGCCACAGAGCGCGTCGGCCGGCCGCGTCGCCGGGGAACTCGGTGCCATGGGCGAGGGCGACCCCGCGTTGGACGAGGCGTGCGAGCCAGGTGCCGTCGTCCAGGCCGTGCGCGGAGCCTGTCGCCATGGCGGCGAGTTCTCCCCGGCCGCGTGTGCCATTGCGTTCAGGAACTTCGGGTCCGAGGAGAGCGGTGAGGACCTGGACCGCCTGCTGGAGTGTCCAAGTCGCCGCTTCGGGCGTCACTCCTCTCGGAACACCGGCACGGCGCAGCAGGTCGTACCACTGCCGCGGCCATTCCTGCTCGGCGAGCGGCGAGGCGTCCAGTGACGAAGCAAGGGACGACCACACCTGCTCCCTACGTGCCGCCACGTCCGCGCGGGCGGCACGGCGGTCGGTGAGTGGCGGGCCGAGTTCCTCCAGTGTCTGTCTGAGGCCGAGTCCGGCGGCCGAGGAGCGTAGCCGTGCGTCGAGCACGTCGAGCCGTATGGTCACGGCGGCACCTGTGAGGGGTTTGCCCAGCAGGAGAGACAGGTCGTTGCGTTCCTGGGCATTCATCGCGGTCAGCCGGAGCGAACCCGTGGCCTGTACGCCGTTGCTCTCCAGGCGTTTGCGTACGCTCTCCCAGAGCCGGGTGAGTCCAGGTCCCGTCAGCCAGTCGCGCGTTGCGGCGGGCAGCCCGCTCATACGGACACCAGACGCCGGTGCCGACCGTTCCAGGTGTAGTGCAGGGTGGCCACCCCGCGTACGTGGGGGTCACGGAGGCACTCGTAGATGTGCAGGGACGGAACCTCGGGCCAGTTGCCCATGAGCCGCTCGCTGGTGAGGACGAAGTCGAGATCGAGGTCGACGAGGATACGGCCCAGTCGGCCATGGGTGGGTTCATCGACTTTGGCGAAGGCGTCGTCCAGGAGGATCAGGCGCGGCGCGTGCGGTGCCGACTCGGCGAGGCTGGTGAAGTGGGCGGCAGCCGCGGCGAAGAGCACGAGGTAGGAGAGAACCCGTTGTTCGCCCTGGCTGAGACCGGTCCGTCCGGTCAGTTTCCGACGGCGGCCCGGAGCCGCGTCCTCGACCACGAAGGTGTGGAAGCGGAACCAGTCGCGGTAGTCCAGCGCGGTCCGCAGATGGGCGGCGTAACCGGCTGACGGGTCGGCACGGCGGGCGTCCTCGATCCGGCGTTGCAGTACCTCGCGCAGCTGCTCGGTCTGATCGCGAGTCCTGAGGCTCGACGGACTGCGCAGCAGCTCGACGGCCGCGCGCACATCCGCGTCCACGTCCTCGTCCAGTTTCCACAGCAGCTCGACGCCGAGGCCGTGGGAGGTGCGCACGGTCCGCAGGGTGTCGTTGAGAGCGGCGACCAGGTTCGCCGCGGTGATGACCTGCGCCGAGAGGTGGTCACCGAGCTCGCCGGTCAGGAACCGCTGGAAGACCTCACGTTCACGCTCGGTGAGCCGCCCCCGGGCCTCCGCCGCCTGCACGGCGATCCGCTCGCCCACGGCCGCGACGTCATGGGACCCGTGGTCGTCGACCAAGCGGCACACCTTGATGCCGTCGCGTTCCTCCAGCTGTGCGTCGTACCCGCCCGCCAGCTGGTCGCGTAGCGCGGTGTGCCGGATGAGCAGGGCGCTGTCCGACACCTCGCCCTTCGGGCGGCCGAGGGCCTGCTCCACGGCCTCGGCGAGGGTCCGAAGCGCTCGCAGACGGCTGCGCACGTCCGTGCCGGGATCGTCCGACATGTACTCAGGCAGCGAGGACCGGTCAAGACCGGCACCGAGCACCACCTCCGGTCGGCCGAGAGCCCCGCGCAGAGCGCTGCCGGTGTCGATGACCGCCGTCTCCTGGTCCGCCAGGGTCCCGCGCAGGCGTTTCTCGTCCTCTTCCGCGCGCACGCGCAGGTCGTGGAAATCGTCGCGAGCTCGTTGCGCCGCGGGGAGTGCTTGGACGGCGTTCGTGATGCGCTGCTTGGCGTCCTGTTCGCGGGAGAGGATCTCCTCCTCGGAAGACCCGATCGCCTCCTCTCGGGTGCGCAGGTCCTGCTCAGCGGTGCGCAGTCCGGCGAGGTGGAGCCGGTAGCTCTCGTCCGCGGCCAGGCGATCCTCCCGGGCGCGTCCGTACCGGTCGGCATCGGCCTGGTTCGTGCCGAGCCGCTCGCCCATGCCGCCGACGGCCCTGCGCAGATGCCCGATACCGCTGAGGAGGCCAGCCAGTGCGGTGCGCACACGGTCCAGGGCGGCAGGGTCGCCGGGCAGGTCGTGGGCGGTGGCGGTGGCCTCCGACTTGGTCCGCGCCGATACCGCGAGAGCGCGGGCCTCCTCGGCCAGCCGCGCCGCCCGGGTCGCCTTGGCGGTCAGGTCGCGCAAGGTCCGCTCGGCTGATTCAGTCCTGCTCCACGCGTCCGCGAGATTCCGTGCCCTGGGGAAGTCCCGTTCCGCGAGCGTGAGAGCCCGACGCATCGCATCGGCTACGGCGAGCTCCTCGCGGACATCGGCCAGCCGCTGTTCCGTATGCGCGATCCGCTCCTCCAGCTCGGCGAGGATGCGCCGCCGAGTCTCGGCGCGTACGGCGGCCCCCACATACTCGGTGTCGCCCTTGTCATGACGACCGCTGAGCACGCCCAGACGCCAACTGCCGTCGTAGAACACTGTGTTGTGCGCGGAGGTCTCCTGTGCCGATGCGAGTGCGATGCTGGCCAGGAGACCCCCCACCTGCTCGGAGGAGACGCCGCAACCCGGTTCAGGGGCTGGGCGCAGGGCCGAGGCGAGAGTCGGCCCGTCGGACAGCGAGGGACCCGGCTGGAGAAGGGTGTCCCGGGTGCGGGGATCGAGCAGGACGCCGTCCGCGCTCACCCACGCGTCCAGGATTCCGCTCGCCTCCAAAGCCCCTTCCAGGCCAGCACGTTCAGCCGGAGCCAGGTCGTCCACGAAGTCCACGAGCCGATAGAAGGGGGCTCCGCTGCCCGGTGTCCTCGCGGCGGCACGATGGTCCGGGGCCGGCGGCTCGGGGTCGGTACGTTGCTCCCAGTCCCGCTTCTGCCTCGCCAGGCGGTCGAGTTCCTCGCCGAGCCGGCTGACGCCGACTGCCAGGGCGTCCCGGAGTCCGGTGAGTTCCTCGCCGTACGGCTCCCACGCGGCCTGAGCTGTCCGCCACGCTTGGCTGTCGACGTCGGGCGGCAGCGTGCGGTCCGCGAACGGCGCGTCGGTGGAGGTCTCGTGGCCGACGGTGGCGTGGACGGCTTCCAGCGACGGGCAGTCGGGGCCCAGCGCAGTCCGCGTGCGCGCCGCCCACTCGGCGACTTGGCGGGAGTAGGCGCCGCTCTCCTCAGCGACCTTCTGGCGGCTGCCGTCGAGATGGCCGGCGGCGTCTTCCGCCTCGCCCTCCAGCCGTTCGCGCTCGGCATCGGCCTGAGCCGCCGCGGCCCGTGCCTCGTCCGCCCGTGAGATGAGGCGGGTCACCTCCTGAACCATCCGGGCCCGGTTTCTCGCGACCGACTCGGCGTCCTCCAACTGGTTCTGCCAGGACCGCAGCCCTTCCCGCGCCGTGACCGTGTCCACGCGGGCCACCGACCGGTGCCGTACGGTACGCGTCTCCCCGTCCGGAGTCGTCAGCTCGGTCTCGGCGGCCTGGGCCAGATCCGTGCGCGGCAGAGCCACCGCCTCACCGAGATGGCCGGTGGGAAGCCCGGCCTTCTCCGCCTGCGTCAGCAGCTCCCGGTGTTCGGTTCCCAGCTCGGCCAGTCGGCTTCCGAGGTGTTCGACACCTTCGGCCAGCCGCTCCGCCGAGCCCTCCTCCGCGTCGTGGGCGTTGTGAAGGGTGGTGAACACGGCTGCGGCGGCGGTGTGCAGCGCCTCCACCGTGCCGCGGCGCTCCGACAGTTCGCGCAGGCTGCGGTAGGCGTGACTGGCGTGCAGGGCGGCCAGGTCGGTCCGGGCGTTCTGTTCCTCGTCGCGCAGGGTCTCCAGTCGGCCCTCCGACTCCTCCTCCTGCGTCCTCAGGTCGCTCGTCCGCTGTGCGGCGTCTCCGGCCGCCCGGCGCCGCTGAGTCAGGACGCCCAGCTCGTGGCTCACTCTCTGGGCGGAAGTGCGCAGGACCCCGGCCAGGTAGCCGCGGTAACTGGTGAGGAACGTGCGCAAGGCCGCGTCGGTGCGTTCCAGGCGGCCGAGTTCGTCCCGTACGGCGTCGAGGTCGTGGAGGTTGCGCGCCACCTTCTCGACCACGTCCTCGTCGAGCCCCGGCAGGGTCTCGCTCAGCAGGGAGACCAGGCCCCCGTGTTCGATCCGGTCGCCGACCGTCGGGCGCCGCAGCCGGTGGAGGAGCTGGGTGAGGTTGCGGTAGCGCGTCGCGTCGGTGATGCCGAACAGTTCCCGGGCCACGCGCGAGCGGTGCTGGACCGCACGGTCGGTCGTGTTGTCGGAGCCGACGATCTCCTTGAGCCGGTCAACCGGCAGCGGCTTACCGGCCTCGACCAGGTGCAGGTCCTCACCGATCCGCAGCGGGGTGACGAAGAACGTCGGCACCGCCTTCTGCGTCGACTTCGAGGCGCGGATGGCGGCACCGAGCGTCAGGTGGCGGTGACCGCCGTCGTTGTCCGTGCCCCGGAACTCCACCCACAGGTACCCGAGACGGTTGGTCTGCTCGAACCCGTCCAGCATCAGCCACGCGAGCGTGGTCCGGCCGGTGCCGGTCGCGTCCAGTGCCCGGGAGTCGCCGTCCAGAAGATACGGGAGCAGCATCTCCAGGGCCTTGGACTTGCCCGCGCCGTTCTTGCCGCGCAGCAGCAGCCGTCCGTCGCCGAAGGAGAACTCCTGCTCGTCGTACTGCCAGACGTTCTGGATGCCCGCCCGGTGCAGCCGGAAGCGGGTGCCGCTGGTCGTTGCGGGGCCGGCGGCTGTCGCAGCGCCGGAACGCGGCAGCGGAACGAGGCCACGCGCGTCGGTGGTCATAGCGGCAACTCCTCTTGAACGTCCGTGCCTTTGCCGGCTGCGGTGGCCGGGCGCACCGTGACTTGGGTGGCGTAGCGGGCCGCTGCGGCCAGCAGCACCCAGCCGTCACCGCCGGGCCGTGCGCCATGGACATCGGTCACCGAGCGTCCTTCCGACGCCTCTTCGACGTACCGCTCCGGCAGTCCTTCGCCCTCGGCGCGCAGCCGGCCCGCGCGGGCCATCAGCCGCATGCGGACCAGCAGGTCCAGTACGGCCTCTCGCAGGGAGGGAAGGTCCTCCAGGTAGCCGCGTTGCCAGTTGCTGCGCTGCCCGTACTCGGCGATCAGCCCGACCAGCACCTCATCCACCAGGCCGTCCGGGACGGCCACCCCGATGACGAGCGTCCCGCCGGTCGCCGGATGCCCCGGTTCCTGCGGCCGAAGCCGTTCCACGAGCCGTTCCCCCAGCAGCAGCGCGGCCTGTGCGACGGTCCCGGTGCCTGGCAGGTGCAGATCCGTGAGCTCTTCCTCGGGGTCCACCAGCGCCACGCCCTCGGCACGGATCTCCATCTCCAGGCCCAGGAGTTCGGAGAAAGCCTGGGCTTCCCGGCGCTGCCGGGTGCGCAGCCAGTCACGCTCGGCGTCCGTCAGCTCGTCGAGGTGGACGACGGGTGTCTCGACGAGCATCCGGCGCACGTAGGTGCGTGGTCCGCCGAAGCCCGGGTCCGCTGCCTGCCGGACCAGGTCGGCGCCGTCCCGTGCCTGGGATAACGGGCCGGCGACGACCACGCGTGCCAGCTCCCGGTCTATCGTGATCAGGGCTTCTCCGCCCGCCTCCTGCGCAAGCGCGGCCACATGGCCCTCGGTCTCGATGAGCACACCCCAGTCGACGAGCTGGCGCAGAGCCGCGACCAGGGTCCGCTTCCCGGCCGCCCGGCCCGTTTCCTCCAGCTCGATCCCGGCGTCGGCTGCGGCAGCCCTGATATCGGCGACCAGATGTGACAGCAGCATCTGCCCGGGCGCGGTCACCAGCACGGACAGGGCCAGCGCGAGGCAGGCGTACGTGTGTGGGGTGAATGGGGTGCCGGTGGAGCGCTCCAGCCGATGACCCGAACCCGCCCCCAGCCCCGCCTTGAACAGCCGGGCGTAGGAGCTGTCGACCAGGAGGCGGTAGCCGAGCACCTGCTGGAACCGTTTGCCCAGCCAGTCGGCGTGCCTGCGGATCAGCGGGAAGAGGTCGGCGTGGGGGCCGTCCGACGCGATCAGCGGGTGGGCGAGCAGCAACCGGGCGGCGGTGCGGCGCTCGGCTGCCAGGGCTACGTCGTGAGTCGAGGGGAGGGTCATGACACGCTCGCCTCCGCTTCGCCGTCGACCGCGGCGGAGGTGCGACCGATGTCCAGCTCCAGGTCGTCCAGCAGCAGGTCGCCGTCGGCCGAGTACAGCACCGTTCGCGTGCCTGCCGTCCGGCGCACGGTGAGGCGGATACGCAGTTCGGCGTCTTCACTGCTGGCCGAGTCGAGGTCGAACCCCGCCGTCCACTCCCCGTCCGTGCTGACGGGCCTGCTGAGCTGTGCGTTTCCGAGCGCTGTGGCCAGCAGCTCCAAGAGCAGGCCGAGCGCCGCTGACGTGAGGCGTACCTCGGCGAACCGGCCGGACGCGCTGCGCAGTTCGTCGGCTGCCGCTGCTCTGGCCGCCGCCCGCTGACGGGCTGCCTCCCTCAGCAGCTGCTTCTGCGCGGAGTGGTCCTCCACCGCTGAGGCCCGGCCACGCTGGGCTCGGCTGCCTCTTTCGCGCAGGGCCACCGGCACCTCGACCACCGGACCGGTCCACCAGCTCGTGTATGCGGGCACCACCTCGTCGGTGGCCGGAGGTATGCCCAGATGGCGGGCGCCGTACAGCCCGAAGGCGGCGACGGCGATGTCGTGTGCGTCCCGCGGCGCCGCTTCGTCGAACCAGCGGGCCAACCGCAGCAGATCCTTGCGCCGGGACATCTCCCCGGTGGCCGATCGCAGCATCCGCTTGGCATTGGCGAGCAACGACTGCAACGCGCGCAGGGTGGCATCGCGTAGCTGGTCGACCTGGCTGCCCTGACCGTCGATGTTGCTGAACCAGCCGCGCAGGCCCTCCCAGTCCGCGAATTCGCGGCCCCGGCTGCGCTGGATCCGGACCTCCGGGCGGCTTTCGCCCTGCGCCTGCGCCGAGAGCCCGGTGAGCCCCTGGGCGTGGGAGTCCAGCCGGTCCAGCAGAGCCGGGATGTGCGGCCACAGGGTGTCCAACGCCGCCGAGATCCGGGGCGCGCGGAACGCCACGTCCTCCGTGATCGCCTCGACGTAGTCCAGGAGCAGCTCCTTGAAGCCTTGGTACTCGGCGCTGTCCAGGTCGTAGCGGGAGAGCACCTGGCCGAGGTAGGCGTAGAAGTCGCGTATGGAGTCCGCGAACTCGGTGAACTGCACGAACAGCGTGCTGATCCGCTCCAGTCCGTTCTGCGGCTCGACGCCGCCCGGCGCGGTCACGAGGTCGGCCAGCTCCCGTAGTCCGCGCTCAACCAGTGCCAGCAGTTCGTTGCTCACCTCGCGGGCGGCGTCGGCTTCGGCCAGGACTCCGTCGGCGTCCCGCTGGATACGTTCGCCCAGTTTCGACAGCTGGTAGCGCGAGCGGGAACGCTGGTACTCGCTGATGCTGGACGCGTTCACCGTGTGGCTGCTGCGGAGCAGGTTTCCCCACTGGACCAGCTGTTCCAGTCGGACCGTGAGGGTGTCGGCGTCGAGTCCTGCGGCGGAAGCACTGGCCTGGCGCAGTTTCGCCATGATGTCCGGGACGGCGAGGTCCGCCAGCAGCGTTCCGCAGAAGACCCGCATGATCGCGACGTGCTCCAGCCGCTCGGGCGCGCTGAGGTACGTGTACGCGTTCAGCCGCCGCCGCGCCTCCTCGTCGGCGTCCTGACCTGCACCGGATGCTGATGCCCCCATGCCCGTGAGGTTACGCGGCGCATACGGGCGCCGCCGGTGGGTGGCCGAAAATCCCACGGACGTGTGCCGGCATGTGGCGATTCCCGTGGCAGCGGCGTGCGCGGCATGGGGGCGTCCGGCGTCACTGGCTCACCCTGAATGGGCCCTTCGGTTTCTGTGCTGAGTGGCCTCCAGGAGAATGGGGTACGTTCAGGCCGATATCGATGGGGGCGGAAGACGGAAGGAGGCACGCGGTGTCGTACGAACCCAAACTTGCCGCGGCTCTTTCCGGCGCGACGCTGCGCCAGCTGTCCCACTGGCGCCGAGCCTCTGGGCCCAAGGGCGCCGTGCTCGTCCCCGAGATGTCCAGCGAGAGGCCGATCCTCTACTCGTTCCGCGACGTTGTCGCACTCCGCATCTGTGTGCAGCTGCGCGAAGAGGCTTCGTTGCAGAAGATCCGCCGTGCGCTGAACACGCTCCGGGAAGACCTCGGCGAGTCGAAGCACCTCTCCTCGTACAAACTTGTCGCGGGTCCGGACACGATCTATCTGGCTGAACCCGACCCCGCCGTAGACCTGATCAAGGGGGGCAACGTGGTCATCCACCAGATGGTGGATGTTCTCGCGCCCTTCTATAAGGACGGCCGTAGCATTCCCGCTCTGCTCACCCCCCGTGAGCACGTCGCGGTCGACGCGTCGGTCCGCGGCGGAGAACCGGTCATCCAAGGCACCAGGATCCCGGCGTCAGATGTCGCTGCCCTCGTAAGAGACGGCATCCCGCCGGACCAGATCGGTGAGTTCTACCCAGGAGTGACGGCAGAGGCCGCCCGGGACGCCGCCGACTTCAGCGAGTACGTCGACAGCTATGGCAGCAGCGAGCCCCGGCAGGTTGTCGCTTGAAACTGCTGCTCGACGAGAACGTGCCCCGCCCCATGGCCGAGATCGTGCGCATCCTGCTGAAGGCACATGAAGTCGTACACGTCCACGAGCTCAAGGGCTGGACGGGCACGAAGGACATCGAGCTGTACGCCAAGGCCAAGGCCGACGGCTTCGAGGTCGTCATCACCAACGACACCAAGCAGCTCAGCCGGCCACTCGAAGTGGCGGCCATTGCACAGTCGGGCCTGCATCGCATCGAGTACCGCCAGAACAACAAGCACGGTGGCTTGGTGGGTCTGGGCACGGCGATCGCCACTGTTTGCGCGGCCCTTCCTCACGCCCTGTCCGAACTCGAAACAGCCGACGGCCAGCGTCTCGTCGCCCTGACATCGATCGACCCGACCCGGCAGAACCGGCTCCGGATCACGGACCCGGCCGTCGCCCCGCCGAAGCACTGGCCGAGGCGCAATTCGACCGCTGAGTCCTGACATCTCGATACACGAGGGCTCCCGGCCAGTAACCCTTTGGAATCGATGAGGGGAATGACCTGGCATCGCTGCCTGCGCTTCGTCTCATCAAGACTCACTGCCGAGCTCTTCCTGGAGCTCGGCGATGCGTTGTTGGGTTGCCGCCGCGTTCTTCTGCTGACGGGTCAGCTTCGCCTCAGCGGCTGCCAGTTCCCGGGCGAGCCGCTCCCGGTCAGCTGCCGCCCGCTCACGGATGGTCCCGTCATCGCGGTACGCCGGCCCTACCCGCTCACTGCTCACTACGCCGCGACGCTCTCCGCATTCTGGGCAGTCGACGACGCGGGTGGAGACGCGGGTGTTCTCGCGATGCTGAATGTAAGGCACCACGTGGTCGCAACGGAGAGTGAGATCCCAACTATCGAGGTCCTTCTTGCGTTCCTCCCGTGAGGGCCAGGAAGCGAACAGCTTGGCGAGCTTCTCCAGCTGCTTCGGCCCCATCGGCGGTGGCGGGCAACAGAAACAGCAGTGCGTTACCCGAGAACCGCTGACGGTCCACCGGGCGGCCCGGCAGTCGGTGTGCCGCTGGCGGAACTTCTGGTTGGCTTCCTCGTATTCGCGCTTCTCCACCTCGGACAACTTCATGAGGGGTGGCCAGCTCCCCAGCTCATCCGTCATGGGCAGCCCGCAACCGCGGCAGGGCTCACCGGCCACGTACTCCGCCCAGCTGAGGCGTGTATCTTCTCGCTCCCACTGCTCATCCCGCTCGCGGCGCCGCCGGTCATCCGTTTCTGCTTCGAGGGCCGAGCGCAGAGCACGCTTGGCGGCTCGTTGCCGCTTCTGCTCCTCCGTGAGCTTGGCCATGGGCTTCACCCTCCGCTGCGCCGGGTTCCTGTGCACGACCGCGGAATCCATGCTGGCGTGGCCGCCCCGTTTGCCGGCTGCCCGTGTGCCGGATGACAACTTGCGACCGGGCTCGGATCGCAAGCGGCCTTCAGGCGACTGATGGCGTCCGGTGCGGGCAGTTGGAGGTTGCTGATTTGACATGCTGTCAGCGAGCCCTCTACAGAGGGCATGAACAGCAGGGCATATGACGCAAGGGGCAATCTTGCCAGCCCGGCACCTGCCCTGAACGGGGATTTGCGTGATGTCTGTGACTCAGCGCTACGGCTGGTCACGCTTCCAGGTGTAGGTGTCACGGGAAGTGATGCCCCCCCCGGCTGTTTCAGCACCTGGCTGGTCCGTGAGGCCCTGGCCGAGTCCCGCCCTACCTGGGGATCGTCCGGTCTGATGCCATGGACGAAGTGCAGGTTGGAGCACCATCGTTGGGGGCGATGTGGGGACATCCACGCGATGGAAGGGGCCGAACGGCGATCCGTGGAGCTCCGCCGGGAGGCGGCTGGCGCGCTGGCGGGATGATTCGCGCAACGCGGATCAGCGGCTGGAGGAGATCGCGGCGGACCACCTGAGCGCCCTGCACGAGACACTCCGTGCCGATCGATCGGCCTTCGGGTTGTACGACACGGCCTGTGCGGCCGGTGAAAGGCTCGCCGGGGCTCTGGGATCGCTGGCCACAGAGGGCGCGGAGTCGGAGGACGCGCTCGTCGCACGTCTCGTGTCGGAGGTCGGAGGGGACGGCGGCACACTCGCCGACGCCGCGGTGCGCAGGGGGATGGCCGCGGCGGTCCGCGATGTCCGGAGCAGACATCCCGAGCTGGACGACGCCATGGGCGGAGGCGCCGCCGGCGGTGGCTTCACCTGGGACATCCTGTGCGACCTCTACCAGGTGTTCTTCGCCGACATGGTGGGGGAGTTCCTCAGGTCCGTTGTCGCCGAGCACGTCAAGCTGGCGGTCCCGGTGCTCATCGCGACCGATCCGGAAAGCAGGATCGCCGACTGGGTCGCGGAGAAAGTGGTGGACCTGGTGCCGAATCCCTGTGAGGAGTCCGCCGAAGCGACAGACCTCGCACAGGCTGTGGATACCGCACAGTCGGTGGTGGGCGCTGTGCAGGATCCGGCGGCTGCACTGCCCAAGATCGCCGAGTTGTTGGTACCGCGGGCGGTCGGAAAGGCGCTTGGCCTGATCACTGAGGAGATCACCGGAGAGGAGGGAGCTGCGGCGTGACCGATTCCGACGACTTCCTGTGGTGGCGCGGCCCCCAGGGCGACCGACCTCGTGGCGACCGCTGGACGGAGATCGGCGAGGAAGCCTTCCAGGAAAAGGAGCGCCGCATTACTGGCCGGCACCATCTGCCCGGTCCCGTCCCCGACTGGGCCGAGGATCTGTTTCGCGTCGCCAGGGCTGCCTTCATCGCCGACAAGTACGTACGCCGGACCGGAGTACGGGACCGGTGGACCCGGTGTATCAGCCTCGCCGTACCCGTAACGGAACACGAGCGATGGGGAAGCGCAGTAGTCCGTACCCACCTCGCTGCGCTTCTCCAAGTCCTCACCGGGGACCTATGGAATGTGGAATTCCGGCCTCTCACCGGTCACCACGTCGAGGAGGCGCTGGTCTCTCCGGACGACCCGCGCGCCTCGGAAGTCGCCTTGTTCTCCGGTGGATTGGATTCGCTCAGCTGGGCCGCCACCCGTTCGCGCGCCGACGGCTCCCGACCGCTGCTGCTAGTGATGTTCCGCGAGATCGGCCTGCTGCGTCTCCAGCAGCGGGTGTACAAGGCCGTCGAACGACTGGGCGGAACACGACCGGTGCTGCTGTTGCCGATGAGCCAGACCCCGGCGGGCGACGGCTCGGGGCTACGGCTGGAGACCTCCTCCCGCACGCGTGGCCTGCTGTACGCGGCGGGCGCGATCCGCGCCGCTACTGCACACGGGGTGGACACCGTCCACATCCCCGAGAACGGCCAGCTCGCTCTCAATCCGCCCCTGACACCAGCGCGTTCGGCTGCTTGCTCCACACGTTCCGTGCACCCGCGGACGCTGGGTAGTCTGAACGCCTTGGTAACTGCCGTGAGCGACACGGAGAGCACGGTGCAGGTGGTCAACCCCTTGGCACAGCTCACGAAAGGCGAGGTGTGCAAGGCCGGACGTACTGCGGGCCTCACCCCGTCCGACCTGGAGTCCACTCTGAGCTGCGGCAAGCCGCCAACCCGCCGCAGCGGCGGCCCTCCCATCGCCAACTGCGGCGTCTGCTTCCCGTGTCTCGTGCGTCGCTCCGGACTACTCCACGCCAACGGCACTGACGGCACCCGGTACGAGGCATTGCCGTGGGCGGACGGTCTACCGCTTGATCGAGGTGCCGACTGGCGGGCGTTGCAGCGGTGGCTGCTGGGTCAGTACACCCTTACGGATGTCCTCACCGATACTCCGCTGCCGCGGGACATGGATCCGGCGGTTGCCTTCGACTTGATCAGGCGGGGGAGGGAAGAGCTGGAGCGCTTGCTTCGGATCGCGGCTGTCGCGGGGGACGCTGACGCGGCGTAGGCGGCAACCTGGAGTGAGAGCCAACAGCGCATTTACGAAGGCCAGTTGGGACGTACTCTTCTCTCCGGGCTGAGAGCTGCGGCAGGAATGACGGTCTGTATCCGTTCCTTGCCGTGAGCGTCGGGCAGCAGAGGCAACAGGGGGAGACGTCGTGGAGATCCAGATCACTGTCGATGCGCAGGGCGACGACGCAGCGGCACATGATCTGTACTACTGGCTCCGCCAGGATCACGAACTCCGGCGTCACGCGGAGGTCCAACTGGCACGAGCCCACGAAGCCTCTGACCGCATGAGCGCGGGCGAGATCATCAACATGTTCGTCAGCAACGGCATTGCTGCTGCGAGCTTGTTGGTGAACATCGTGGTCGCCTGGCGAGCGGCCCGCCCTTCGCCGCCGGGAGCCGTGACTTTCGAACGCGGAGGCATGACGGTGACCGTGCACGATACGTCGGACGAAACCTTGCGCCGAGTCGCAGTGCTGTTGGCTCCCGAACCCCACAGGGGGAACCCGGAACTCGCTGGTCCGGGACAGCCGTCCGCCACGTCAGTTTCGGGGAATCGGTGATGGGGCTGCCTGACCCTGAGGCAACACGTGTGGTGCTGATCGGCGCGGACGAGTACCAGAACTTCCCGGACCTGCCGGCGGTGCGCAACAACCTCGCCAGGCTGGCAGAGCTGTTCAGGTCCTCGGACGTAGGAGGTATACCCACAGGACATTGCGTGACGGTGTGTAATCCTGCCGGTTACGAGGAGGTACTCGACGTCGTCCACCAGGCCTCGAGCGAGGCGACGGACACGCTGGTGGTGTACTTCGCCGGCCACGGTTTGCGATCGCCCGATGGCCTTCTCCACCTCGCACTGGGCTATTCCGAGCAAGGCCGGAAGCTGTACAAGTCGGTGGCGTTCAGCCATCTCCGCGCCGCAGTACTGGAAAGTACGGCGCCCAGAAAGGTCGTGATCCTGGACTGCTGCTACAGCGGTGCCGCTCTGGAGGGTTACATGGGCGGGGCGGACGACTTTGCGGACCAGACCGCCATCGAGGGCACCTGTGTCATGACCGCCTCGGCCGCGACGCAGGCCGCCATGGCTCCTGCGGACGCGCGTTACACCGCGTTCACGGGTGAACTCGTGAAAGCCATTTCCGAGGGTGTCCCAGACGTGCTCGGTCCACTCGACACGAACTCCCTCTATCGTCACGTCAGCCGCGAACTGTCGTCAAAGGGCATGCCCAAACCTCAGCAACGCGCCGGTGACCAGGGGCACACGATCGCGCTGTTCCGAAACAAGTGGAGGCCGCCTCAGGAGAAGCCCACGCTCGCGGCACTGCGTGAGGAGTGGTTCCACGCTATCCAAGAGGGGTTGCTCTGGCATGTCAGGAATATCCCGGCACTTGGCAAGGGCCGACTGCGCACCGACTTCGGCGCGCCCAATCTCGTCGGATCCCTGCTGGTAGTGCGAATCGCCGCCCAGCTCGCTCGTGGTGAGAGCACAGCGCATATCCGTGACACGCTCGCCGACAGCCCGTTTTTCACTGCGCCTGGCCCCGACCGCGATGAGCTCACCGAACTCATCGCCAAGGTCCAGTCCGGCTTCGAGCGGGACGGGCTGGCCACCACCGTGGTGGTCCTCGACGGCCTGGGACTGATCCCCTGGAGTCCGGAGAGCACGGACATGCTCCTCCTCGAATACTGGACTGCCCAGCGAGGACGTACGGTCTTCCGCACACGCGTGGAGCGTGAACTGAGGGAGTTGTGGGACAGCACTGACACGCGTGTTCATGAGGCACTCTCGGCGTTGCCGTCCTCCCCGCTGGAGGCATACCCCGACGTGTGGGAGAGGCTGAAAGACGAGCCCGACTTCCGTGTCGGAAACGTAGGAGCCTTGGTGCTCGGGGAGCGTGGTGGCGGCGACCGTGCCTGGGATCGGTGGAGGTCCACCCGTACCTGGAGCATTCTCAAGGCGCGCCACTTGGTCCGCCTCGGCGGAGATCTCGCCCGCTGCCAGGCCGCGCAGCGTGCTCTCGGGCGCCTTCTCGATCAGGCTCCCCCCGGCGATGAGTTCAGCGGTGTTCTTGAGCGGGCTGAAAAGATCATTCAGGAG
This sequence comes from Streptomyces sp. S3(2020), assembly GCF_013044505.1. Taxonomy (GTDB): domain Bacteria; phylum Actinomycetota; class Actinomycetes; order Streptomycetales; family Streptomycetaceae; genus Streptomyces. The sequence continues at coordinate 49,298 of NZ_JABERD010000026.1, read as the reverse complement.
CAATTGGAGCACATCGCCCTGGCAGTGGAGGGTATGAGTGCCATCGAGTACGAGCTGGTGCGCGAGCGCAGCCGGGACGAGCACTTCCAGGACAGGTGTCTCGTCACCTTCCAGCAGTATCTGCGGGGGCGGTACCGATCCTTCGACCCCTTCCCCGAGCACGTGACCGCACACGGAATGTGGGGCCCCCTTCCATGGTGGTCGATCGCCCTGCACGGCGAGCGCGAACAGTCGGCGGCGCAGGAACTGCTTGCCCGCGGTGGCATGCAGATGGGCGTCACCGCGAAGAGCCGTGACGCCGACGAGGTCGTCATCACCTGCCAGGAGCCCGGCCCCGGCCCCTCGCGCGTCACAGCGCGTCTCGGCTTCGATCTCCTCGACGCCGTACACGCCTGTGAACTGCTCCTTCTTGCCCGCCGACAGTCGGTGACGGTGGATTTCGTCACGGAACACATCGACGAGCGGGACTACCACGAGGTCAACCTCATCGGCACGTTGGCCATCGACATAGGCGCCGACACCGGAGCCGTCCTTGCCGACATCGCAACGCGTGCCCTGCGCCGGCTCCTGCCAGGCGCATCGGGCTCGGCGTTCCACGATGAAGCGATCCCGTCGCTGGAGAGCCTTCTGAAGGCATCACGGCTCCCGCGGGTCTGCCGCTACCCCAGGTAGCGACGAGCCTGGACACCCCCTTGCGGTCCGGGCCCAGTCTCTTCGGCTTTGTGGCGGGGGTGCGCGTGCGTTCGCTCCTGCCGCTGCACACGTCGTCGTACATGCTTCCGATGCCGCGCCAGGGCGCCACTGGCCCGCGTGGTCGTACGGCGCATGCGGTCACCGCCAGTGCGTGGCCGAGACGGCATGGACCCGCGCCTGACGAGGGCTCGTCCTCCGTCCACAAACCGGTCTCGGCCGGTTCCGTGCGCGATAGGCTCGACCAGGCACTTTGCACAGTGGTCCGTGAGGAAAGCCTGGGGAGGCCGGACGGTGACAGCTCAGGGAGGCAGGTCGGCACCGGGGGCCGGTGCGCCCAAGCCGGGTCCGCCGCGCCCTGCCCGCCAGTGGTTCCAGGAGCGCCCCTCGCCTTATCCGTGGGAGCAGGACGCACTGGACCAGGTGCGCGCGCTGATGCCGCAGGCCGAGCCCTACCGTGCCTGGGCCACGTTCTCCTTTACCGCCATGTCCGGCCGGGTCAACGAGTGCGACCTGCTGATCGCCGTTCCTGCCGGTCTGTTCCTCGTCGAGATCAAGGGACACCCAGGGCGGCTCCGCAACACCGGGTCGACCTGGAACTTCCAGGGGCCCGACCGCATGCGGACCATCAACAACCCCCTGCACCTGACCGACCTGAAGTCCAAGGAGCTGAAGAGCCAGCTCCAGTGGGCGGCGCGCAAGCTGGGCATCTCCGAGCGGGCGGTACCGCGCGTCGAGCCCGCGGTGTTCCTGTCATCGCCCGACCTGGAAAGCCATCTGGACGAGGTCCAGCGGATCAAGGTCTACGGCCGTGACGACGGCGGCAGCGGCCTGAAGCGGATCTGGCAGGATTTCCTCGGCCTGCCCCCGGACCGTCCCGAGCGACGCGTCACCCCGGAGTTCTCACGGCACACCCTGCCGCAGCTGCTCAAGGCGATCGGCATCCGCCAGTCCACGGCCCACCTCCGTTTCGGCGATGCCTGGAAGATGGAGCCGCACCCGCTCGACGCGGGACCGTCCTGGGAGGACCGTCTGGCCACCCGGGACGACGGGCTCGTCCAGGAGGAGGGCCGCGTCCGTATCTATCTGGTGAGCCAGATGGCGACGGAAACGGCCCGCAGAGCCACGGAACGGGCCGCACGCCGCGAATACCAGGTGCTGCAGGGCATCACGCACCGCGGCATCGTCGACGCCCTCGACTACCGCGAGCACCAGGGCGGACCGGCGATTCTCTTCCGGCACCGTCATGGTGATCTCCGCCTCGACCAGTACCTGGACACCTATGGTGGCAGGCTCACGCCCGAGATCCGTCTGGACCTGGTCAGGCAGCTCGCCGAGGCGGTCCGTTACGCGCACAACCGCTCGCTCTACCACCGGGCCCTCGCGGCACGCTCCGTCTACGTATCGTTCCGGGCCGACGGGGCGGGCCCCGAGCTGCGGATCACAGACTGGCAGACCGCGGCTCGGGACTTCGACAGCAACGCCACGTTCTTCCGCTCCATCGGAGGCTCCGCCCTCGACGCCGCCCTGATCGAGGACGCGGCCCGCGTCTATCTCGCCCCTGAGTCGGACCAGCCGTACGCGGACCCGGCCGATCTGGACATCTTCGGCCTCGGTGCCGTCGCCTACCTGATCCTCACTGGCCAGCCCCCGGCCACCCAGCGCAGCGGCCTGGCCGAGCGGCTCCGCACGGATGCGGGGCTGCACTTGTTCGCGGTGACCGACGGCCTGCCCGAGGCACTCGACGACCTGGTCTTCCGGGCGACCCGAGCCGACGTCAACGAAAGGCTCGGATCGGCCGAGGCGTTCCTGGACCTGCTCGACCAGGCGGAACGCGCCAGTATCCTCCCGGACTCACCGGCAGCGGCCTGCGTCGACCCGCTGGAAGCGGTGCCCGGACAGTCGCTCGACGCGGAATGGTCGGTCCGCCGTGTCTTGGGCACCGGCGCCACCGCCCGCGCCCTGCTCGTGGAGCGGGCCACCGAGGACGAGGACGGTCGCACCCAGATCGACGAGCACGTCTTCAAGGTCGCCCTCGACGAGGAGAAGGCCGGGCGGCTGCGCGCCGAGGAACGGGCGCTGCGCAAGGTCGGCGGCGGCTCCGTCGTCCAGCTGCGTGGAGAGGGGCTGCGGGAACTCGGCGGGCGGACCGTCCTCGAGCTGGAGTACGCCGGCGAGCAGTCGCTCGGCGCCCGCCTGCGCGGCAAGGGGCGGCTGACTTACCACGAACTGGAGCGCTTCTCCGACGACCTGTTCCACGCCCTCGACCAGCTCGCCGCGCAGGGCGTACGTCACCGCGACATCAAGCCGGACAACCTCGGCATCCAGCGCCGCAAGGACCGCACCTGGCAGCTCAAGCTGTTCGACTTCTCCCTGACCGACGCCTCCGACCGGGACGTGAAGGCCGGTACGCGCGGCTATCTCGATCCGTTCCTCGGCTCGATGCGCCGCGCCCACTACGACGACCACGCCGAGCGGTACGCCGCGGCCGTGACCCTCCACGAGATGGCGAGCGGCGAGCGCCCCTTGTGGGGCGAGGGACAACTCGACCCGCTGACAAACGAGTCGGCACAACTGCACATCGCCACCGAGCTGTTCGAGCCCGCACTGCGCGACGGACTCACCGCCTTCTTCCAGCGTGCGCTGCACCGGGACACCGAGTACCGCTTCGACACTCTGCGGCAGATGTGGGACACCTGGCGTGCCGTGTTCCGGGCGGCCGACGCGACTGCGCCCGCCACGACTCCCTCCACCGTCGGCACGTCGTCCGACGACCCGGAGGAGGCCCGCGACCGCGCTGCTGCGGCGGCCGAACTGACGACGCCGCTGGAGGCCGCTGGGCTGTCCCCTCGTGCCGTGTCGGTGGCCGGCGGCCTGGGCGCCACCACGGTCGGCCAGCTGCTGGACATCCAGCCGTACGCGATCTCGAAGGCTCGGGGCGCGGGAGCCTTGGTCCGCAAGGAACTCAACCGGCGCCGCAAGCAGTGGGCGTCCGCGCTGCGCCCGGCGGCGTCCCACGCACCCCCTCGGCGCACACCCGACGACACTGCCCCCACGCCACCGACCCTCGGTTCCGACGAGGTCCGCATCCTGTCGATAGACGACATGGCTGCCTTTCTCGCTCCCGAGCCCGGCCGCAAGGGCTCGCACCGCGCTGAGGTCGTACGCCTCACCCTGGGGCTGCCGCCCGAAGACGGCGGACTCTCCCCCCTCGGCTTCTGGCCCGTGCAGGCCCGGATCGCCGATCACCTGGGCATCAAACAGACATCCGTCTCCCGGCACCACCGCATCGAGATCAGGAAATGGGCGGAGACGCACTGGCTGGCGCCGGTCCGCACCGAGCTGACCGAGATCATCCAGTCTGTCGGCCGGGTGATGACCGCCGACGAGGCCGCGGTCGAACTGCGGGCCCGGCACGGCGCCGGGTCCGACACGGCCGAGCGGACCTTCGCCGGCGCCCTGGCCGTCGTACGGGCCGCGACCGACGCGGAGACCGCCGAACGCCAGGACGAGGACGCCGCCGAGCAGCACGAGCCCAGGTTCGCCGTGCACCGGCGTGGCGACACGGTCCTGCTCGCCTCCGAGTCTCTGCCGGGGGCAGACGATCCCAGCCCGCGCGAGCTGGCGGACTACGCGGCGCTCCTCGGCCAGGCGGCCGAGCGGCTGGCCGGACAGGACCCCCTGCCCGGTCGCGGCGAGGTCCTGCGCATCCTGCGGTCCGTGCCTGCGCCCGACGGACTGGCCCCGCTCGCGGACACCCGCCTGGTCTCCCTGGCCGCCGCGACAGCTCCAGGCGTCGCGGCCACCCCCCGGCTGGAGCTGTATCCGCGTGACCTGAGCCTGGAACGGGCACTGCGGATCTCCCAGGCGGGCGCGGGCATCCGCCGCGACCGGGGGATCACCGTCGGCGAGCTCGTGGCCCGCCTGCGCGCACGCTTCCCCGCCCTGGACCTGCTGTCGGGTGGACAGGAACCCACCCACGTGGAGCTGCTGGACGCCTTGGAAGGCGCGCGCTTCGACCTCGTGTACGACGACGAGGCCGAGAAGTTCATCCCCAGGCCGCCGGAGTCGGTAGGTCCGTGGAGCTCCACCGGCGCCCTCACCAGCTACCAGCCGCCCACCCCCCGCACCCGCGCCGACCGCGAGGACCCGCACGGCCCGCTGCGCGACCGGCTCACCGGGCTGGCGGAGCGGGGAGGGTTCCTCGCCCTCACCGTGAAGGGAACGTCGTTCGCGGGGGCGGCGGAGGCGGTGGCTGCCGCCTTCCCGGTCGAGGCGGTCGACCTTTCGGCTGTGTTCCTCACCGCCTTCCGTGCCCTGGCTGCCGAGAAGGGGCAGGACTGGGAGAAGGTCCTGCGCGCCGACAGCCTCTCCACTCCCGGTGGCATCAAGCCGGGACTGGCGTCCTTCGTGCGGGTGGTCTGGCAGCGCGTGGAGCAGACGGTGCTCGCACGGGCCGACGCGCCGCGCACTGTCTTGTTCCTCCACGACGCGGGACTGATCGCCCGTTACTGGGACGAGGGCGGTCACGCCTTCCTGGTCCGGCTCCAGAACGCGGCCCGCCGCCCGGCCGACGTGCCGCACGGCCTGTGGCTGCTGTGCCCGGTCGAGAACCGTGCCCAGGGCGCGGCACTCGACGGCCGCACGGTTGAGGTGATCGGTGGGGACGGGGAAAAGGAGCCTCTGGACGGGGAGTTCCTCAAGTCGCTGGAGCCGCTTCGGGGGTGAGCCGCCGACGCTGGTCGGCGGCTCACGACTTGCGCGGAACCCCGCCCTTGCGGCCGATGTTGAACGCCAGCCGGTATACGTCGGGCAGGTCCAGGGCGCCACTGGCGCGTTCGGTGAGTACGCCGAGGGCCACGAGTTCCTCTATTAGCGCGAAGGGGTCACCGGGGTCACGGGGGCCGCTGCCGCCTTCGGGTTCTTCCTCGTCCTCGGACCCTTCGCCGCCTCCGTCGGCCTCGGCCATGTCCCGCAGGATGTCGGTGAGACCACCCCGCTCCCACAGAAACCGGACCTGGGACGGCTCCATGGGCACCTGTACGCCCTCGAACTGTTCGATCGCGGTGGCGGCCCAACCGATGTCGTCCCTCAGTTCCGCCACCCGCAGATTCGAAGCGGCGTGCAGGCTGTCTCGGATCGCCTCGTAGTGCAGCGGCTGCGGGTGCCCGGCATGCTGTTCGGCCGTCAGGGTCGCGGCGGTGCGCAGGGCGAGCAGCCAGGTTCTCGGGCTCACCCGCCCTTTGCCGTCCTGGAGATGGTTGGGCACCCAGGTGAACGTGTGGCCCTTGCGCCGGTCGGTTCCCATGTAGGGCCCGGCCAGTGTGATGAAGACCTGCTCCTGGCGCTTCTCGTCGGCGATGACGTCGACCGGGGCGATGAACCGTCCCTCGCCTTCAGGCTGCCACTTGCCGTGCTGCTCGCGGAACTTCTCCGCCTCCGGGCTCTGGTGGTTGCCCAGCTGGTGGAAGAGCAGCCCGTACAGGTTCTCCCGGCTCCACTCCAGGTCGGTAGCGTTCGCCCCCAGCTTCGAGGCGTCCGGGAATGTCCTAGGCGCGCTGTCGTACATGTCGGGGCGTACGAAGATCTTGGCGCGCAGTGCTCCCGTGGTCAGCCGCAGCTCCAGCGCGACCTGGAACAGCGCCGACACCAGCAGGTCGGCGGTCCTGCGGTCTCGGTGCAGGTGGTCCAGGGCGTCGAAGAGCAGCACGCGCGTCTCGCCGCTGTCCCGGGCCTCCCGGTCCGCCTTGCTGAGCGCGTCGTCGTACGCGTCCTCGTTCTCCTTGGCCCACCGGATGCGGTCGGCCCAGTCGGGGATGCTCGCGATCTCCGGTACGCCGAGCGCCATCATCACGACCGAGTGCCAGAAGAGCTCGAAGACCTCGGGGTCGGCTCCCTCCCCCAGCAGCCGGGCGATCTTGCGCTTGCCGGGATACGGGGTTCCGGTGTTGCCCCCCGTAGTGAACCCCGTGGTGACCCGGACCCGCCGCAGCCGCGGCATCATGTACGACCTCGCGGCCACCTCCCGCAGATCGGGGTCGGTCAACGCCTTCGCCCAGTACGTCTTGCCCGTGCCGCGCGCCCCGCGGACCACGGTCACGTCCGGGTCGAGGGCGAGGCGGTGACTGGACGGGGTGAACAGCCGCCGCAGGTCGGGACCCTCCGTGTCCGCGTCGAGCGCGACACCGAGGGCCCTGGTGATCAGGGTGCGGTACTCGTCGGTGGTCGGGACGGCGGTCATGAGGACTCCGGGGCGGGGTGTAGGTCTGGCAGCAGACGCTCCACCGTAGTCGTGAACGTCCGGTACGCGGCCTCGACGAACGGTAGCTCGGGCCAGTCGCGGCTGCGGAGGGGGTCGAGGCCGACCAGGTCGTTGCCGAACAGGATGGGGATGGGGGAGTGCGGGGCGTCGTCGTCCTCCAGAGGAGGGTGGTACGGCTCCTCGTCCTCGTCCCCACTGTCGGTGGCGTCCGTGTCGAGCTGGTCGTAGAGCGTCGAGGCGAACAGCTGCTGGGCGCGGTCACGCAGGGCGGGCAGCCGCTTCGCGTCCCCGGCGGAGTGGAACATGGCCGCCACGATCCGCAGCCGCTCACGCAACTCCCGGGCCAGAGCGGGGCGATGCTGCCACTGGGCGAACAGCATCCGGTATCCCTCCCAGGTGGAGGGGTTGTCCACGGCGAACAGCAGCGCGAGCCCGCTGAGATGTGTCAGGGTGACCGCCGCGATGTCGTGCATACCGGCCCTGCTGTCGAGTAGGACGACGTCGGGTGGTCGCGACAGCTCCGTCACCTGGTCCTCGCAGGCGGCAATCGCCTGCTCCAGCCGCAGGGAGAAGGGGCGTTCGCCGTCACCGGGGCTGAGCCCGGCGAGGTCGCTGTAGATGCGGTTCAGCTTGGCGAGATAGTCGTACGACTCTCCCGCCAGCGGGGAGCCACCTGCGGGCGCGAGCCAGACTTCCCCGTTGCCCTCCTTGAAGCGCAACGCGGTGCTGCGCGCCACCAGCTCCAGCCCCTCGGCGTTCCCGACCCCGGCCTCTATCAGGTGGTCGACGATGCCGTGGCGGGGGATACCGGCGGGGTCCTCCAGCAGGTTCGAGATGCCCGGTGACTCCAGGTCGAGGTCGACCACGAGTACGCAGCGGCCCTGTCCGGCCAGGTGCCGGGCGAGGACGGCGGTGGCAGTGGTGCGTCCGACGCCGCCCTTGAAGCCGTACATCGCCACCCGCCGGTCCCGGCGCCCGGCGGTCCCAGTGGAGGGCGAAGGTGCGGTTCGGGCCCAGTCGGTGCCGATGACGGTCCGTTCCAGCGCGTGGACACTGCCGGTGCCGGAGCCCTGCGGGGGGCTGATCTCGACGCGGTCGTCGGCGTCGAAGTACAGCTCGGGCGCGAACAACTTGTCGCCGTACAGGAGCGGTTCGAGTCCGTTGAACGGCTTCGTGGCGGCCGTGAACGTGTCCCGAAGCGCCACCACTCGCGTGTCGTCGTGCGTGAGGGGGTTTCCCCGGTCATCGATGATGAGACAGGCCCGGCCCAGCACGTCCCGGGTCACGACGACATCCATGCTGAACTGCGCGGCGGCCTGCCGGGCGTGGTCGAGGGCGGCCTGCCAGGCGGTGTCGAACCGCACGGGGGTACGGCTCATGCGCGGGTCCTCGTTCCCAGGATGCCGGCCTGCTCATGGGCGGCGATGAGGTCGTACGCGGCCTTCAGGTGCCGCTCGAGGATGGTGTCGGTGATCGCGGTGCCGTCGCAGTAGCGGTCTCCGACGTCCCAGTCGGCGAATGGATTCTCCCAGATGAGCTGTGTGAACAGCGCACCCGACCCGCCGCCTCGGCGGCGGTGGGCGACGGCGGTGAGGTGTTCCCAGAGCTCGGGGAGGTGGCCGTGCTTGTTCGTCCATTGCGGCGTCCTCCGAGAGCGGTCCAGGTACTTCACCTCTGGATGCTCTGGCATGTTCCGCGCGTTGAGCCGGGAGCCCAGGAAGTCGATCAGAATGGCCTTGACGGCACACTCAGCCGCCAGCCCGGCCAGATGGTCGGCAGATATCCGCAGGTCCTTCTCGGAGGCCAGCGTGGCCGCGCGATAGTGGTTCCTGCTCGCCGCCGCGAAGGCGGGCGGCTGTGCCGCGGTGGCTGCGGAGGATGTCGAGGCCGTCACGACGATCACTTTAACGAGCTGGCCAAGGGAGTGGCGGGGGCTTTTCCCAGATCGCGACGGCCCTGAGCCCTCGTGCGGGGGCGCGGGTGCGGCAGGATGGGAGGTCCGGTCCGCGGGGACGCGGTGGGGTGCTGACGCGGTGCATGGAGAAGGAAGCGAAGAGTGACGGTGACGACTGAGGGTGCCGAGCGTGCTCAGGGCGTGGACAAGGTGGCCCTGCTCAAGGACCTGAAGAAGCTGGTCGTCAAGCTGGAGGACGACCTGCGAGCCCGCAGCGAGTCCGAGGAGGAGTTCCGCACCGGCCTGGACCGCGAGTGGCGTGAGGCTAAAGAGGCCCAGCGTACCGCCCTCTCATATCCCGCCTGGCGCGACGAGCGCGTGACTCAGGCGGCGGTGGCGTGGGTGCTCGGCTGCGTCTTCGTCCGCTTCTGCGAGGACAACGGCTTGATCGACAAGCTGTTCCTCGCTGGCCCCGGCGAACGCCTGGCTGAGGCGGAGGCGAGGCACGAGGCGCACTTCCGCACCTACCCGCACCACAACAATCGCGACTGGCTCATCACGGCGTTCCGCCACCTGGCGAGTACTAACGAGACGGCCGCTGGCCTCTTCGACGAGGCACGCAACCCGCTCTGGAGCCTCACCCCCGGCTACGAAGCGGCCACGGAACTCCTGACGTTCTGGCGCCGCTGGGGCGCGGACGGCGAGATCCGTTACGACTTCACCGACCCTGAGTGGGACACGCATTTCCTCGGCGACCTCTACCAGGACCTCAGCGAGCACGCCCGCAAGACGTACGCGCTGCTCCAAACCCCCAAGTTTGTCGAGGAGTTCATTCTTGACCTGACCCTGGAACCGGCGATCGCCGACGATGGGGAGGGCTTCGGCCTGAACCCCGTCTGGACCGGCCCCGACGGCAGGGAGCGTCGCGGCCTGCGCACCATCGACCCGGCGTGCGGCTCCGGTCACTTCCTGCTCGGTATCTTCGACCGCTTGCTCGACAAGTGGCGGCGTGCGGAACCCGGCACGGACAACTGGACATTGGTCCGGCGGGTTCTGGAGTCGGTGCACGGTTGCGACAAGAACCCCTTCGCGGTGAGCATCGCCCGCTTCCGGCTCCTGGTCGCCGCGATGCGCGCAGCGGGCGCCGAGCGGCTGGCGGACGTACGGCCGTTCCCGATCAACGTGGCTGTCGGTGACTCGTTGCTGCACGGCCGCGACGCGGCGGGTATCCAGACCGACCTGGACACGCTGTTCGCGGAGGCGGTCGTGGGACGCGAGGAGGGGGCTTATGCGTATACCACGGAGGATGTGTGGGAGTACGCGAAGAAGGTGGACCTGCTGGGGCGGGGGTCGTATCACGTGGTGGTGGGAAATCCGCCGTATATCACGGTGAAGGACAAGCAGGAGAAGGAGAACTACAAGAAGGGTTACGACGCGTGTGTGGGCCTCTTCGCGTTGTCAGTGCCTTTCGCCCAGCGCATGTTCGAGCTTGCGGTGAAGGGGCCGGGCGGCAGACAGGGCGGTGGAGGATTCGTCGGCCAGATTACGGCCAACTCGTTTATGAAGCGCGAGTTCGGTCGCAATCTGATTGAGGTTGTATTTCGGAACAGGGTGGAGCTTTCGCACGTCATCGACACCTCGGGTGCCTATATTCCAGGACACGGAACTCCCACAGTCATTCTGGTAGGGCGCAACCGGGTTCCCAGTGATAGCCGAACCATTCGGGCGGTGTTGGGGGTGCGGGGGGAGCCTGATCAGCCCAAGATCGCTGCCGAGGGGCGAGTCTGGAAGGAGATCGTCAGCCGCGTCGGTTCGCCGGGGAGTGAGTCGGAGTGGGTCTCGGTAGCGGACTACGGTCGTGATCGCTTCGCCGGGGCACCCTGGTCGTTGAGCGGGGGCGGTGCCTCGGAGGTGTTCGGCCAGCTTACAGCTGCGGGAGCGGAGCTGCTTGGCGCACGTGTGAAGCTGATTGGGCGTACGACTCACACAGGTGCGGACGAGGCGTACTTCGCCCCGCCCGGTAGCTGGGCTAGGCACGCAGTACCACAGAGCCGCGTGGTGCCCTTGGTGGAGGGTAACGTCATTCGGGACTGGGGCCTGGAACCTGAGACCGAGGCGTTGTTTCCTTACGGTCAGGACCTGTCCCCAGACCTATCTGATGCCGCGATTCAGCGGGTGTTGTGGGCGCAACGCAGCATGCTCAGGCTACGGCGGGAGCCTGGCGGCACCCACGAGGAGATCGGGCTTACCTGGTACGAATGGAGTCGGTGGCATCCGGAACGCTACTCAGTGCCGCTGGGAATCGCGTTCGCGTTCGTGTCAACGCACAACCACTTCGTGTTGGACCGAGGTGGGAAGGTGTTCAACCGTTCCGCTCCAGTGATCAAGCTGCCGGTGGGGTCTGAGGAAGATGAGCACATGGAGTTGTTGGGGGCGCTCAATTCTTCGACGGCCTGCTTTTGGTTGAAGCAGGTCAGTCAGGACAAGGGGAATCGGGGAGGGGAGCGCTCGACTGGAAGGTACGCGTGGGAGAGCTTCTACGAGTTCACCGGAACCAAGCTGCAAGAGTTCCCCCTCCCAGCCAAGCTTCCGCTCCACCTCGGCCGCGTCCTCGATGCCCTGGCACAGGAGCTCGCTGCTTTGGAACCGTCGGTTGTAGCCGTTGACGGCGTACCCACGCGGCGAACGCTCGATACCGCCAAGGCCGAACAGGCCAAGGTCCACCGACGCATGATCGCCCAGCAAGAGGAGTTGGACTGGCAGGTCTATGGTCTGTACGGGCTACTCAGCGACGCCGAGATCGCCCGAACCGTGACGCCTTCGAGTCGCCTCGCCGACATTCCCGAAGTCAAGCTAGGTGAACGGGCGTTCGAGGTGGCGATCGCATCACGAGCAATGGAAGACGAGGCTGTGAGCGAGTGGTTCCGACGCCACGACTCGAATCCCGTCACTGAGATTCCCGCCCGTTGGCCGGACTGGTATCAGAAGATCGTCCAAGCCCGCATCGATCTCATTAGTAACCGCAAGGACATTGCCCTCATCGAGCGCCCGGAGTGCAAGAGGCGCTGGGCCGCTGACTCGTGGGAGAAGAAGGAACGAACCGCGCTGCGGAACTGGCTACTGGACCGCTGCGAGGACAAGGAGTTGTGGTTCGAGGTACATGACGGTCTGCGCCGCCCCCGGACGCTATCCGTCAACAACCTTGCCGACAGGCTCGGTTCAGACCACGACTTCGTCTCCGTCGCGGCCCTCTACGCCGCCGATCACCTGAAGAAGCCGGACCTCCCCCTCGCGCAGATTCTTAGTGAGGTTATCGCCGACGAACATGTGCCCTACCTCGCTGCAATGCGCTACAAGGACTCGGGCCTGCGTACCCGCCAGGAGTGGGAGAAGGTCTGGGAGAAGCAGCGTGAGGAGGACCGTACCGGCCAGCGGCTCAATATTGATCCGCCGACGAAGTTCAAACCTGCGGACTTCCTCAAGCAGTCTTTCTGGACTCACCGAGGCAAACTCGACGTACCCAAGGAACGGTTCATCTCCTACCCGGAGGCAGGCCCGGACAGTGACTCCACGCTGATGCTTGGCTGGGCCGGCTGGGACCACAAGGATCAGGCGGTGGCCATCACACAGCTCATCGAGGCGCGTGTCAGGAATGACGCCTGGGGCGCTGACCGTCTCGTTCCGATGCTCGCGGGACTGCGTGAGGTCATGCCGTGGGTGCACCAGTGGTACAGCGCGCCCGACGACGAGTGGGAGGGCGGCTCACCGGCGGAGGAACTGGAGGCGGAGTTCCGGCGCATGCTGCGGACGCACGCCGTGGGCGAGGCGCAGATGAAGGACTGGCGTCCGGTGCGGAAGGCGCGCGGTCGGAAGGCGGCGCAGCCCAATGAGCAGATTGAACAGCCCGTGTTGGACGACGAGTAGAGCGGTGTAAGGGGAGAGAGGTCTCGCTCTCCCCTGAGCTGCCTGCAGCGGGATCAACAGGGTCATCGTTGGATCGCGCCCGGCGAGCTTCGCACTACGCCTCCTTCACATCCTGCCGCGCTGGTACACGTCGAAGTGTCTGACACACACCCCGTCCTGCTGGTGTAGTCCGCCGCGGTCATGTCACGGAGCCCGCAGCCATGGGCCGGAGCCTGCCCTTGCTCGGCGCCCAGTCCTCCCGCTGGCGCACCGGCGACCGCGCCAGACTGGGCGGCGGTGGACCTCCAGACGGGGCCGCTGCCAGGTGCCCCGGGTAGTCACACCGGGCGATCCATCCCAGTCCCGTCACCCACCGTGATCCCCTGCCATGAAACCCGTTGCGATCTCCTCTCCCGCCGTCGGACCCACCTGGCAAGATGGACCGTGCGCCGCACCGAGGGGGGCGCTGTCCGGCCGGCCGCCAGCACAGTGAGGGATTGATCACCTGATGTCGACCACAGAGCTGTTCCTCCGCGATGTCATCGACATCAAGGAGGACGTCCACGCGGGCGATTTCAAGGTTGATCTCTCCCAGGGCTTCCACGAGGCCGACGAGCGAGTGGCGGAGTACGTCGTCACCGAGCAGTTGCAGAGGGCGTTCCGTGCGGCGCTCGGCCTCGTCGCGAAGGCCGTACGCACTGGCGACTCGCACGCCGCTTACCTGCACGGTTCGTTCGGCGCCGGTAAGAGCCACTTCCTGACCGTGCTGCATGCCGTGCTGAACGGCCATGAGGGGGCCCTGAACAAGCGGGGGCTGAAGGAGGCCGTCGCCGAGCACGGCGACTGGCTGGGCCGCAAGCGGTTCCTGATGGTCCCCTACCACCTCGTCGGGTCGACCGACCTCGACTCGGCGCTGCTCGGCGGCTACGTGCACACCGTGCGGGAGCTGCACCCGGACGAGTCGACCCCTGCCGTCTACCGGGCGGACGCGCTGCTCGCCGACGCGGACCGGCAGCGGACGTTCCTCGGTGACGACGACAAGTTCCGGCAGTGGCTCGGGGCCGGCGCGGACGCGACCGCGTCTAACGGAGGCGGGGCGTCCGGAGCGGACGACGAGGACGATCTGCCGGGCATCGACGGCAGCGCGGACCTGTCCGGCGCGGGCGGTTGGAGCACCGCCGAACTAGACCGCGCCTTCGCCGCGCCGCCCGGCAGCGAGGACCGCGAGCGGCTGGTGTCGGCGCTGCTGACCGGGCCCATGGCCGCCTACACCCAGGCCGCCCGCGGCGACGCCCGCTCCTTCATCCCGTTGGAGAACGGCCTCAAGGTCATCTCCCGGCACGCCCAGTCGCTCGGCTACGACGGCGTCGTCCTCTTCCTCGACGAGCTGATCCTGTGGCTCCAGGCGCACATGGGCGACCAGGACTTCGTCCGCGACCAGGTGCAGCGGCTGGTCAAGCTGATCGAGTCCGCAGACAGCGGCCGGCCCGTGCCGATCGTGTCCTTCGTCTCCCGCCAGCGTGACCTGTCCCAGCTGATCGGCTCCGACGTGGCGGGCGCGGACGTACAGAACCTGGAGCAGCAGGTCGACTACCTCGCCGGCCGGATCGACGTCGTGGAGCTGGAGGACAGCAACCTCGTCGAGATCATCAAGCACCGAGTGCTCGCTCCCCGTCCGGGCATGGAGCAGGCACGTGACGACGCGTTCAAGATCGTGGAGTCGTCGCGGGACGAGGTGCGGCAGGTGCTGCTCGACGCGCAGGGGCGCACCGAGGCCGACTGGGACGACTTCCGCACCCTGTACCCGCTCTCGCCGGCCCTGCTCAACGTGCTGGTCGACCTCTCCGGGGCTCTCCAGCGCGAGCGGACCGGTCTCAAGCTCGTGCAGGAGCTGCTGCGTCGGCGGCGCGACGACCTGCGGCTCGGCCAGCTCGTCCCGATAGGCGACCTGTGGGATGTCATCGCCGCGCGGACCGGTGAGGCGTTCACCGCGAAGCTCCGCAAGGAGTCGGAGATCGCCCACCGTTTCCACGGCCGCGTCCGCGACCACCTGCTGACCAAGTACGGCTCCGAGGACGACAAGCGCTTCCAGACCGACGACCGGCTGGTGAAGACGCTGCTGCTGGCCTCGCTCGCGCCCAACGTGCCCGCCCTGACCCGGCTTACCGGCGGTCGGCTCGCCGCGCTGAACCACGGGACCATCAGGACCCGGGTGGGGGACGCTGGGAGCATCGCCGTCCAGCGCCTTCAGGAGCTTCAGGCCGAGGGGTTCGACGGCGAGTTGCGCAGCGAGGGCGAATCCGCCGACCCGGTCTTCCATCTTCACCTGTCCGACCTGGACGTGGAGCCGCTGCTGGAAGAGGTGCAGGGCGTCGCCGACCAGGACGGCTACCGCCGTCAGTGGATCAAGGACCAGCTGTGGGCGGCGCTCGGCATCTCCGACGCCCAGGCGTTCGTCTGCGAGCGGACGGTCGTTTGGCGTGGCACCAAGCGCACCGTCGAGTTCGTCTTCGGCAACGTACGCGATCCGCACCTGCCCGACGCAGAGTTCGCGCCGCAGAGCGAGGGCAACATCCGGTTCGTCTTCGACTACCCCTTCGACGACCACGGCCGCTCACCGATGGACGACGTACAGCGGGTGGAGCGGATGAAGCGGGCCGGGAGGACGGCACCGACGATCGTCTGGCTGCCGCACTTCCTGTCCGAGCAGAAGGCCCGCAACCTCGGCCGCCTGCTGAAGATCAACTATCTGCTGGAGCGCGACCGGCTCGACGACCACACGGCGACCCGTCCCGCCGAGGAACGCGTCCAGATCCGCAACCAGCTCAAGGCGTCCCGCGACAGCCTGACCAGCCAGCTCACAGAGGCACTGCTCCAGCTCTACGGCATCGCCCGCACCGAGCCCGGGACCGCCGGCGCGGAGGTGCCCGAGGGGCATCACCTGATCTCGCTCCAGCCGGGCTTCACCCGTACCAGACCCGAACCGGCGGTCGGCTTCGAGGAGAACCTCTTCCTGCTCGCCGACGGGCTCCTCGGCGCCCTGCACCCCAAGCACCCCGACTTCGACCCGCGGCTCACCCGCAAAGCCATCACCACGCGAGAGCTGAAGACCACGCTCGAATGGATCACGAGGGCGATGGAGGATGGCTCCCGGCGCGTCGTGGTCGACAGCCAGCAGATCCCGATGGTCCGCAAGATCGTGCACGCCCTCGGCCTGGGCGAGGTCCACGACGGGCCGCTGAACGTCACCACCGACTGGCGCCTGCGCATCAACAAGAAGGCGGCGGAAACCCCGGACGCCGGTCCGGACCTGTCCGTCGACGACATCCGTCGCTGGATCGAGGACCTCGGCTACACCGGCCTGGACCGCCATGTCAGCAACCTGATCATCGCCACGTATGCCCTGCTCGACGACCGTACGTGGGTCTACCAGATCTCGCCCCTGCCCAAGGCCCCGGAGCTGGAACGGATCGCCTCCGGATACGGGCTGCGGGCGGTCGAGTTGCCCACTGAGGACGAGTTCCACACCGCGCTCGGCCGCGCCGGGACCATCTTCGGCAAGACCGTCTCGCGGGTCCTGTTCGCCCGCAATGTCGCCCGGCTCGCCGAAGGCGTGCGCGCGGTCGCGGAGGAACACCGCGTGGCCCTCGGCGAGACACGCACCCTGCTGACGGAGAACGCCGCTCACCTCGGACTGACCGGACCGGACGGCGCCGACGCGCCCCGCATGAAGTCCACCAAGGCCGCGGCCGATCTCGTCGCCCGGCTGCTGCGCACCACCGAACCGGCCCCGTTCGTGCGGGAGCTGGCCGCCGCCGCGTATGACGTGACGGACGAGGAGATCGCCGCGGCCCTCCGGTACGCTCCGGAGGTCGCCGCCGCGCTGCGCCGCACCGAGTGGTCCCTGCTGGCGGAGACCGTACGCGACCTCACCGGACGCGAGGACAGCGTCGGCGAACGGGCGGCCCGGTTCCGCGACGAGGTGCACCGCACCGCCCGTGAGCACGAGCAGGCCGTTTCGCTCGTGCCCGTTCTGGACCGGCTCCCCGACACCGTCATGGCGCTGATGCGGGAAGCCACCCGTCTCACTCAGGGAGCGCAGCCCGCCCAGCCGACCGCTCCGCCGGTCACGCCCCAGCCGACCGCCGAGGACATCCGCTTCCCCCCCCCCGGTGGTCCCCCTGCCCCCGCGACGCCCACCACCCCCACGCAGCCTTCCGCGTCGGAGCCCGACGACACCACCCGGAACGGGGGCGACGCGCAGAACGCCCGCCCGCGTGCCGTCCACCTCATCGAGCCCACCCATCTGGAGACGTCGCTGGCCAGCACGGTCGCCGAGCTCGGCACGGAGATCCGCGCCTATATCGCGGCCCATCCCGGCACCCGTATCAAGGTCTCCTGGCACCCAGTCACCGAGTCCGAGGGCTCGAACGGACCCGCCACGGAACCGGGCGACGGGGACACCGACTGATGCCCCCGGCCCTGCCCCGGGTGGGCCGCCGTACCGTCGAGGCCCTGCTCGCCGCGAACGCCGAGGCGCTGCGCGAGCGCACCCTCGTGCTCGTCCACGGTCAGTACGCGCCCGGCGCCCCGATGCGGTTCACCGTCACCCTGCACGGCGAGGCGCGCCGCGTCCAGGTACGGGACGAAGCCTCCGTCCTCGGTGTCCTCACCGCCCTGCACGAGCACCGGAGCACGGCCTCTGCCTCCGCCTCCTCTGCCGACGTACTAGTGGTCACGACGGGCGTCGACGACGAGCAGCTCGGCTGGGACGTGCGCGGCAGGGCCGTACGGCGCAAGACCCTGACCGTCGAGAACGCCGAGGTCGTCCTCCAGCGTTTTGGCGCCACTGCCTTGGACCCGCGCATGTACCGCGAGCGATGGCTTCTGGACGCCCTTGTCGAAGCCGAGCCCGCTGACAGCGGCTGGCCCCGGGTCGGCGGTGTGCTGACCCGGGACGCGGCACTACGCGCGCTGACCGTCGAACGGCTCGGGCTGCGCACGGCGGGCGGCTCCAGCGGCCAGGACGGGCAGGCAACGCTCGACGCCGACACACTCCTCGCCTGGTCGCGCACTCCCGCCGGCCCCCGGCGGTTCGCCGAACTGGGCGCCACCGAGCGGACCGAGCTGAAGAAGTGGCTTGCGGAAGTCGCCGGGCCCGCCGTCCCCGTTCTCCTGTCCCTCGCCGAGACCGGGCTCGGGCACGATGCCCTGGCGCTCGGCCTGCTCGGCGCGGTACTGCGGGACCCGTCCGTCGAACCCGACACGGTACTCGCGCTCGGCGGCCTGTTCGGGCAGGTCATGCCCCGCCGGTCGGAACTCGCCGCGTTCACCGACGCCGTGGAGGGAACCCTCACCCGCTGGATCGCCGACGCCCGGACCAGTGAGGACGCCCGTCGGAGGGTCGTCGCCGTACTCGAACGGGCCGACGAACTGGCCGACACGGCCGGCCTCACCCCGGGGCTCGCCGCAAGCCGCTTCCTCCCGTCCAGCTTCACGGCACAGCTCCGCAGGACCGTCGCGGACGCCCGCGTCTCCCCGGCTGCGGGCGAGGCCGCGCTGGACGACCTGCTCGGACACAGCCTGGCCGCCCTGCGCCCGGACCACATCCAGGCCGCCGAGACGGCCGTGCGGGTCGCACGCTGGCTCAGCGGCCCCGAACCCACCGTCCCCACCGTGGCCGCCGGGGTACGAGCCCATGTCTCCGACTGGGGCTGGGCCGACCGCGCGCTCACCGTGTTGTGGGCGGGCGACCCCGACGGTGACCTGGAAACCGGCCGTGACCTGAACGCCCTGTACGAGCAGGCACGCGATCGCAGACAGCGCCTCGACAAACAGTTCGCCGCGCGGCTCGCCGCCTGGGCCGTACACGCCACCGCCGAGCACCCCGAGGGCTGCCTCGTCATCGAGAACGTGCTGGACACCGTCGTACGCCCGTTGGCGGGCCGGACCGCACCGCTCTTCCTCGTCCTCGACGGCATGAGCAGTGCCGTAGCCGCCCAGCTCGGCGAGGAAGCCGAACGCGACGGCTGGCGCGAGATCGTGCCCCGCCCGGAGACGGGAGAGGCCCCGGCACGCTTCGCGGCCGTTTCCATGCTGCCCTCGATCACCAGGGTCAGCCGCGCATCGCTGCTGGCCGGCGAGGCGACCGAAGGAGGCCAGTCCGCCGAGACCGCGGGCTTCAACGCCCTGTGGAAGCGGCGACGCAAGGCGGCAGTCCTCTTCCACAAGGCCGCCATCGGTGGCGAAGCGGGCCACGCCCTCTCCCACGAACTTCTGATCACGCTCGCCTCGGACGCGGTGGTGGGCGTGGTCCTCAACACCATCGACGACGCCCTGGACAACGGCCGGCAGGGCCGCGGCACCACCTGGTCTCTCACCGATGTCACCCATCTGCGCGAACTGCTTGCCGCCGCCCGCAGCTACGGCCGTCCCGTCGTCATCGTCTCCGACCACGGACACGTCCTGGAGCGCGGCAGCCGCGACGACACCCCGACGGTCGAGGCCGACGGTGCGGAGGCGGCCCGCTGGCGCACCGGTGGCTCGGCGGGCGAGGGGGAGGTCGCCGTCCACGGCCGGCGCGTGCGGGAAGGTTCGGGGGCGGTGATCCTGCCGTGGCGTGAGGACATCCGCTACACCGGACGTCGAGCCGGGTATCACGGTGGCGCGTCGCTGGCCGAGGTCACCGTCCCGGTACTCGTCCTGCTCCCGGCCGGGGAGGAGGCCCCGAAGGACTGGGTACCGCTGCCGCGCGAGCTGTCGACGCCGGGATGGTGGCGGACACCTGCTGCCGGTGCCGCTGCGGCCTCTGCTGCCGTGGCGACCGGCCAGGCGCTACCTGTCGCCCACGAGCGGCCCGCGCAACCGGCGTCGCACTCGCAGGACGCACTTGCCACCGAGGCGCGGCCGTCCACAGGACCGGAGGCCGGCCGCCGGGCCGCCGGGTCGCTGGGAGCGACGGTGGTTACCAGCGAGGTGTACTCGGCACAGAAGGAGTACGTCCGCAAGGCGCCCGAGGCGAACGTGGTGTCCGCGGTCATCGACGCACTCGTCAGCGCGGGCGGGACCATGTCCCCGGCCGCGCTCGCCGCGGCGATCTCCGCGACCGGACGGGTCCGCCGCAACATCGAGGGGTTCATCGCGACGGTGCAACGGCTGCTCAACGTCGAGGGCTACCCCGTCCTGGGGTTCATCGACGGTGGGCACGCCGTGAAACTCGACGTGCCCCTCCTGCGCGAGCAGTTCCTGCCGAAGCAGAAGGACGGGGAGAACGGAGACATGGCCGAGGGCGGGAAGCAGGAGGAGACGGCATGACCGACTCCGCCTCCGTGAGCGCGGTCCGCCGCCGCGAGGTCATCGACGCCCTGCGCCGTGGCACCGTCCCGCAGTCCGGCCTCGACCTGTTCGCGGTGGGACTGGACCGGTTCGAAGCCGCCCTGGACGACGATCTGGCCACCGTCACGCGCGGTGGCGCGGCCTTCCACGCTGTGCGTGGCGACTACGGCTCCGGCAAGACCTTCTTCGCCCGGTGGCTGGCCGAGCGGGCCAAGCGCGCTGGACTCGCCACCTCGGAAGTGCAGATCTCCGAAACCGAGACGCCGCTGCACCGGCTGGAGACCGTCTACCGCAGGCTCACTGAACGCCTCGCCACCGGGACTCACCAGCCCAGCGCGTTGCGCGCCGTTGTCGACTCGTGGTTCTACACCCTGGAGGAGGAGGTCCTCGACGGCTCGGAGATCGACGAGGACGACGAGGAAGCCCTCGCCGCGGCCGTGGACGCCCTGATGGAGCGTCGGCTCGCCGACGTCGCCCGCACCACACCCGCGTTCGCCGCCGCCCTGCGCGGCTATCGTCAGGCCGTCGTAGCCGGGGACGGCGCGACCGCGGAAGCCCTGATCGCCTGGCTCGGCGGCCAGAAGTCCGTGGCCGCCTCCGCACGCCGGGCCGCCGGTGTGCGCGGAGACCTGGACCACTTCGCCGCGCTCGGGTTCCTCCAGGGACTGCTGACCGTGCTGCGCGACTGTGGTCATCCCGGACTGCTCCTCGTGCTCGACGAGACGGAGACCCTGCAACGCGTCCGTGGTGACGTCCGGGAGAAGGGGCTCAACGCGCTGCGCCAGCTCCTGGACGAGATCGACGCCGGACGCTTCCCCGGACTCTTCCTCGTCATCACGGGAACCCCCGCGTTCTACGACGGGCAGCAAGGCGTCCAGCGGCTCCCGCCCCTGGCCCAGAGGCTTGCCACCGACTTCACGACCGACGCCCGCTTCGATTCACCCAGGGCTGTCCAGCTGCGACTGCCCGGCTTCGACCTGCCGCGCCTGGTTGAACTCGGCCGGAAGACGCGCGACCTCTACCGGGGAGCGGCACACCATCCCGACCGGGTCGCCGCGCGGGTCGACGACGCCTACGTCAGTGAATTGGCCACCGCCGTCACCGGAGGACTGGGTGGCAATGTCGGGATCGCCCCCCGGGTCTTTCTCCGCAAGCTCGTCGCCGACGTCCTCGACCGCGTCGACGAGTTCGCGGACTTCGACCCGCGTGAGCACTACCAGCTCACCGTCTCGTCCGGTGAACTCACCGACATCGAACGCAACGCAGCCGCTGACCGGGCGGACGCCGTCGAGCTGGAACTGCCATGAGCGCAGCTGACGCCCTGGAACCGGCGCTCGTCCACCACATCGTGAACACCCTGGGCTGGAAGGGACTGCGCCCGCTCCAGGAGGCCGCTGTCGCGCCGCTGACCGCGGGTGAGGACGCCCTGCTGCTGGCACCGACGGCGGGCGGGAAGACGGAAGCAGCCTGTTTCCCGCTGCTGTCCCGGATGCACGCCCAGGGCTGGTCCGGCACGTCGGTGCTGTACGTGTGCCCGCTCAAGGCACTGCTGAACAACCTGCTGCCGCGGCTGGAGACGTACACCGCTTGGCTCGGCCGGACGGCGGCTCTCTGGCACGGTGACACACCGGCCGGTACCAGACGGCGCATCCTTGCGGCCAGGCCCGACGTACTGCTCACCACTCCCGAGTCGCTGGAAGCCATGCTGGTCAGCGTCAACGTCGACCACGCCTCCTTCTTCTCCGGGCTGCGCACCGTGGTGGTCGACGAGGTCCACGCCTTCGCCGCCGACGACCGCGGCTGGCACCTGCTGGCAGTTATGGAACGCCTCCAACGAGTCGTGGGCCGCTCCGTACAGCGCGTCGGCCTCTCCGCGACCGTGGGCAACCCCGAAGGATTGCTCACCTGGCTCCAGGGTTCGGGTGCCGGAAAACGCCCCGGCCGCGTGGTAGCGCCTCACCTGACCGAGGCGCAGCCCGCGCAGCAAACCGCGCCGACCTCCGTGCCGCCCGGTGACATCCAGCTCGACTACGTCGGCTCGCTCGACAACGCGGCCACGGTCATCAGTGCCCTCCACCGAGGCGAGAAGCGTCTTGTCTTCTGCGAGTCACGACGTCTCGTCGAAGAACTGGGCGCCAAACTGCGCGCCAAGGGCGTGACCACCTTCCTGTCGCACGCCTCACTGTCCCTCGATGAACGCAGACGCGCGGAGACTGCCTTCGCCGAAGCACGCGACTGCGTCATCATCTCCACAAGCACCTTGGAACTGGGCATCGACGTCGGAGACCTCGACCGGGTCATCCAGATCGACGCGCCCGCTTCCGTCGCCTCCTTCCTCCAACGCTTGGGGCGCACCGGGCGCCGCGCGGGAACAACCCGCAACTGCCTCTTCCTCGCCCTCGACCAAGGTGGGCTCCTGGCCGCCGCGGGACTGCTTCTGCAATGGTCGCGAGGCTGGGTGGAACCGGTGACCGCACCGCCTGAGCCACGGCACATCGTCGCCCAGCAGTTGCTCGCCCTCTGCCTTCAGGAACACCGTGTCGGAGACCGGCTCTGGCAGGAGTGGTGGAACGGCCTGGGACCGTTCGGCGGGTCGGCGGAACCGATCGTCCGGCATCTGGTCGAGCAGGGATACCTGGACCAGGACGGCGGCATGCTGTTCATCGGTCCCGAAGCCGAACGACGCTTCGGCCACCGCCACTTCATGAACCTCACCGCCGTCTTCACCGCACCCCCGCAGTTCACTGTCCTCCAGGGCCGCACCGAGATCGGCCGTACCGATCCCGCCCTGCTCACCGAGCAGGTCATCGGCCCCCGCCGCCTCCTTCTCGCTGGCCGAAACTGGCAGGTCACCTACATCGACTGGCGACGTAAGCGCTGCTTCGTCGAACCGGTCGACGGCGGAGGCAAGGCGAAGTGGAGCGGCACGGGATTCGGCCAGGGCGCCTCCTTCGAGATCACCCGAGCCGTGCGCGAGGTACTGCTGGGGGCGGATCCGCCCGTTGCCCTGACCCAACGCGCCATCACTTCACTCAAGGAGGCACGCGACGTCTTCCTGGAGAAGGTACACCCGGGCGGCACGCTGATCGTGCGGGGGGACGGAGGACAACTGCGTTGGTGGACCTGGGCAGGCCACCGGGCGAACGCCACTCTGTCCGCCACGCTGGAGGGGGTAGCGGTGCCGGCCCAGCGGATCAATGATCACTGGATCCGTCTACGGGAAAACCTCACCCCACCAGTGTGGAAAGAAGCCCTGAGCGATGCCCCCGATCGACTCTGCCTTCCCGCTGCCGACGAACGAGCGGTGCGGGGGTTGAAGTTCGGGGACGCGCTGCCGCCGCGCCTGGCGGAGGCGACGCTGTCGGCCCGGCTGGCCGACTTGGAGACCGCCGCAGCTGTTCTCATTGAACCTGTGCGTTTCGTCTACACCGGTGCGTAGGACATGAGCTGGTCGGGCAGGGACCGGTCGCGGGCGGTGTCGCTGTTGTCAGTGGCGTCCGGTATCAATCGATCTGGAGCCGATCACTGGCCGATATGAGGTTCGATCTCATGAATGGGCCCAACACGCTTTCCAAATGTTCGTCCGGGGGGTCGGGGATGCTCGGGGGTGTCCTGACCTGCCGTGGAGTGGGTAGTGGCGGAGGTTTCGGACGCTGCTGAACGGAGGCGAATGCAACCAGAACTGCAACCAGAGATACTTGTGTTTTCCCTGGTCAGCGATGGTTCCATGGTGGCGTCAGGGCCGCATGGGCGACGAGCTCTCGCACCGGGATCAGATGGCGTCTTCGTCACCGTTCAGGTGTTGCATCGCATAGGGGAACTCGTCCGGGTGCCGCGCCATTCGTGCCATCACCCAGGCGGTGTGGGCATCCATGCCCGGCCCGAAATCAGCTGCCAGGCGGCGGGCCAGCCACGTCGTTCGAGGCGCGAGTACCCAGCGCCAGAACTGGAGCCGTAAGCGGCCGGTGCGGGTGGCAGCCCTTCCTCCTGGTCTGGGGTCACTCTGCAGAGAAGGGCCAGCTTCACCTGGCACGTCTGTGTTGTCAGCCACAGCGCGAGTGTTGCCGCCCATTCCGGATCTGCGGAGTCGATCAGCTCTGTGACCACTGGAAAGAGCTGCGGAGACCGTCGGCGTTGACGTCCGAGGTGACGTCCATGTCCCTCCTGGTCATCCGATCCGGCCATGGCCGACTCGCGCCCTTCTCGTACTGCCTCGGTCGGCCCACACTGCGGGACACGGACCTGTGGGGGAGGACATCGACGGTGACGAGGCGCGGGCGGGGTGCGGCAGCTCGCAGGCGACGGGCGACGCGGCTGAAGTCGGTGGTGGTCGGCGGTGGCCTGGTACTGGTCCTGCTCGTGGTCTTCTGGTCGGTCGTGTGGCCGTACGTCACGGGGGCTGTGAGTCTCGGCGCCGTCGCGGCGGTCGGATGGTGGCTGTGGCGTACGGACCGGCTTGTGCGTGCGCGGGATCGTCTGTGGCGGCAGGAAGAGGTAGTGAAGGCCGGTCGCCGGACACTTGCCGACGTGGACGCGATGACCGGCACCGAGTTCGAGGATCTCGTCGCAAGCCTGTGCCGACGGGACGGATGTACCGACGTACGGCGTGTGGGCGGCGCCAACGACAACGGCGCCGACGTCGTCGGCCGACTTCCGGACGGCAGGACCCTCGTCATCCAGTGCAAGCGCTATACACCGACCAGCACGATCGCGAGCCGTGAACTGCGTGATCTGCTCGGCGCCAAGGTGCACTGCGGGGCTGACCTGGCCGTGTTCGTCACGACCACGCGGTTCAGCGGCCCTTCCCAGAAGTTCGCGGTGCAGAACGGAATTCTCGCCGTGCACCGGGATCACCGGGGACTGTGGAACAACGGGGCCTCGCTGCTGTCCCTGAGTGAGGTGAACGGCCGTGGGCAGGGCGACTCCCGGCACCGGGCACGTTGGAAGCGGGCGTACGGGAAGTGACCTTCCCCCTAAGCAGCCTCCTCCATCGTCAGATTGCCTGCGCGCCAGGCGCGGATGAACGGGGCCCACGAAGTGGCGCGGAAGACGATTACCCGTTGCTGCGGATCTTTTGAGTCGCGGACTACGGCTTTACCCAGCGGGGGGGGGGGTGAGGAATTCCATGCAGTTGTTGTCGTGCCCGCTGTAGCTGCTCTTGATCCATATGCGGGTCGGTGCGGTGTCCGTCAACGCTGTACATCCTTGTCATGTCCAGTCCGGGGCGCTTCGTCAGCGTGGAGGTTTGACCCGAAGGCGTCAAGGTGAGCCTGTTGGCAGTCGAGTGTGTCGGGGTGTGCCTCTCCGAGGACCCGGATGCACGCTTCGAGATTCAGTACGGCGAGCGGTTGTGCCGCTGTGATGTCGCCGGCGCCGGTGAGAATACGGATCAGCCCGGTGCGCATGGCCAGGGTGTGCGGGTGCTCAGCGCCGAGCACCTCTTCACGGGCGGTGAGGACCGAGCGCGCTGCGGCTTCCGCCTCCGTCCAGCGCTCCTGGGCGCACAGGATGCCGGCGAGCAGATCCCGGATGACGAGAGTGCGCGGGTGCTCGGAGCCGAGGGCGCGTTCCCGCTCCGCGAGCGTGGCGGAAGCAAGGGCCTCGGCCTCGTCGAGACGGCCCAGCCGATACAGCGCCCAGGCCAATGTGTGGCGTGCGGCGAGCGTGTACGGGCTGGTGGGGCCGTGTGCTGCTTCGCTGGTGGCCACGTTGGTGCGGGCCAGTGCCTCGGCCTCGTCCCAGCGCTGCTGCTCGCCGATGGCTTCGGCCAGGCAGGCGGTGCTCATGATCGTGGCGGCGTCTTCGGGGCCGAGGACCCGCCTGCGGCCCTCGACGGCGCGGCGCAGGTGCAGCTCGTCCTCGGCCCACTCGCCCAGCCCGTACAGGGCCAGGCCCAGCGCGTGGGCGCTGTCGAGCGTCTGGACGTGGTCGGCGCCGAGCTGTGTTTCGCGGGCGCGCAGGACTTCGCGGTGGATCTCGACGGACTCGGCGTAGCGTCCCAAGTCGGCAAGAGAACAGGCGAGTTCGTATCGGTCGTCGAGCAATTCGGCCTCCGTGGCAGCGGACACGGACGGTGGGACGTGCACGGCGGACTCCGCGAGAAGGTGTGTCGACGTGTAGTCGCCGCGTGCGCGGCTCTGGTCGCGGAGGTAGCGGACAAGGCCGAGGGCCTTCGGTACGGCGGCCGAGCGGGCGGCAACAGTGCGGCGTAGCAGTGCCAGCGCGTGCGGCGTGAACAGCCGCAGGGTCTGGGCGTCGAGGCAGGTGCCCTCGGCTTCGCCCTCGTGTAGCAGGTGGTCCAGCAGTTGGGTGGCGGCGGCCAGGATGCCCTCGCGCTGGTCGAGGGGGATGCGGGCGGCCACGGTGTCCAGAAGGAGGGCGTGGGCCTGGAGGCAGGGGACAGTGGGCAGGCCGACGTCTCCAGGAATGTCGAGGTCCGCCACCATGGACTGCGACATCAGGCCCCGCAGGGCAGCGTCCGCCTTCCGCGTAGGCAGTGGCGGTTCGGCCTGGGCGAGGGTGGTGAGCCCGAGCCGGTGGGCGTGGAGCAGGCCGATGGGCAGAGGGTCGGGCGCGTAGCAGGACAGCAGCCACATCAGCGGTGTCGCCTCGGGAACGCCCCGGTCGGCCAGCGCGTCCAGCGAGATCTGCCATGTGGAGCTAATCAGCCGACGCAGGTCGCGCTCGTCCGGGTCGGCGGCTTCGTCCAGGATGCCGCTCGGGTCCTCGCGTAGACGGCGGAGGAACTCGTCCACGGTGACGGGATCGAGCCGCCGCTGGCCGAGGTAGGCGCCGGCGAGGGTGAGTGCGAGGGGATGGCAGCCGAGGCCGTTCGCGAGTCTCTCCAACGCGGCCTGGTCGTAGCCGGTCACGTTGAGGTCACGCAGGACGCATACGGCGTCGTCCAGGCCGAGGACGTCGAGGCGGCGGCGGTCGGCGTCCCGCCATAGGGGTGCGCTGCCGTGCCTCGTGGTGACGAGTACGGTGCCGCGCCGAGAGCCGCGCAGCCAGCCGCCGTCGCCGAACACGCTCGGGTCGTCGGCGTTGTCCAGGACGAGCAGCCACGGTTCGGCGGCGGCATCCAGGCACTGCCAGACGAGATCGGCGGCGGGACGTCGCCCGACCCGCGCCGCCTCCACCTGACCCGGATCGGCGCCACGGTCGAGAGCGACCGCCAGCATGCCGGCCCGGAACGCGACCTCGGTGGCCGCGTTCACCCACAGTCCCACCACGCCCCGCGCTACGACCTCGTGGAAGAGGTCCTCGGCGAGGACGGTCTTTCCGCTTCCCGCGGTGCCGTAGAGGACGAACTTCGAGTGTGAGACGCCGGGATGTCCGATGGCGTGCAGTACGTCACGGCGAATCTCGTGACGGTCCCGGACGGGGGAGGGGGACCGCACGGCGAGCGGCATGCGTACCGAGTCCGGCCCCGACCGGTCGGATGCGGCGGGACCCGGACTCGCATCGCGGTGGACGACGTACTGCCCGATCTCCACGTTGTACTGATCCCGGGCGGCGCTGGCCAAGCGGGCGTGATCCCGAAGAGAGACATCGGCAGCGGCGGGATGCAGCGGCGACGGTTTGGACGTATCGCTCATCGCGCTACCGCCGGGACTGATATCGCGTCCGGCGCCGTGAACGACCAGTTCTCATCAGCCTGCCAGTAGTCATGATCCACGCAGTTCACCTTGCTGTACAGCTTCGACGAAGGGCGTCCATGAGAGGTCCGAGAAGTCGATCACCGGGCCGTGGGGCAACTTCGAGTCGCGAATGGGGGCTCTGTGCAGCGGGGGGGGGTGAGTAGTTCCACGCACCCGTTGTCCGCACCGCTGTAGCTGCTCTTGCGCCACACGCGTATCGGCTCGGTCACGGTTTTCCGTCCTCCTGGTCAACTACTCTGCTGCGAGCGAAGGGTGTTCCCGCGGAGGCTGCGAGCGCTGCCTCGTACTCCGTACGACACGCCAGCGTATCCGGATGATCATCACCTAGAACGCGGACGCACGATTCGAGCGTGCGTGCCGCCAACTCCTGTGCCTCTGCGATGCGTTCGGTGCTCCGCAGGATGCGGGTCAGGACGATCTCGATCGAGAGCGTGTGCGGGTGCTCCGGTCCGAGAACCTGTTGTCGGACGGCACGTACCGCCTGTGCGGCCTCCAGAGCCTGCGCCCACCGACCGAGACGGGACAGGACGTCCGCCAGGCGCTGTCGCGCGGCGAGTGTCCGGGGATGGTCCTTGCCTAGGACTCGCTCGCTGCCTTCCAGCGTGGTGCGGGTGTGGGCTGCCGACTCCTCCAACTCCCCGGTGCCGGCGAGCACCCAGGCGAGGGCAATACGACTCAGCAGGGTGTGCGGGTGGTCGTCACCGAGGGCCCGCTCGCTCACGGTGAGGTTCTCGGCCGCCAACTGACGGGCTTCGTCCCAGCGTTGTTGCTGGCCGATGGCCTCGGCCAGTCGGCCTCGGCTGTCGATCGTGTCCGGATCCGTGGTGCCCAGGACGAGGGCACGCCCGTCCGCGGCGCGGCGCATGAACCGCTCGTCCTCCGCCCAGCGGCCGAGGCCGTACAGAGAGATGCCGAGGGCATGCGTGCTGTCCAGGGTGTCCTCGTGTTCGGCGCCGAGCAGGGTCTCCCGCGCCTCCAGCGTTGACCGGTGGACCGTGGCGGCCTCGGTGAACTGACCGAGGGCGGTCAGTACCCGGCCACGCTCGTGGCGGTCGGTCAGGGCTTCCGCAGTTTCCTGTCCATCGGTGACGTGGGCGGCGTCGTCCGCGAGAGCACGGGTCGTGGCGTAGTCGCCGCGCACATACGACTGGTCGCGCAGGTCGCGGACGACGGCCAGGGCCGACGCGGTTGCCGCGTCCGCACGATGTGCGGCGGCGTGCTTCAGCAAGGCGGAGGCGTGGGGCGTGAAAAGGCGCAGGGTGTGGGGATCGACGTATCGGCCCGAGCCCGTCGACAGGAGCCGTTGCAGCAGAGCGGCGGCGGACTCCAGCAGCAGTGCGCGCTGGTCGACCGGAATGCGCGACGCGACCGTCTCCAGGAGCAGCGGGTGAGCCTGGACGCTGGGTACGGCGGCGCGCTCGGTCCCGCCATCGGCCTTGATGAGCGAGACGAGGGTGTGTGTTTCCAGTCCTTCGAGCGCGACGTTGGCGCGTTCGCCGGTGAGCGGTGGGACAGCGTGCGGCAGCCCGGTGTCCTCCAGACCGGTCGGCGAGAGCACCCCGACGGGCAGGGGCGCCGCACCGAAGCACGACAGCAGCCTGAGCAACGTCGTTGCCTCGGGAATGCCCTGCTCGGTCAGGGTGTCCAGGGAGATCTGCCACGTGGAGCTGATCAACCGTCGCAGTTCCTGTTCTCCGGGTTCCGCACCGCGATCGAGCAGCGACGGGTCGGCGTCGAGGCGCTTCAGGTATTCGTCCACTGGGACCGGCTCCAGGAGTTGTCGGCCGAGGTAGTTGCCGGCGAGCGAGAGCGCCAGCGGGTGGCCGCCCACTCGTCGCGCCAGCAGTTCCAGCTTGGCGGTGTCCTCCGTGCTGACCACGAGGTCCCGGAGTACGTCGACGGCGTAGGAAACGTCGAGAACGTCGAGTCGATGCCTGGCGGCCCGGCGCCAAACGGCGGCGTCCCGGAGCCGGGTAGTGATCAGTACGATGCCGCGGCTGCTCGACCGTAGCCAGGCACCGTGGCCGAAGACGGACGGATCGTCCGCGTTGTCCAGGACGAGCAACCAGGGCTCGGGCGAGCTGTGCAGGTAGTGCCAGACGAAATCCGCGTCCG
The DNA here is from genome assembly GCF_013044505.1 of Streptomyces sp. S3(2020). GTDB lineage: Bacteria > Actinomycetota > Actinomycetes > Streptomycetales > Streptomycetaceae > Streptomyces. The sequence continues at coordinate 19,438 of NZ_JABERD010000026.1, read as the reverse complement.
CGCGGCGGCCCTCGCGCGCGGCATCGACTTCCTGCTGCGAGGCACCCCGGTCGTGGGCCACCGCCAGCATCCCGGACCGGAACGACGAGCGATCGGAGGCGTTGACCCACAACCCCACGACTCCATGGCGGACGACGGCTTCGTCGAACACCGTCTGGGACAACGCGGTCTTTCCGCTGCCCGCCATGCCATGGACGACGTGCAGGCCGTTCTCCGCGGTCGCCGGGTCAGCGATCGCCTTGAGGAGCGCCTCTCGTACTTCGAGCCTGTCCCGCAGCGGTGAACTCATCGGAGCGACCAGGGGAGTGCGTACCGACTCGGGGCTCGCCCATTCCAACCCGAGCCCGGGAAAGGGTGGTTCGGACTGCCGGACGGAGTAGTCCACGATGATCTGGTTGCCGCCGGCTTGGTACACCTGGCTGTGCCCGTCGGTGGCAGCCCGCAGGACGTGGCTCCCGTGCGGAGCGTCCGGGTAGCCGGTCATCGCTCGATGATGTGCTGGTCCCGGCCGGCCTGGTAGATGCGCGCGTGCCCGGACGCGTGAGCGTGCATCTGTACTGCGGGAACGGGAGGCCGTTCACCTTCCGGCAGGGACGCCCTGGCCTCGGCCAGGACGTCCTCAAGGTCCTGAGCGATGGACGGATCGGCGGCAAGAAGGCGCCTCAGCCTGCGACGCCAGTCCCGCTCAAGGTCCTGGGTGCCTTCGGTATCGCCCTCCTGCTGCGCCGCGAGGATCTCCTCGCGTGTCTCCTCCAGCGCTGTGCCAATCTCGTCAGCTTGCACAGGGCGTACCCGACGCCATAGGGCCACCACGCCGTCGCGTGTCCGCTGCCATGCGTCGGTGGCCATCAGTCCGACGACGGTGATCGCGGCGGTCTGCGCCAGCGACTCTGGATCCATGACCGACTCCCCCGCACCTTTGGACACTTGACGACGATGATAGGCAGCGGCTTGCCGAGCCAGTAGATGATCTGAGCCATCGACGCTTGGGCAGCGATGTGTCTGGCCGAAACCCACTCCTGGTGGAGCGGCGCGGCCTCACCACCCAAAGCAGGAGATCTTGCGCTGGCCGCGGTCCAGCCCCTCGGCTCTCGGCCGCCACACGTCAGTCAGTGGGGTCACCTTGCTGCCCGCGAAGTCACTCCTGGCCAGGGCTGCGGCGGTCGAAGCGGCGCAAGGTCACGCGGGGGGCGTCCCCCGGGTGGGTGTCAGCGAGGGCGCACGGGTGCGCAAACGAGCGTGTAACGCTTTGCTCGCTGTCGTCACGGAATAGCTATTTCCCCATGTTGAGACGTATGAACGGCTTTCTATTCGGCCGTTACGCGGCGTCGGCTACCCGAGGAGCCGTTTCCCGGGTTTATCCCCTCGCGTTTCCTCGGGCATGAGTACCCCAAGCTGCCTCAGCGCAGCCGAAGTTGCCCACGATCTGTCGGGACGAGCCCGTACGGCGCTCGCTCGTGGAAACGGTGAGGGCGCCGCCGCTCTCGCCTCGGTGGCGCACACGTACGCTCTGATCGCCGAAGTGACGGTGCCGGCACCCCGGCTGGAGCAGTCCTCGTCGGAACTGCAGGTGGAACAGCAAGGCCCCACGGCACGGCCGGAGGACGGCTTGGCGTCGGAGACCGAGGCTGAGCCCGATCCCAACAGTGCGGTCCCCTCGCTCCTGGTGCGAGCTCACCAGGTCGTTGTCGCTGCCGGCGGCACGATGTACAGCTCGGACCTCGCGGAGACCCTGGGCGTGGGAGCCCAACAACTCGGCACCGAACTCACGAAGATCCTCCGCACGGCGGGCGTGACCCGCCCTAAGAACGGCGCCGTCAGCCCTGCCCGCGGCATGCCGGCCCGCAGTGGCTTCACGGCCGAGACGCTTGCCACCGCCATCGCCACGTACCGGATCCGGGCGGAGCTGGCCGGGATGTGAGCAGCAGCGACATAGCCGTTCTCTCCTGAGGGCGGACAGGTGAACCTCGTTTCCTGACTGCCCGCGCCGGGCTCATCCGGAATCCGATTGATCCGGTCGTTCAGTAGGGCGACGTCAGTGGGAGCAGCCGGAAGGGCAAGGTATACGCCTGCGAGCTCACCGGCGCCGCACGCGTCGCCTGACGCGTCCATAGGACTCTCCCGCCGACCGACGCCGGGCTTGAGTCGATCGAGCGACGGTCCGTACAGCATCACATCGAGACACCGGTGATCCCGGACTTGCGAACGCGCGCAGCGAGACGCCCGATGTGACAGACGGTCCGGATTCGCTCGCCGATGGGGAGAGGGAGCACTTTCTCCTCCTTAACGTCCCCCCACGCAACCACCATGAACTGCTCGGGGCCTGATCCACTTCCTGGATCAGGCCCTGAGCTTCGGTCTGTCCCGACACGGAGCACTGCACACGGGCGGGTACGCCTGCGAGCCCGTCGTCCCCTTCGTCGTTGTCGCCGGGCTTCTTGCTGTCCCGTGCTCCGTCGAGGCTGCCTCTCTGTGCGCTGCCGGGAAAACGTGAAGTCGTACACGGGGTCTTCCAGGGCCCGCACGGTTGAGCCCTGGTTTCGGCCAGCAGGTATTGGGCTCAGACGTCTGCTGGATCAGGTGCGTCGTCCCACCAGTTCGGCTCTTCATCCTGGAGCTCGTCCCGAATCTCGAAGGGATGGGTACAGCGCACCATGGTGATCGCCTCGGTCTCCGGATGAAGGGTTTCCTTGAGGCCGTTGTGGTCGCAGTGTGGACACGCGTCGATGACCTCACGGCTGTATACCCAACGGATATCTGCGGCCAGCCTCCGGAAGCTGCTGAGCGCGAGGGGAGTCCCGTGCCAGCGGGGGACGTCGAACTCCGGAATGGAATGGTGGAGTTCGATCGCCTTGTCGATCTTCCCGTTCAGGATGGTCACCGAGGCAGATGCGGCTTCTGGTGGTCCCATAGGCTGGTTGCGCTCTTTCCAGCCTGCGGCAGAGTCTGCGGCCCGCCACGCGAAACAGAACATCTGTCCAGAGGTGTATCCGTGGCCGAAACCTCTGCGGATGACCTCCGCGAGCTCTTCGCGCCGCGCTTCCGGGACTTCGGGGTAGTCGTAGTTCTTTATGAGCAGGCCGTTGAGGTACGACACGACGTCGGCGACCTCCATCTCGTCCGTCAACGAGGTGAAGACTTCGCGCGCTGCGGCGCCCTGAGGGCCAGGCTTGGTTTTGAAGCTCTTCGTGATCTTCTCGGCGCGTTCCTGCGCGGCTGATCGGTCGCCGATGAGCCGCCAAACGACGTCGTCGATCACGAACGCGATGTCGTCACCGTCCTTGGAAATACTGAAAGCCTGAGCCGAGGTTTCCCGGGAAATAGCGATCGCGTTCGCCTGGTAGAGCGCGAGCAGAAGATCCCTGTCCCGAGCCGTGTCGCCAGTCCAGCCCATGGATCCGATGCCCGTGATACTGGGAAGCGGCTTCCCAGGGATACGAGTGGCGTAGCTGACCATCGCCACGTACAGGGCCAGAGCCAGCGGATTGTCTTCAGGGAGGCAGCCGGGGGAGTCGTTCTTTGCCTCCTCGTCCTCGATGGCCTCAGTGATCAGGCGCTTGAGTTCTTCGGCTTTTTCCTTCTCGCGCTCCAGCGCGACCCGCTTCTGCTCGGTGGCAATCCGCTGCTGCTCCGCCTCCTCGCGCTTCTGGATCGCCGTACAGTCCCAGCAGAGGTAGGAGGGGGAATCGACGTCGAGATACTTTCCCCCAACCTTGTTTGCCCAGGACCGGTTGGTGACGGTGATTGGCTCAGAGCAGTTCGCGCAGGGGGAGCCGAGCAGGATGGCGTGAGAGTGTGCCGTCGCTATCGCACCGATATTGCTGGCCACTCCAATGCTGCTGACGGTTCGGGCCCAGGTGCCGTCGTTCTTGATCTCCCAGTACAGGAGGCTGATCCTCTGTGCGTCCTCAGGCGCGTCGTCTTTGATCACGATACGGATGCGCGGGTCGCTCTCCGGGTATTCCCGGATGATGGGCTGCGCAGTGGCCGGCTGCTGTTGAGGTTGGTGCTTCTTCTTGGAGCGTTCTCTCTTGCGACGGCGTTCGCGCTTACCCACAGGTTCCTCCCCAGTTCATGCAGAGATGGTGACGTACTCACGCTGGATACGGGTGAGTTTTCGCCGATCACCGTGGGAGTGGGCGGGGACCCCGAAGGCTGTGGTGCGGATCACGAAGACCAACCAGAGCCCAGGGGGAGCTGACCGACCCGGTGCGCGTCACGCTGGTCGGCGATCCACTGCTCTACCCAGCCCGCGGATTCCACGACCGGTTGGCCCGTGGTGTCGAGCAGCTGGGTCTGCCACCGGGGATCACCGGCATTCCACTCGGTCCAGCGGCTCCAGACCATCTCGGGCCAGCTGCCTTCGATGATGACGTCGCGCCGGTGAGATGGGTCGACGGCGTGCTTGCGGTGCCATTCGGCCCAGCCGAGGAAGGCGTCGATCGCCTGGGAGTCCCACCGTCCGGCGTCTCGCTCGGCGAGGCGAGTGCGCCGGACTGGATCAGCGACGTCGACCAGGCACACCGCGATGCCATCCAGCAACGGAGCGGAGGGGGCGGCCAGCACTTCGCCCAAAGGGGACTGTCCAGTGAGCAGAAGATCGATACCGCGGTCCTGGTACGCCAACGCCCGCTGCACCCACATCTCGGTCATACGGTGGCGCCAGTGCCGGTCGGCGTCCTCAGGTACACCGAGCTCGTCGAAGTCGTGCACGGCGATCTTCCCCATCCGGGCAGCCGCAACGTAGGCCAAGGTTGTCTTACCCGAGCAACTGGACCCGGTCAGCTTCAACAACATCGCGCCAGAGTGCCGACAACACGACACCTCCACGACCCATTTCTTCAAGTGATGCGTCAGGGTGGCGCCGTCGGGCGTCCTGGAGTGACCCGGAGAATTGCGGTTCCGTCGGGACGGAGGGGTAGGCTAAGAATCGGTCGCACGGGAGCGTTCTTGGTCACACTTGGATTCCTCCGTGCGACCACTTCTCTGTCCTGACCGTGGCACGGCATGCGCGTAATAGTCAGGCGAGGCGAGGAGTGCCGCGGCCCTAGAATGGCCGTCGTGACCGACAACACTCAGCGCCCCGACAGCGGGCCGAACAGCGCCCCCGAACTGCCGACCCAGTACACGCCGGCCGAGGTAGAGGGGACGCTGTACGAGCGCTGGGTAGAGCGCGGTTACTTCGAAGCTGACGCGAAGAGCGACAAGCCCGCGTACACCATCGTCATCCCGCCGCCGAACGTCACCGGTTCCCTCCACCTCGGCCACGCCTTCGAGCACACGCTGATCGACGCCCTCACCCGCCGCAAGCGCATGCAGGGCTACGAGACGCTGTGGCAGCCGGGCATGGACCACGCCGGAATCGCGACGCAGAACGTCGTCGAGCGGGAACTCGCCAAGGAGGGCAAGTCCCGCCACGATCTCGGCCGTGAGGCGTTCGTCGAGCGGGTCTGGCAGTGGAAGGCCGAGTCCGGCGGTCAGATCGCCGGGCAGATGCGGCGTCTGGGCAACGGCGTCGCGTGGAGCCGTGACCGGTTCACCATGGACGAGGGCCTGTCCCGTGCCGTCCAGACCGTCTTCAAGAAGATGTTCGACGACGGCCTGATCTACCGCGCCGAGCGCATCATCAACTGGTGTCCACGCTGCCTGACGGCCATCTCGGACATCGAGGTCGACTACCAGGACGACGACGGTGAGCTCGTCTCCATCAAGTACGGCGAGGGGAACGACACGGTCGTCGTCGCCACCACGCGTGCGGAGACCATGCTCGGTGACACCGCCGTCGCCGTTCACCCGGACGACGAGCGCTACAAGCACCTCGTGGGCCGACGCATCGCGCTGCCGCTGACGGGCCGCACGATTCCCGTCGTCGCCGACAGGCACGTCGACCCGGAGTTCGGCACCGGTGCCGTCAAGGTCACTCCCGCCCATGACCCCAACGACTTCGCCATCGGCCAGCGGCACGGCCTGGAGTCGCTGACCGTCATGGACGAGCGTGGCGTCATCACCGTCCACGGCCCCTTCGAGGGCCTGGACCGCTTCGAGGCGCGTTCCGCGATCGTCGCCGCGCTGCGTGCCGAGGGCCGGATCGTCGCGGAGAAGCGGCCGTACGTCCACAGCGTCGGCCACTGCTCGCGCTGCAAGACGACCCTCGAACCCCGCCTGTCCCTGCAGTGGTGGGTGAAGGTCGAGACGCTCGCCAAGGCGGCCGGTGACGCGGTCCGCGACGGCCGGGTGGACATCCACCCCGCCGACCTGTCGCAGCGCTACTTCGACTGGGTCGACAACCTCAACGACTGGTGCATCTCACGGCAGTTGTGGTGGGGCCACCGGATCCCCGTCTGGCACGGCCCGAACGGCGAGACCGTGTGTGTCGGCCCCGACGAGCAGCCGCCGAGCGGTGAGGGCTGGGAGCAGGACACCGACGTTCTCGACACCTGGTTCTCGTCCGGCCTGTGGCCCTTCTCCACGCTTGGCTGGCCCGAGAAGACCGCGGACCTGGCCAAGTTCTATCCGAACTCGGCCATGGTCACCGGCTACGACCTGATGTTCTTCTGGGTCGCCCGGATGATGATGTTCGGCCTGTACGCGATGGACGGCGAGGTCCCCTTCCACACCATCGCGTTCCACGGCATGGTCCGTGACGAGCACGGCAAGAAGATGTCGAAGTCGTTCGGCAACACGGTCAATCCGCTGGACTGGATGGACAAGTACGGCTCCGACGCTCTGCGGTTCACGCTCGCGCGGGGCGCCAACCCCGGTACCGACGTGCCGATCGGCGAGGACTGGGTCCAGGCGTCCCGGAACTTCGCCAACAAGATCTGGAACGCGACCCGCTTCGCGCTCATGAACGGCGCCACGATCGAGGGCGAGCTGCCCCCGGCCGAGCAGCTGTCGGCCACGGACCGCTGGATCCTGTCCCGGCTGAACACCGTCGTGGCCGAGGCGGACGCCTACTACGACGACTACCAGTTCGCGAAGCTCGCCGATGCCCTGTACCACTTCGCGTGGGACGAGGTCTTCGACTGGTACGTCGAGCTGTCCAAGACGACGTTCATGGCCGGCGGCGACGCGGCCAAGGTCTCGGCACGCGTCTTGGGCGAGGTCCTGGACGTGACGCTGCGCCTGCTCCACCCGATCGTTCCGTTCGTGACGGAAACGCTGTGGACCACGCTCACCGGCCGCGAGTCCGTCGTGATCGCCGACTGGCCGACGGACAGCGGGTTCCGCGATGCCGCGGCCGAGGCGGAGATCGAGAGCCTCCAGCAGGTGATCACCGAGGTTCGTCGCTTCCGCTCGGACCAGGGCCTGCAGCCCGGTCAGAAGGTCCCGGCGCGCCTGGACCTGTCGGGTACGCAACTCGCTGCCCACGAGGCCGCCATCCGTCAGCTGCTCCGGCTCCAGCCGGAGAGTGACGGCTTCAGTGCCACGGCGACCCTCCCGGTCGCCGGCGCCACGGTCGCGCTCGACCTGTCCGGCACGATCGACGTCGCAGCCGAGCGCAAGCGGCTGGCCAAGGATCTTGCCACGGCCGAGAAGGAGAAGGCCCAGGCGGAGGCCAAGCTCGGCAATGAGGCGTTCCTGGCGAAGGCCCCGGACAACGTGGTCGAGAAGATCCGGACCCGTCTCGCGAAGGCCGAAGGGGATATCGTCCGGCTGCAGAACCAGATCGACAACCTGCCGTCGGCGTAGCGGCGAGGTAAGGCAGAGAAGCGAGCCCCGGACACAGGGTGTGTCCGGGGCTCGCTTACTTGCTGGAACGGGCTCTCGTTACGGGATGCCCAGGCCCTCGAAGGGGCTGGCCAGAGTGAACTCCCGCTGCCGGGCGACGGCCAGGGCCTGGTCGAGGTCGTACTCGGCCATGCGGATCAGGTCGACGAGTCTGCACGGTTTCGAGGCGAGCACGTCGCGCGTGATGTCCTCGGCGGAGTCGTTGCGGTCGAAGCGGTCGCGGAACAGATCGAGGTTCTTCTCGACGACCAACAGGGTCATGTCGAACTCGGACACCTCGACGTTCGAGACCCGCCGGGTGCGCGAGTGGACGCGGTATTCGTGCAGTGGTCCGGCGATGCACACGATGTTGTTGGCGGCTCCTCGGCGGAAGCGTCCCGCGAGGAGGTTCACGGCGAACGCCCAGTCCCCCCACTTCCGTACTTGAGGGTCATAGAGACCGCCGCGGATGGCGTCGTCACGACGGCAGACGATCGAGGTGGGCACGTGGTGCTTGCGCAGGATCAGCTCCTCGCGGCACGGGTAGGAGGAGATCGTGAGCCCGTCGAAGTCGCCGATCATTCGCGACATGGTGTGGACGAAGGCCAGGTGGGGGTGTGCCTTGAGGAACTTGACCGCTCGGTCCGGGTAGCTTCCCGCCTTCAGCAGTTCGGGGTCGGTGGCGAGCCTGTCGTCGGCGTCGAGCTGCATCACGTACGCGAAACTCGCGGCGTCGACGCCGGCGTTCCTCGCGGCGTGATGCCCGCTGTGTTCCTGGCGGACGACTCGGACCTCGGCGCGCTTGGCGCACAGGCTGAGGGCACGAAGGGTGTTCGCGTCGTCGGAGCCGTCGTCCACGACTACGACTTCGTAGGGGAACACATGAGGCTGCTGGATCAAGGACTCCACGGCTTCCAGGAGGTAGTCCCCCGAGTTGAAGCACGGGATGACGAAGCTGATCCCGTCGGGCGTGCTCGTCTTCATGGCATCTCCCTGTCGGGGATCAGGCGGCCGGGTTGGTCGCGATGACGGTGGCTCGGGTCGCTTCGAAGCACGTGCGCCCGGTTCGACTGTCCTGCTCCGCGTGGTCGGACCAGTGGAAGGTCAGGTCCCAGCCGTCGTAGATCTCCTCGATGACGCGCTGGAAGGCATCCGGCTGGTAGTCGGCTTCGCCCTCGATGCGCAGCGGTTGACCGCTCGGCGATCTGCGGGTGATGCTCGTGAAGACTTCGAGGTAGTGGTGGTTCGCTCCGTGGGCCTGCGCTACCGCGCGCCGGAGGAGGGACTCGACGTTGTGCCGGTCGAGGTAGTGCAGGACGTCCTTGGCCACGATGACCCCGAAGTCCTCCTCGATGGCGAAGTCCTCCGCGAGGCACCGGCGTGGTTCGATCCGGTGGGCCCACTCGCCTGCGCTGCCGATGCGGCGGAGAAGCCAGGTGCAGGGAACCTGATCAACGGCGACCACGCGAAACCCGGCACGTGCCAGGGCCAGGGTGTAGTTCCCTGCCCCGTATCCAAGATCCAGTGCGGTACGCGGGGCCTGGTCGTCGATCGATTCCAGGAGCGTGTTGAACCGCTCCGAGGTGGCGGCCTGAAGGTTCTCCGCGGTGCTGTGGCCCTGCCGGAGGGCGTCCTCGTAGAAGGCATGCACGGATGCCTTCGAGACGGGCTGATACATGGGTGACTCCTCGTTGACCTGGGTGGTTTGGAGCGGCTCGGTGCCTAGAAGGGCATCGAGACCAGGTGACCGGGAGTGAGCACCGACGAGGCGAGTGCCTCGGTGACCTGCATGGGCCGAAGGTGGCTGGCCAGGGAACTGCGGCGTTCGGAGCCGCGCAGCCATTGCTGCATCAGCTGCCGGTTGCTGTCGCTGTGGAAGAGGCCGTCGAACGACTCCTCTGCCACGTACTGCTCATCCGGCAGCAGCGCGGCGTTGGCGCGTGTGGTCACGCGGGCGAACGCGTCGATTCCGTCCGCGCTGAAGCCACGGGGGATGTCGTAGCAGTGGACGTGCGTGGAGAACAGCGTCGACAACTGGGCCTCCATGTCGACGCTGGAGGTGCGGCCGTTGACGTTGTAGAGGCCGTCCGGGAGATCGGCCCAGTCGCGTATGGAGGGGGTGGTCTGCTCGAATGACAGCGTCCCGAGGGAGATGGTCCTTCCCGTTGCGGCATCGACGAGGCGGAACGTGGAGGTCACGTCGGTCTCGCCGAAGCGGAAGACCGCATCCGAGTCCGCCGGCCATCCTGCGCCGCCGTCGGCGAACCGACGGGCGAGCGGCTGGGATACGCGCTGGTGCTGATCGACGGGGAAGGCGCCGAAGGCGCTGAGCTCCAGCCGGAGTTGGAGGTCAGGGAAGACGTCCGCGTTGAGGGCCAGGATCTGGGTGGCGAGGTCCACGTAGTGGTAGGCGCCGTGCATCATCATCCCGTAGCCGTACTTGTACGGGTGATCGTCACGGCTCTCGAACTCGCGCTGGAGATTCCACACCCCGCCGGCCGCCCTGAGATGGAAGGACGTCAGGGGCGCTTCCCACCGCTCCATCCGCTCCCTCAGCGAGGCGATGACGTTCTCGTTGTAGATCTGGTGGTACCGGCTGAGCGTCATGACGGAGTGCTGCGCGGTGGACACGGCGGCGGCTCCGATGAGCTCCTCCATGGTCTTCGTGATGTCCGACGGCCTGAACCGGCCGTCGACGACGGGAGCCAGTACGGGCTTCTCGACCAGGGAGTCGAGATGGGTTTCCACGCAGAAGCGCAGGTACGCCTCGTGCGCCCGCACCTCCGTGGCGATGTAGACCTTCGTCGGTACGCCGGGTACCCGCAGGCGCCGGACAGCGGCCTCGATGAGCTCCTGCGGCGTCTCCTGGGCGCGGTCGCCGGAATCCGGGAGATAGACGACTCCTCGCGGCTTCACGGATGCCGTGCTGATACGCCGGTCGATTTCCGTTCGCTGCGACTCCAGGTCGATGATCGAATAAGAATTGATGTGGCCGGACCTTATTGCATCGCGAATGCATGGAAGATACTTGTTGGCGACGATCTCATCGAAACCGATCACGATGAGGTGGTGAGCTGACATCACGGGACCACCTTTCTGGAGAACCCAGAGGGGACGAATAGTGGGCTGGATTTGGGCGCACGCCATCAAAGGCCCGTGGTGGCAATGAGGCATGCTGGGATTTCTATCCGGCCCTTTTTGAGGGGGAGTTGGGCTCGGAATCGCCGACCAGCCCGTGCGACGACGAATGCAACTGTCGTCGCACAGCTGCGAGTTCGGGAGCGTGTACTTGGGGGTGCACTCGTGCACTCCTGTGCCGAACGCCCTGCACCCCGGCCGTGACCTGCGTAGAGTGACAGCGCGTCAAGCTGGCACTACGGCCGTTCTCCCGGGGGTCCGATGGCAGAGCAGAACGCCAGGCTGGCCGCGCTCATGCAGGAAGCCGACTTCTCCCACAAGTCGCTCGCCCGAGCCGTAGTCGCCGCCGGCGCCCGCCGTGGCGAAGACATCACCTGCGATCACACGTACGTCACTCGGTGGCTCAAGGGGTCGATACCGCGGGGCAACATGCCGCAGTTCATCGCGGACGCCGTCGGAGGCAGGCTCGGACGGCACCTGACCATCGATGACGTCGGGTTGGGCGACGCGGCCGTCTCCTCCGTACGCCCCGAGCTCGGACTCGAATTCGCCGACCGCCCCGAGACCACGGCCAGCACTGTGATCGACCTATGGCGCGCCGACCTAGCCGAAGCCGCGACCCTGGTCAGGGCGCTGCCGGACTCCGCCGCATGGAACGCCGCCGCCCTGCGCTGGCTCGTCGCCCCACCGGACGGCGAGCAGAGACGCTTAGGAGACCGGGCGATCGGCACCGTAGACGTGGAGATGGTGCGCTCAACCGCAGAAGCCTTCAGCATGCTCGACGGACGGTTCGGCGGCGGCCACGCCCGACGCGCGCTGATCCAGTACCTGCACACGGACGTCCGGCCGATGCTCGACGGGCAGTACACGGATGTCGTGGGCAAGCAGCTCCACTCGGCGGTGGCCGAAGCCCTCCTCCTCGCCGGTTGGATGTCGTACGACAGCGGTCTGCACGGCATCGCCCAGCGGTACTTCATCCAGGCCCTGCGCATGTCACAAACCGCCGGCGACAGGCTCCTGGGCGGGAGCATCCTGTCGGCGATGAGCCACCAGGCCACGTTCATGGGGCGCTACCAGGAGGCCGTCAGCCTGGCCCGCGCCGCGTACACCGGCCCGGGAGCAAGCCTGGGGCCGACGATGACCGCGCAGTTCCGCGCCATGGAAGCGCGAGCCCTGTCCCGCCTCGGCGACGAGCGAGGTTGCGATCTGGCCCTCGTGGAGGCGGAGCACAAGCTCAGCCTGCGCACCGCCGACAGCGACCCGCCCTACATCGCGTACTTCGACGAGATCGAGCTGGCGGCCGAAATCATCCACTGCTTCCGGGACCTGGGGCGCTCCGTGGAAGCGACCCAGCGGGGCGCCGGCTCCATCTTCGGCGACGGGGTCAACAACCGCAGCGACTTCTTCGCGACCATGGTGCAAGCCGAGGCGTACATCAACCAGGGGGAGATAGGGCGCGGATGCGAGATCGCCATGAGCGCCCTCAGCCTCGGCGAGGGCCTGAAATCAGCGCGCTGTACGCAGTATGTGCGCGAGTTTCAGGGACGCCTCACCAAACACATAAGGGGAGCCGGAGAGTTCCGCCACTTTGCGGAACAAGCCCGCACCTTCCGCCTCTGGCAGCAGGCCGAAGCAGCTTAGAACGGGGCCCAATCCCGGCGAGAACCGCCAGAGCGCAACGACTCGACCCGCTTTTCAACCTCTTCCGCCGCCCGTGGATTCGTGCCGGCATTCTGCGCGAGCCAAGTGACCATCAACAATTCTCGGACGCTCCGCAGCACGCTGTACCCGGACCATTGCCGGACATCGAAGCCGTAGCCCTCCACGAAGTCGGTGTACTCGGCCTCCGTGTGCCAGCCGAAGCTGTCGTAGTACATGGCCGTTTGCGTGAGGTCCCACTCACGGGGACCGACGACGAAGCCGTCCAGGTCGATGACCGTCGGCAGCTCGTCGGCATCGAGCAGAACATTGCCGATGTTGTAGTCACCGTGCAGAAGCCCCGGTGGCAGGGCGAACTCCAGCCCGTCGTACTCGGCCGACAACTCCTGCGCCAGGGCGGAGAGGTACACATGGGTGTCCTCACGGAGCACCGCGCGCTTCAGGCGTCGGTCGACCTTGGCGAAGGGGCGGAGTTCCGGGAGAGAGAAGGGAGGCGCCTCCAGCTGGTGAAGTCTCCGCAGGAGTTCGCCCATCTCGCGTGTACTCGCGTACGTCTCGCCGTCGCCCAGCCCTTCCCAGAAAGTGACGGGGTGGCCATCGACGACGACAGGCTGCTCTGCCTCCGTGGTGAGGCGTGCGGCGGGGTAGTCCTCGGCTGCGAGCCATTGCGCGACGGCAACCTCACGGCGCACTGACGGCAGGCGGTCTGCGTGGCGGCCGACTCGGGAGACAACCCGGCCGCGATCGAGGCGGAACACGGCGTGATCCCCAAGCCGGACCAGTTCCGCTCCGTCGGCGTTCAGCCCGGCCAGGCCACAGGCTCTGCGCAGGATGCTCGCTGCCGCCGCTGAGTCGAACGAGATCAGCTCGCTCGTCGTCATGCCGTCTGCCCCTCTTTGGTGCGTGCCGTAAGGGCCGGCCTTCGGCCTGCTGGCCTCACCCGGGTTGTTCCGTTGCTCAGCTCCAAGGGTTCCACGATCGCGCACCGAGTGGTTGATGGCGTCCGAACACAGGCTGTGCGCGGCCTCCACGAGCCCGGGCGGGTGAGGTGCCGGCCCTTGCCCGTCGGGGACAACCGTTGCGTCGTTCTGCCAGTTCGCCTACGGCAGACGAGAAAGAGCCCGGAATGACTGGATCGACATGGCACAGCATGCCAACGTACAACGCTCTGCTGGTAGTTCACGCCGATCCCCCTGGAGGTGCTTCTGCACTCGCGTCACTCCGACGAACCCTTCCCTTCCGACTCGCAGGACCCGGTGTACTGGGTCACCCCGCGCCACCTGGCCGGTGACGACGGCGCTCTCGCCGAGCGGGTCAGCGACACCCTGACCGGTCTTGACTGGCGCGTGTGGCCGACCGCGCGCGACACCCTGCTGTACGTCAGCCCGGACGGGCTGCGCGGCGCCGAATGGCTGCTTGCCTCGTACCCGTTCGAGCTGGGCGGCCTGCCGGTGGGCTGGCAGGTGAGTGCCCGGTCGCACACCGACTCCGTGATGGCGGAGTGGAACGCGTATTTCACCGCCGGAGTGCCGCACGAGGTGCTGACCGACTTCCTGCTGGCGCTCGACGCCCGCAGGGCACCGGACGCGGGATTCGACGGGCCGGAGGTGGTGCTCGGAGAGCTGGGTTCTCGGGGCTGGTTCCGCGACGCGGATCGTCCTCGTACCGCTGCCTTCGACTCTGGCTTCTCCGCCAGCGTCTCCCTGGAGCCGCTGCCTCCGCTCGTCGGGGACGCCGATCCGCGCCCTGGACAGACGGGCTGGCAAGCCTGGGCGGAGCTGGGTCTCGGTGATCCGTACCTGTGGTGCGCGAGCTTCAGCGCCAGCGTCCCGAATGACCTGGTCGCCGTATTCGCTTCCTCGCTGGCCTCCTCGGCACCGGTGCCCCGCCAGACGCTGCCCGCGCGTGGGCACGACCGGCTCAGCATCATCCGCCGGACCTGACGACTCGCCCGGCACGAAAGTCCAGGGCCCTCAGCACCGCCTCCAGGTGCCTTCCCCGTATACGCAAGACGACAGAGAGGACGACCTTGCTGTTCCGACGCAACCGTGCGGACCGAGAGTTCCGCGAAGTCCAGCGTGCCGCCCAGGCGGCGCTGGCGATGCATGCCGAGTGGCCGTTGCTGGACGGACCCGGCCCGTTCGCTATGCCGTCCCCGGAGGCACCGGCGGCCCTGGTGCCGCCGGACTTCCTGCCGCCGGACTTCCGGGCGCCGTGTCGCCAGGACGTCTCCGGATTCATGATGCGCTGGGACATGCCGCTCGTCATCAACGGTGAGGTCTACCAGTGCCACTGCGGTGCGTACCGGAACTGGATTGTCTTCTGCCTGCGCGACGACTCGGTCTGGCTGCGCTGCGCGGCCGGGCACGAGACGCATGAGTCGCGCCTGGACGCCGCCTGGTACAACCGCAACTCCGGCCCGGTCGACCGCTTCCACCCCACCCTCGAACAGGGTCTGCGATACCTCGGCCATTGAACTCGCGAAGCCCCTGCTTCCACCCTTGCGTTCGTCGGTACCGGGAGGGCCGACCTGGTCAGACGACTTCTCTCGCATCACCAAGGGGTTTTCGCGTGTTCCGTTCCATCACGACCTCCTCCGCCCTGAGTGCCCTCACCGTCCTTGCCTTGGCCAGCTGCTCCAGCAGCACTGAGCCTGTCGGCACCTCGTCCTCGTCCTCCGGACCCGCGCACCGCGGCGCCAGCACCTCCTCGGCGTCCGTGCTGCTGTCCTCCGCCGAGCTGAACAAACGGCTGCTGAACGAGAGCGACCTGGGCGAGGGCTACACCCGAAAGCCCGAGCCCGCCCTTCGGCACGACGACGTCACGGTCATCGGCTGCCCGGTGCTGGAGAAGTTTGGCAGCGACGCGGCCACCGGGTCCGGCCTCGATTTCCCCCGCAAGGAGGCGGCGTCCTTCGTGTATGCCGACAACAACTCGGAGGTTGCCGAGGAGCTGTACAGCGGTGCCGAGGACAAGCTCTCCCAGGGCGTGAGCCGGATCTTCGGAGCCATGAGTTCTTGTCCCAGGTACCAACTGCTCGTCGGCTCGACTCCTGTCACGGTCACGACGCGGAAGCTGCCAGCCCCGAAGCTGGGCGAGGAGAGGTGGAGCCAACTGCTCACTTTCACCGTCGGCGGACGCAGCAGCGTGGTCAAGCAGACAGCCGTCCGTACCGGGACGGTGGTCGTAGTGGTCTCTGGCAGCGCGGCCCTGGTTGACGCCCACGTGGCGAAGGCCACCGACAAGGCTCACGGCGTGGGCTGAGCCTGCCGTTTCGCAGCTATCGCAAGCCTTCAGCGCACGTGGCTACTGCTTTCGGCAGGCCGGTGAAGTCGGTCTCCAGGGGGCTGAGTTGCTCCAGGCTGGACAGCCTGATCGTCTTCTGGCTCGGACACTGTTCGTCCAGGATCTGGGTGGGCAGGACGTAGAAGGTCCACTGGTCGAGATCCAGAGGATCGAGGGTCGCTTTGTCCTGGTGGTGCAGCAGGCAGAAGACGTACACGTCCGAGCGGCGCAGTACTTCGGCTGAGGTGGCGCCCGTCTGGGCGTCCCAGCCTGAGGCCGGTGAGATGTCGAAGGAGATCTTCGACAGCGCGGACTGTGCCCACGACTGCAGATACGCCGTCGACTTCACCTCGACGCGCCACCGCTCCGGCGTACGGATGTCAACCGTGTCCCATTCAGTTCGGGTGCCAGTGGCCGCGCCCAGTGCGGTGGCTACGAGGTACTCGGCCAAGACGCCGCGCATGGTGTTGTTGGCCAGGTCGGAGCATGCCCAGCTCCAGAAGTCGCTGAGCCTGCCGACTGTTTCACCGTTGGCCCGTATGGGCTCACTGCCGCTGCGGCGCGTGATGACCAGCGGACCGAGGTTGGTACTCATGCTCTTCTCCTGAAGATCTGAGGGCGGCTGGTGCTCAGCCTGACAGCAGGCACAGACACAGGCGTTGGGCTCTTGGCGCGGAGAGACACCCGACCGACGTAGGCCGTTGGGCGAATACACCATGACGGGTCCGACCACACCGTGGTCGGACCCGTCATGGTGTTTACCGAGAGCTAATCAGGCCCCTCAACACCTTCGCTGTCTGTGCCGTGATCAACGGCGCTGTGCTCGCGATGCGGACGGTACCGGCATCGTCCGCGCGGCGGACACGTGATGGTTGGGGCGGTTGGCCCGGGTAGCTTCCTGCGCTGGGGCGTACAACGGGAGACCTGCAGCGCGACGCATACGCCAGACGAGAACGTCACTTACGGAATCGGCGGTGTCCAGTTCCCTGCGCGCGGCGGCCTCGGCGAGCAGGGCGCGGGGATTGTGGCCGACGCGTTCGGCGTCCGCGAGGGTGGCGGCCAGGGCGTCCCAGCCGGGCTCGGTGAGGATTGTGTCGGCGAGGTCGGGCAGGGCGGTGTGCACGGTGGTGGCGTGGTGGCGGCGCAGGGACGGGGCGATACGGCGGCCTCGTTCGCGTAGCGCGGTGAGGGGTTCGGCGGCTGCCTGCTGGTAGGCGGCCCGTAGGTGCTCGGCGGCCCGGAGGGCGGCCTCGGCCTGCTGGGCATGTTGACGTTGGGCGTGCCAGTGGGCTGCGGCGAGGGCAAGGAAGAACACCATGTCGATCGCCATGGCCGTGGTCGCTCCGTCCTCGCCCCGGCCGAACGCGGGCCCGCTGTACACGAGGTCGCGGGCTGCCCGACGCAGGTCCTGCGCGTGGCGGAACTCGGCTCGGGTGTGGGAGCGGGAGGCCCGCTCGAACTCCCAGGCCGCCTGGCGCAGTTCGTCGCGGGTGTGGAGAGCGGAGGTCTTGGCAAGGGCGTCGAGGACCTCGCCGGTGGCGGCGATCTGGGCGGCAGCCGCTCCCTCGTCGTCGCCGTGGTCGAGGACGAGCAGTGCCGCCCAGGCCGCGTGAGTGGTGGTGCGCCGAGCCGTTGCGGGTGCCGAGGGCTTGGTAGGGCGTTCCGGCTGCTCACCGTCGATGGTCTCCATCAGGGCGGAGTCGGTGGCGAAGCGTTCCTGGATGCGGGGCAGGGACAGGTCGGGGGCGAGCGTGGATCCGGCGTAGAAGATCGGCTCCTGGTCCCCATTGCGGTCACCGGGCAGAGCGACCGTGTAGCCCTTCAGGTCGCCGGAGGGCAGCACCCTGGTGCGCACGAGGAGCCCGGCGTCTTTGAGGCGGTCGAGGAACTCGTCGGTGGAGGCGGCGCCGGCGACCGCGCGGCGGACGGTCTCGCGCAGTTCCTCACGGGCGGGGCGTTCCCGGCCCTGGCGTTGAGCCTTGTGCCGTTCGGCGCTTGTGGTGCGTTTGGCGGCGGTGCCGTCGCCGGGGATGACGCGGTGCAGACCGTAGTCGGCTTCGATGAGGCGGGCTTCGGCCTGGGCACGTTTGCCGGAGCGGTGATGGTCGGGGCGACGGCCGTCTTCGCGGACGAGGGTGGCGATGATGTGGATGTGGTCGTCGGCGTGGCGTACGGCGGCCCAGCGGCAGCCCGCGCCGTCGCCGGGGTCGATGCCGGTGGCCGCGACGATGCGGCGGGCGATGTCGGCCCACTGCTCGTCGGTCAGGACCAGGTCGTCGGGGGCGGCGCGCACCGAGCAGTGCCACACGTGCTGCTCGGGCCGCTGATCCTGGTCGAGGAGGTGGAGGGGCTGGTCGAGGAGGTCAGCGAGGTCCTGCTTGGTGGCCGAGGGGTCACGGCCGGGGTCGGGGGCCAGGTGGTCGAAGGAGGCGACCAGGTGCGGATCGACGTGCTCCTCGTGCGTGCCCTTGCCGTAGAGGTAGCGGAGCAGACCGAACGTGCTGCTGCCCTGCCGGTGGATGCTGGGGATCAAGCCGCCTCACCCTCCTGCTGTTCCTGGGGGTTGGCGACCCGGTCGACGGCCTTCTTCACGGCCTTCGCCGCGCGGAGGACGTCACCGAGTACCTCCTTGACGTAGGGCACGTCGCCGCCGGAGTTGAGCGCCTTGGCCACCTGGTTGAGGTTGCTGCCGGCCCAGCCGAGTTGCCGGCGCATGGCAAACAGCTCGGTGAGCACATCGCGTTCGGTGGCGATGGTGGCAGCGGTACGGGACTGGTCCCGGGCGGCAGCCAGCGCGGAGTGCGCGAGGAAACCGGCCAGACTCATGCCCACGGCATCGGCGCCTGCCTGAATGAGGGCGTGCTCGTGATCGCTGAGGCGGACGCTCTGAGCGGGACGCTGCTTCTTCTCACGCAGACGCGCCTTCCCCTTGATCTGGGTCCGGCGCGTGCGGCCGGCCTTTCCCGGCTGCGATCCGCCTTCGGTCGCAGCCCTCCCGTCCGGCGCCCCTTGGTGCCGGACGGGCCTCGCCACCCCCGGGGCGGGGTCGGGTTCGGGCGCTCCCCCTGCGGGGGAGTGTCCGAACCTCCATCTTGCTGTGCGACGTGAGGCCGCACGTTCGGAAGTGAGGTGATTCTCGTGGAGAGGTTCAGACAAGGAATTCCTCCGAATTAGTGTCTCGATTGCGTCCCCGCGCTCACATGCGTCGCTGGTAACGGCGGGGTGTGAAGCTGAGCGTTCAAGCCCAAGGGCACTTCGACCATCGAAAGGCCACAGGCGAGGGGAAGGCTGGACGGGCGAACACGCGTGAACCCTTGGTTAATGCCTCGGAATATGGGACCCCTGAGATGGCTCGCTTTCGCAGGGGAGGGCCCGGTGCTGCAAGGCACAGGCGGCTTCCGGTGCAAGCAACAACGGAAGTGGGACACCGCCGGCCACGGGGTAGAGAGGGCGCCCACCCCAGCCGCATCTTCAGCGTGCGGAACACGGAAACCCTGTCGGGGTCCGGATTCGTCCGGTAAGCCGACCGCAAGGAAGGCCCAAACCCCCGGCAGGAACAGGATGGTCCAGGAAGCGAATGCCGGTAGGCCGAAAGGTCAGGGGAAACCGGTCGGCGGGTCTCTCCACACCGCTTGCCGCATAACCC
>NZ_JABERD010000025.1 GCF_013044505.1 Streptomyces sp. S3(2020) | reverse complement strand
CCCTTCCCGTATCGCGCTCTTCGACGCCATAAGCGCGGACCGCACCGGCCCCGTCGCCACCCGGCTGCTCCCGCTCGCCCACGCCGACACCCCCTTCGTACGCCGGCAGGCCTTGGAACTCCTCCATAGTCTGACCCACCAACAGCCCTGGCCCGAGGCCGTCAACGCCGCCGTGGCCCGGCTCAGTGACCCCGACGAGGAGGTACGGCGCCGCGCCGCGTACCTCTTCGGCTACAGCGGGCAGCCCGACCGTGTACTCGCGGCTCTCAGCGAACTCGCCGATCCCGTCGTACGCACCATCCTGGCCAGGGCGCTGGGGTCGGCCGCCGCCCACCTGACGGATGATGACCTCGCGTCGGTCCGCTTCCTCGCCCACCTGGAGACGCTGCGGGCAGCGCCACCCACGCGACGGCAGGGCCTGGACACCGCACTCCTCGACGATGTCCTTGAAGCCGCGCACGACCTCAAGGACATCGGGCACATCTGGGGCGAGGTTCTGTACGGACTGAGGCGCGAGCACGACACCTACGCCCTCGTGGCCCGCCTCCTCGCCGACCCAGCCACCCGGGACATCGGCGCCGACCTGGCCCGCGAGGCCTGCCACGACTGGCGGTTGGCCCCGGTCAGGATGATGCCGCTACTCCTCCGGCACCGAGGCCAGAGTGGCACCCCGGCTCTTGATACGGCCCTCACGACGGCCTCGATATCCGAGGCGGCACGGCGGACGCACGGAACTCCCCTCGCCGAAGTCGTCCCCGTCACACCGTCCCCCGGAGCCCGCCCGATCCCGTCCACCTCTAAGGCGTACGACAACGCGTCCGCCGCCGCGCTCCTCGCCGCCAAGCCCCTCGGCATCACGCGCCTCGCTCACGCCTCCGAGATCTTCGAGGCCCTCCTGGACGCCGGTCCGCTGACCTTCCGACAGGCGGCCCAGCTGTACAACCTGACTTTCCGCCGGCCCGGCCGCTCACAGGCTGAGTGCGCCCCGCTGTGGTTGCGGCACGCCGGTCCTTCCGCACTGTCCCGGCTGCTCGCCCTCATGACACCGCACCTGGCCGACTACGCGATCGGGCACTACTACCTCGCAGGTCTGGCGCGGATGGGCAGCCACGCGAGACCCGCGATACCGGCCGTCACAGCATTGATCGACAGGCGCACTCGCATCCCCGTCAACGACTCCACCCGCGACGCCGAGATGAGACTGGACGAAAGCCTTCTGGCCGCCGCTCTCAGCGCCCGCCGCGCGATCCTCGCGGACGCCGTTCCGCCGCCTCCTGCTCCGCCATCTCCCCGATAGGCGCCCTCTTCGTTCGTGGCGACCGTACCTACGTCCGCCAGTGCTTCGCCGCGACCTCTCGGACCCCTCGGACCCCTTGGACGGGACCGTCAGCGCGATGGCGGACCTCGTCCAGGAGGACAAGGTCCGCTACTCGGGGCTCTGCGAGGCGACCGGTCCCGAGCTGCGCGCGGCCCACACCATCCACCCGACCACCGCGCCGCCCTCCGAGTCGTCGCGCCGGCGCCCGACAGGGCCCCTCAGCAACGTCACGCGCGCCCGTCCCCCGGCGGCAGCGACCTGAGGACCTCTGCCAGCCGGCCCGGATCGTGACGGGCGATGTTGTGGCCTACGGGAATCTCGTGCACCTGCCAGCCCGCGGTGCGGCGCAGCCGTTCGGTCACGGCAACGAACGGGCTGCCCGGCCACGGCCCACCGCTGATGAAAGTGCGGCCGACCGCGCGTCCGGGGCCGTTTTGCAGACTCACCGACTGAAGGAAGCTCGCCAGTGGGTGCGGGCGTGCACGCGGGTCGAGCCCGGAGGGGACCGCCACCCAGCGGCCGTCGCCGCGGGCACCGGCAGTGAACAGGTCTCGGAACTGGTCACTGGTCAACGACCAGCACGAATCACCGTCCTGCGGGACGTAGGCGTCGATGAAGACAAGCTGATCGAGACGGCCGACGAGCCGGTCCGCGACTCCGGCGATCACCATCCCGCCGTAGCTGTGCCCGCACAACGCGAGGGGCCCTTCACCGCTGCGGCCGATGATCTCGGCCACCTGGTCGATGTGGGTGTCGAGATTCGGTGGCCGCTCCACGTCCATCGGACCGTCCGACTCCAGCCCTGCCAGGGTCACCGCCTCGACCTGGTGACCGTCGCGGCGCAACTCTGCCGCCACCGCGTCGAACGCCCACCCGCCCTGCCAACCACCCGGCACCATCACGAACTTCACCGCGTCATCGTAGGCGTGGCGCCATCCCACGCGGGCTACGACAGGACAACTCAGCCAGTACGGTGGCCGCAGAACCTTCCCCGGCTGGATCGCAAGCTGGCACGATCAATTCGTGAATCTTGCCAAGGATCTGGCTGACTGGACCGACTGGGACAGCGCCGCCTTCGAGGTGGGCCGTTCACTGGGGATCTTCGGTGAGTCCGAAACGTTCGCGCAGGTCAAGTGGGTCTTCTGGACCGACAATCCGCTGGGGAACGCGCTGCATGAGGTGCTCCTGCAGTTGGTGAGCGCACGAGTGCTGGAACGCCGGGAAGAACCGGACGAACAGTTCCGATGGATCGCCCGGTGACGTCCTGGCTGTTCGTTGGCCGGCTCAATGGCGGCTCCGGGGGTCACACGTTCCCGTGTCCCGAGTTGGCGTCGATGGCCGCCTGGACCGCTTCCAGCAGCGCGACCAGGCCGGGCGCCTGCTCCCACTCCGCGGCTGTGTAGTCCCAGGTCGTGCGCGTCCCCGGGGCGTCGATCTCCACGGTTCGCCTCCCCTTCCGGTCCGGGCCGGTGATACGCAGGCTCATGTGTCGAATGTGCCAGCGTTTGGGGTAGTTGCCGAAGATCTCCAGTATCCGACCGTCGAACGAGAACAACTGGTGGCCGACCGTGGTCGTGATCTCGTCGTTCATGGGGGAACCCTATGCACGGTGATCAGCCAGTGCCAGGCCCCAGTTCCCTTCCAGGGGGTCGGTGCCTGCCACCCGCCTTTGCGCGTGACCAGAACCGGACGTTGTTGACCCCGCCGGAGTAGGTGCCGGTGTGCAGCAGAGACATGGCCCTGTCGTTGGATGGGCTCCGGAACGGTCCCGAGACATCGTTCCAGTTCAGCTCGCCGCTAGCACGCGCCCGGGCCGCGTCCGGGTCTACGTGATGTGTCGGCAGCGCCGGGAGCCGTCCTGTGATCAGCTGGGCCATTTGCGTTCCGCGCGCTATATCGGCGTTCCCTGACCCTTCCTGGCGTGATCGCGAAAAGGGGTTGCCCGGGGCCGCTGGTGGTGTTTGACCGTAGGGCGCACGCACAATGAGGCATGAATGTAATCAGCACTTCCGAGGTCACACCGGAAGAGCGGTTCGGATTCTGGCGCGAGGTGACGTCGAAGCTCTGGGTGCCCTATGACACACGGTGTGAGCGGGCAGTGGAGGGGAACTTCCGAGCCGAGGTGACGATCGGTCAGTTCGGTTCGGTGCAAGCGACGTTGATGACCTCGACGGCCCACTCGGTCCGCCGTACCCCAAGGCTCATCCGGCAGGCCGATCCCGAGGTGTTCAAGCTGGGGTGCCTCGTGCGCGGTGGCGGGATGATCACGCAGGGCGAGCAGTCCGAGGCTTTCGGCGTCGGTGATCTCATGCTGTTCGATACCTCCCGCCCGTATCTGTCGGAGTTCGAACCCGGTCTTCCGGGAAGCCAGCAGCTATTGCTTCTGCGCTTTCCGCGTTCTCATTTATCGCTGCCCGACAGGGAGTTGCGGCGGCTCAGCGCGGTGCGTATTCCGGGTGATCGAGGAGTGGGAGCACTCTCGGCACAATTCCTCTTACAACTGGCCCGGCGCATGGACGAGTTCGGCCCGTCCGATGCCGCTCGGTTGTCCACCCTCACCCTCGATGTCCTCACCGCGGCGCTCGCCGACGCCCTGGACGCCCGCGCCACGGTGCCTGCTGAGACCAGGCGACGGGCGCTGGTGGCCCAGATCCACGCCTTCATCCAGGAGAACCTGGGCCATGCGCATCTGACGCCAACGGCCATCGCCGCAGCCCATCACATCTCCTTGCGCTACCTGCACAAGCTGTTCCATCAAGACGGACACACGGTCGGCGGGTGGATCCGTCAGCTGCGTCTGGAGCGGTGCCGCGCCGATCTCGCCGATCCCCTGCTGGCCGCCTCTCCGGTCCACGCGATCGCCTCCCGGTGGGGCTTCACCAGCGCCGCTCACTTCAGCCAGGCGTTCCGCCACGCCTACGGTCTTACGCCACGTGACTACCGGCGGGATTCCGCATACCCGGCCGGGCCGCGGTAACTGCGCCTCCGCCCTTGAGTTCGCGGCCGTGCGGCGACCTGATCGAGCCCGGTCCACCGGAACGTCGACGGCCGTCAGCTGCTGCACGATGGATCACCTGTGGGAGGCTCACCATCAGACCGTCTCGGCCGGATTCACCGCAGCACTGGAGCCATCAGCATGAACAGCGATCATCGCCCCTTCCGTCTGATCGTCACGGGAGGCGGGACCGGCGGTCACACCTATCCGGCCCTCACCGCGGTGCGCACGCTTCAGGCCCGCCTGGCGTCCCGAGGCGACCAGTTGGACGTGCTGTGGGTGGGTGAGGCCGACAGTCTGGAGTCGCGGGTCGCGGCGGCCGAGGGCATCGGGTTCGAGTCGGTCGCGGTGGGCAAGATCCGGCGGTCCAAGAACCCGGTCAAGATGGTGTCCCCGGCGAACATCAAGGACATGAGCCGCGTCCCGCTCGGTGTTCTCCAGGCCCGCAAGGCAATCAACCGTTTCGCTCCGGACGTTGTGCTGGCGACGGGCGGCTATGTCGCGGTCCCGGTCGGTGTGGCCGCGACCCGGCTGTGCCGGGTCCCGCTGGTCGTGCACGAGCAGACCGTGCGACTCGGTCTGGCCAACCGGACCCTGGCCACAGCCGCGACGCGGGTCGCGGTGTCCTCGCCGTCCACGCTACCGCTGCTGACCGAAGGGGTGCGCGCCACGGCGGTGGTGACAGGCAACCCGGTACGCCCCGAGGTGTTCACCGGTCAGCCCCGGAAGGCAGTCGAAGCCCTGGGGCTGCACGGGTTCGACACGCGCCTTCCCACCGTCTACGTGACCGGCGGCGCCCAGGGCTCCCAGCAGGTCAACACCCTGGTCCGTGACGTACTGCCGTGGCTGGTGGAACACGCCAACGTCATCCATCAGTGCGGGCGCGACAACGTCGAGGGACTGCGCCGCGAGACCGGACACCTGTCCGCCGAGGGCGCGGCCCGTTACCACCTCACCGGATACGTGGGCGCCGAACTGCCCGACGTCCTCGCACTGGCCGACGTCGTGATCTCCCGCAGTGGTGCCGGGACGATCGCCGAGCTCACCGCGCTGGGCAAACCGGCCGTGTTCATCCCGCTCGCCACCTCGGCCGGCAACGAACAGGCCCACAACGCACGCCACCTGGCGGACAACGGAGCCGCCGTCGCACTGATCGACGACGTGTCCGCCCAGCACCTCCAGAAGGCCGTGGCACCGCTGCTGACGGACCCGGAGCAGCGCTCGGCCATGGCGGAACGGGCCCGCGAGCACGGCCGCCCGGACGCCGCGGAGCGCCTGGTCGACGTGGTGCTCGCCGCGGCCGGGAGGTAGACCCCGCCTGCGGACGGTGACGCGGCGGCCGTCTGCGCCGCCGCGTGCTCGTGGGGATCGGGGCGTGCGAAGGTTCGCCCCGACAGTCCATCCGCTCGGCAGTACTGGCCCCGCACGAACCAGCTGCCCTGCCCGCTGGAAGCCCTTGTCGATGACTGCCGGTACGAGGGCCTGACGCCCGACCGATCAGGCCCTCGACCTGCTCCGTCCCGGCTGCCTCTCCGGCGCGCACAGGGACTTCGAGGACTTCGCCCGCCGAGTCGACAGCGACGGTGTTTCCCGCGGGATCCGACTCACTGGGCGCCAGGAGCCGTGGCCCACTCCCGTCACGCCAACCCGAACCTCTCGGCGTGCACCTGTCGCGCCGGGACGCGCAGCTCTCGCAGGCCGGCCAGGACGGCGGCCGTCATGGCCGGGGGCCCGCACACGTAGACGTCGCGGGCGGTGATGTCGGGGACCAGCTGGTGCAGGCTGCTAGGGGCGAACGGCGGGGTGCCGGCCTCACCGGTCCGGCCGGTGAGCAGGTGAAGGCGTCCGCCCCGTACGGCCAACAGACGGCGCACCTCGTTCAACAGGACAGCGTCGGCCTCGGTGCGCACCCGGTACAGCACGACGACGTCGCCGCTCACCTGTTCCTCGAGCATGGCCCGCACCGGTGTGATCCCCACGCCGCCGGCGATCAGCAGGGCGCCGGGCCGGGTCCGGTGCAGCGAGGTGAACGCTCCGTAGGGGCCCTCGACGAAGGCGCGGCTGCCGACGGGGAGGTCGCGCAGACCGGCGCTGGCGCTGCCCACGGCCTTCGCGGTGAGGCGCAGTCCCCGTCCGTCGGGCGCCGCCGACAGTGAGAAGGGGTTGGCGAGCCACCAGTGGTTGTGGCCGGGGAACCGCCAGATGCAGAACTGACCGGCACGGGCCGGGAGTTTGTCGAGGTGTCGGCCGGTGACGTAGACGGAGACCACGTCGTGCGACTCCGGCACCACGGCCGCCACGCTGAAGCGGTGGTAGGCGTTGCGCCACAGCGGCGTGACAAGGCGCCCGGTCAGCAGCGCGCCGAAGGCGAACAGCCACAGGAACCACCAGTAGGCCGTGGCGAAAGCGGAGGACGTGAACGTGGTCGTCTCCTGCAACTGGTGCACGAACGCCAGGCCCAGAGCCACGTAGAGCAGCAGATGCAGGCCGTGCCAGACCTCGTACGGCAGCCGCCTGCGCACCATCCGGACGGAGATCGTGGCGATGACGACGATGACGGCCGCGGCGAGCATGCCCAGCAGGGAGGCCGGCACCCCGCTCAGCGCGACGAACGTCTTCGCCATGGAAGTGTCGTCGAGTGTCGCGTAGCCGAGAACCACGAGCGTCGCGTGGGTCAGGACGGTCCACAGCAGGGTGAAGCCGACCCAGCGATGCCACACCGTGAGCCGGTCCATGCCGATGCGGCGGTCCAGCCACGGCAGCCGGGCCACCAGCAGCAGTTGCATCATTATCAGCAGGGCCGCGTGCAGTCCGAAGAACTTGGCGACCGTCAGCACATCGTTCTTGCCCGACCCGGCGCTGATGAACAGTGCCTCGATGACGGCCACGTTGACGAGGACGAATGTCCACATCGCCCAGCGCGCCGCGTCCACCGGACGTACGGTGCCTGTCCGCACCGTTTGGCTCTCCGCCACCATGGTTGCCCCCACTCCCCCGGGGTCGCGGTACGCGTGCGACCCGTGTGCACAAACCCCATGAAGACCGAGGTACTTGGCTGGATACCCACCTCGATCGCGTAAGAATACGGCCGATGAGCCGGTTCCGTTCATGCCGGAACCTTCCTGTCTGACCGCCAATCGTCGTATTCGACGGGCGACCGGGCAGGTAGGTAGTTGTGACTGATACTTCTTGCTTCGGCAGAGACGGATGGTGCGCATGAACGACCACGCGACGTCGCCCGGGCAGGCGGCGCCTCAGGGGATCGACACCTCGGTCCCGCACTCGGCCCGTATCTGGAACTACTGGCTGGGCGGGAAGGACCACTACCCCGTCGACGAGCAGGCCGGTGACGCGTACACCGCCGTGTTCCCCGGCATCGTGACCATCGCCCGTGGCAGCCGCGCGTTCCTGCGCCGCAACATCACGTACCTGGCCGCCGAAGCGGGCATACGCCAGTTCCTCGACGTCGGAACAGGCCTGCCGAGCGCCGACAACACCCATGAGGTCGCCCAGCGAATCGCCTCCGGCTCCCGGATCGTCTACGTCGACAACGACCCGTTGGTCCTGGCGCACGCCCGTGACCTGCTCTCCTCCACGCCGCAGGGGGCGACCTCCTACATCGATGCCGACGTGCACGCCCCGGACCGCATCCTGGCGGCCGCCGCCGACACACTGGACCTCAGTCGGCCAACGGCGCTCATCCTCAGCAACATCCTGGGCCACGTCGCCGACACCGGTCAGGCGCGCTCGATCGTCGACCAGCTGATGGGAGCACTGCCGTCCGGCAGCTACCTCTCCGTCAACGATGGTTCGCGCGGCATCGACCCGATCTTCGAGCAGGCCCAGGACGCGTACAACGAGAGCGGCGCCGTCCCGTACAACCTGCGCACCGTCGACGAGATCACGTCGCTCTTCGACGGTCTGGACCTCCTGGAGCCCGGCGTCGTCCCAGTCACCCAGTGGCGCCCCGAAGCGACAAGTCCGGCCCCGGAAGTCATCGCTGAACACGGAGGCCTCGCCCGCAAGCCCTGACAGGTGGAAAAGCCTTTCCGTGCTGTCAGTGGCGCCTGTTAGCTTCTGTGAGTTCGTGTGATCCACGAGCATCAACCGCTCACAGGGGAGGGCCAGTTGACGCTGTCCAGAAAGACCGGCAGACGCAGAGGGATGGTGGTGGCGGCCTGCGCGGCAGCGCTGCTGGCCGGTCTCACCGGCACGGCGCACGCCGTGGACAACCTGCCGCCCGACCAGCCCCTCGTCGAGGATCTCCAGTCGGGCGGCAAGCCCTGCGCGACGGGTGACGACACGGTGTACGTACCGACTCCGCCTCGTCTGAGCGCCGTGCTGTACGACCCGGAAGAGGACAACCAGCCCAGTGAGTCCAGCCCGCTCTCGGGCGAGTTCGAAGCCTGGTGGACGGACGCCGACGGGACGGTCCAACGCCGCGACTACAGCACGATCACTCTGTCCTCGGGATCGCGCCAGTACTGGACGATGCCCAGCGACCTTCCCGCCGACACCGTCATCTCCTGGCACGTCCGCGCGAACGACGGCCACGCCACCTCTCCCTGGAGCGATGACGGCAACGGCTCGGTCTGCTCGTTCGTCTACGACGACACGAACCCCGAGCAGCCGACGATCAGCTCACCCGAGTACCCCACCCCGGATGAGGTGTTCTGGGTGGACGGTGTCGGCGTCTACGGCCACTTCACCGTCGACTCGCCCTCCGACGACGTGGTGTCGTACACCTACGGCTTCCTCGGCGGCCCTTACGGCACTGTCACAGCCGAGCGGCCCGGCGCGGCCGTGACCATCCCCTACCTGCCGCTCACCTCCGGTCCCAAGAACCTGACGGTCCGCGCCATCGACCGCTCTGGGCGCAGCAGCTCACAGGCGCAGTACGACTTCAACGTGAAGTCGGGCCGAGCCCCCGTCGCCCGCTGGAAGCTGGACGACCCGGCGGGGTCCCGTTCGGCGGCTGCCGAGACCGGCACGCCCGCCCGAGCCGGTATCGGCGCCACCTTCGGCGGCCCGGCGCCCACCGGCACCGCGTCCACCACCACCGTCGCCCTCGACGGCTCCGGCCACGGCTTCCTCACCCCGGACACCTCCGCCACCGACATCCGCGACACCTTCGCGGTCAGCGCCTGGGTCCGGCCCGCCGAGACCGGTCGCACCATGACCGTCGCCAGCCAGGACGCGGTCGGACAGCCCGGATTCACCCTCGGACTGCACGCCCAGGAATCCGGCGCCCTCTGGTCGTTCGCCATCGGAGGAGCGCGGTTGTCCGGCGGCGCCCCCGAGACCGGGGAGTGGGCCCATCTGTTGGGGCTGTACGACGCCGAGACCGGCAAGGCCCACCTGTACGTCAACGGCCACGAGGTGGGAGACGCGGTGGCGGCGACTCCCGCCGAAGCCGCCGGTGCCTTCCAGATCGGACGGGCACGCGGAACCACCGGCTACCGCGACCGCTGGCACGGCGACGTCAGCGACGTACAGGTCCATGACCGCGTCGTCGTACCGACCGAGGTGAGCGAGCATGCCTGGCGCAAGCCGACCTTGCTCGGCCACTGGTCACTGTCGAGCGCCACGGACGGCGCGAGCCCCGAGCAGTCGGGCGGTACACCGCTGCACCTCGCCGGCGGTGCCTCCGTCTACCGTGCCTCGGACGACTCGTGCATCCCGGACATCGACCCGGACTGCACCTACGTGCCGCCGCCATTGGTCGGCGACGGGCATCTGGCCCTGGACGGTGAGAGCGGATACGCCAGCGCCGAAGGGCCCGTGGTGGACACCGGCGACAGCTTCACCATCGGTGTCGTCGTACGCCTCGCCGACTCCGCCCCCGCCCACCCGATGACGGTCCTCTCCCAGGCCGGGGAGCACACCGACGCCTTCAAGGTGCGCTACGACCCGCCCACCAACAGCTGGCAGCTGGTGATGCCCGAACGGGACGAGGCCGGTGCGCCGGAGCGGGTCGTCTCCCAGATCACGGGTGCGGACGGTGGCGAGGGCCCAGGTCAGCGGCTGGTCGTGGTCTACGACGACGGCACCGACACCATCAAGCTCTTCCTCGACGGCTACACCAACGCCGACGCGACCGCGAGCCTGCCCGACGGCTGGCACAGCTCCGGCGCCCTCCAGATCGGCCGTGGCACGGTCGGTGACGGCTGGGGTGAGTACCTGCACGGCGACGTGGACGAGGTGCAGGCGTACGCCGGTGCCCTGCGGGACGAGGACGTCCTGGGCCTCGGCGGGGAGACGAACCCCTGCCTGTGCTGATCCGCTCGCCCATACGGGGTTCCGTCCCCGGCCCGCCCGGCGCCGGCGCTCGATGCTTAGGCTGAGCGTCATGACTGAGCACGTTCATCTGCGCCCCGTGGCCGAGAAGGATCTCGACCTGTTCGAGCGTCTCCATGAGGACCGGGCGGAAGCCGGGGAACTCGGGTTCTTCGGTTTCCGCAATCCGGGCCAGCTTCGTCAGCAGTGGGCGGAGCAGGGTTTCCTCACCGCTCAGGGCGGACGACTGGCGATCGCCCATGCCGACGATGACCGGTTTCTCGGCGAAGTGCAGTGGCACCAGGTGTTGCAGGGGCCCGCGTCCCCGTGTTGGAACATCGGCATCTCGCTCCTGACCGCCGAGCGGGACAAGGGGTATGGCAAGCGCGCCCAGCGGCTCCTCGTCGAGTACCTGTTCGCGCACACGCAGGTGAACCGTGTCGAGGCAAGCACGGAAGCGGTGAACGTCGCTGAGCAGAAGGCCCTGGAGTGGGCCGGCTTCACCCGTGAGGGCATCGTGCGGGGGGCGTGCTTCCGGGGCGGCGCCTGGCGGGACATGGTCTTGTACTCGGTACTGAGGGCGGAGGTCATCACCGAGGCGTGAGTCGGCCCGCGATCGAGTCCAGTTGCTCCGCCGCCGGTCGCAGCGCCCACAGGTCGCCGCCCGGCGGCTCCTCGAGGAGGGGGACCGCGCGCCGGGCCCGGCTGTCCCCGGCGTCGGCGGCCGCGTGCACCACGTCGGTGGCCGCGTATCGGAGGAAGTCCAGCTCGGGATGTGGCCAGGGGGCCGCGGCCGTCGCCGCGGGGAGCAGGTAGTCCACTGCTCGGGACAGGCTCTGCCCGTCGGGGCCGCGGTAGGACCACAGGTCCACTCCGACGTGCCGTCCGATGTCGGCGAGGCGGGTGTAGGCCACTAGGTCGAACGTCGAGTAGTGCCAGCTCCTGGTCCGGGCCAGTTCCTGGGGCTGGCTCCCGTCGGCGGCGATCTGCGGCGCGATGCGCCGGGCGCGGGCGTCCAGCACGGTACGGCGGGCGAGGCCCTTGTCGCCGGTCGCGTAGGCGAGGCCGGCGAGCAACAGGTCGTAGAAGGTGCCGTGGTTGTTGGTGGCGGCGGCCTCCTGCGCGCCGAAGTCGCTGTGCGCGAGCCAGTCGAGGAAGCCGGCGTTCCAGCGCGCCATGGCGGTGCGGTCGGCTCGGCTCCAGCCCGGTGCGCCGGTTTCCAGCAGGGCGATCGCGTCGAGGACGGCGGTGTAGGACTGGGAGAAGTCGATGATGCCGATGGCCCGGCCGTCGTACTTGCAGGGGATGAACTGGGCGTGGTCCAGGTTCGGGTTCATCCGGGTGGCCGGGGCCAGGAACCAGGTGCGCAGCACCTGCCCGGCCTTGTCGGCGTAGCGGCGGTCGCCGGTGTAGTACCAGGCGAGGGAGAGGTCGTAGGCGGAGTCGAAGGTCTTCTCGACGTCCTGGCGGTCGGTGCCGGTGTCGACCTCGGGGTTGCGCTCGCCGTCGCGCTGGACGTACGGGCAGCCCCAGGGGTTGTCGGTGGTGGGGGTTCGGCCGGGCCACCAGTAGGGGGCCTGGCTGAGGTAGTCGTGGACGTCGCCGCCGGGTGCGGGACGGGGCTTGTCGACGACCGTCCACGGGCCCTGGTCCAGCCATCGGTCGGCGCGGGCGGTCAACGCGAGCAGGGTGCGGCGGAGTTGCCGGTCCCCGCGGTCCAGGCGCAGCTTGGTCTGCTGCATGCGGGCGCCGTCCAGGACCGCCGTGTGCGGGACGCGCGGCGTGCCGTGAGCGGCCACCGGGGCCGAGAGGCCAGTGGTGCAGGCGGCGAGAAGGGCGAGGAGGAGGCAGAGGCGGGAGCGCGTGTTCATCGTCGGTCCCCGTCCCGGTCGGTGGACGCGAGGCGGCGCTGGGCCTCGTGGAGGTTCGGTGGCCGGACGGCGTGCGGGCTGCCGTACAGCTCCAGGCGTGTGTGCAGGTCGCCCGTGAAGTCGGGCACGTCGATCTGGTCGAACTCCTGGACCTCGTCGATGCCGACGGTCGCGGACCAGGGGGCCAGGCCGTCGATCCGTACCAGGCCCGCGCGCCTGTTGGTGACGCGGATGTTCCAGTGGGCGAAGCGGGCGCCGAACAGCGGTCCGGCGCTCGCGTCCCCGCCGTGCCGGCCGGTGTTGTCGACGGTGATGTCGGTGCGGACGTTGGCGAAGGGCAGACCGCGGTGGCTGTCGAAGGTGCCCATCCGCATCTCGCCGCGCGACCAGACGTTGTACGACGACAGCCCCTCGACGTTGATGCCGTGCAGTTGCGTGCCGGCCGGGGCCGGGGTGGTGCGCTCCTCGATGGTGAAGTCCTCGACGAGGTTGTCGTGGGAGCCCTCGCGGCAGAAGTAGGGGTGGTGGGAGCCGCGGCCCGCGACCCTCGTGCGGCGCAGCGTGCAGGCGGAGGCAGCCACGAGTCCGAAGCCGTTGTCGACGTGGCGGACCGTCACGTCATCCACCCAGCAGTCGTACGCGCATTGCAGGACGACGCCGTTGTAGCCGGTGTCGAGCAGGTGCGGCCGCTGCGGAGTCTCTACGGCCTCCAGGGTCAGGCCCTCCACCCCCGCACCGGTCAACGCCTGTACGTGGGTGGTCAGTCGCGGATCCCATTCCGGGCGCAGATCCAGCGGGAGCGGCCTTTCGAGGGTGACCCGGCGGCCGTGGACGCGGGTGATGCGTACGGGCCATTCGTAGGGGACGTACGAGGTCAGTTTGGTCTTGTCGTCCCAGACATAGCCCTCGGGTCCGGGGCCGCCGCCGCACATGTGCTCCAGCAGGGTGTGGTCGGCGTCGTCGGACAGCCGTAGCAGGACCAGGGCGCCGGGGTGCAGCGACGACGTGTCCGTGGCCGTCACCGTCCAGGAGCCCTGGCGTGCCGGGGCGAGCGCGGTGAGCGGGCGCCATTCGTCGCGGCGGTTTCCCGTCCAGCCCTCGAACGGCCAGGCGCGGGCACGGATCGCGGTGACGAGGGAGGTCCAGCGGGCTTCGGGGGCCAGCCAGATCAGGCCGCCCGCCCAGGACCAGGAGGACTTGTCGCCGCCGTAGCGGGAGCCGTACACCCCGATGAGTTCGGTGAGGCTCTTCGTCGCGCGGAGCGTGGTGCGGCCGCTGCCGGCGCCGCGCAGGACCACGTCGCAGTGGCCGATGCGGATCACGTCGTCGATGCGGAAGGTGCCCGGTGGGATGGTGACCGTGCCACCGCCGGCCCGACCGGCGGCGGCGATGGCACGGTTGATCGCGGGTGCGCAGTCGGTCGTGCCGTCCGCCACGGCGCCGAAGTCACGGATGTCTGCGACGACCCGGTGGCGCGGGAGGCGGATCGCTCCGGCACGGTAGCCGGCCCGCCCGATGAAGGGGATCTGTGGGTGGGTGAAGGGTGTGCGGGTGAACTCGCCCCACAGGCGGGGCACTTCGGCCTTCGCGCCCGCTTCGGCGCCTGCGCCCGCGCCGGTCGCCGCTGTGGCGGGGCGCCGGCTGTCACGGTCCCGGCACCTGCCGCCACCGCGACGGCGCCGCCCAGCAGAGTTCGTCGTGTCAGGTTCATGACATGCCAGGAGCTCTCGGTGCCCGCTCTCGCATTCCCCATGTCCGTCCGCCCTTCCATGCGATTTTTCATGGATGTGAACGAGGTTCAGGTCTGTGTCGAGCGGTGAGCATGCCACGCTCCCCATGTCCACGAAAGAGGTCGCGCACAGGTTTCTGGTACAGACCAGGCCCGCCGATGGCCCGGTGAGAAGTCAGGCTCCTTCGACGGTCGCCTTGACGGGGGTGCCGATCTCGACGGTGCGGCTCACCGTGCAGAGCCGGTCGTGGGAGGCCTTGACGGCCCGGGGAAGAATGGTCCGGGCCCGGTCCGCCCCCTCGCCTTCCGGGAAGTCGACGGAGAACGTGACCACCAGATCCGTCATCCGGTTACCGAGCTCGTCGCCGACCTTGTTCCCCGTCACCTCGACAGAGAACCTGACCGGCTCGGCGTGACGGCTGGTCGCCACATCGACGTCCACCGCCGTGCAGCCTCCGAGCGCGGCGAGCAGCAGCTCCACCGGCGTGAACACGGCTTCCCCATCGGTACCGGAGCCGGTACCGAAGCTGATCGTGGCGCCACGCGCGTTCGTCGCGGTGAAGTGGCCGCTGCCGGTTCGCTCGACGTTGACGGAGCGCAGGGAGTTGTCGGTCATGCCGTCGAGACTATCCGGATGACGGAAGGCTCCAAGGAGGCGGTGACGCGAGTCGAAGCCTCCCGGTTGATCTGCCGTCGAGCACGCCCACGGCGCCCTGATGGCTTGATCGTGCATACCGCGATCGGTGTGAGGCGCCGTCGGGCATGGTGATCGGCCTGTGTGGACCGTCGCTGTCCGATGAGGGTGGCGCAATGCCGCTCAATGGTCCGATAAACCGGATTCGATCGATTGTCACCGCTTCGAAGGAAGCGGCTGGGATCTCCGGGCGAGGCGGCTCAACCGGCCCTTACCGTCCTGGAGGTGGGTGGATCACCGAGGTGCTCCCTCCCCGTTGGCGAGTCCTCCCTGTCTCTCCACCGACGCAC
Source organism: Streptomyces sp. S3(2020) (assembly GCF_013044505.1). Classification (GTDB taxonomy): domain Bacteria; phylum Actinomycetota; class Actinomycetes; order Streptomycetales; family Streptomycetaceae; genus Streptomyces. The sequence continues at coordinate 55,845 of NZ_JABERD010000025.1, read as the reverse complement.
ACCTGTGCGCCGCCGCCCGGCCACGCAAGGAGTAGCCCACCCCGATGACCGTGGACAGCAGCCCGGAAACCCAGGCCGCACCAGCCGTGCCACAGCAGTCCCTGAGCACCTCCGCCGCCCGCAACCTCACCACCACCACGAAGTCCGCTCCGCAGATGCAGGAGATCACCTCCCGCTGGTTGCTGCGGATGCTGCCCTGGGTCGAGACCAACGGCGGCGCCTACCGGGTCAACCGGCGGCTGCGTCACACCGTCGGCGACGGACGCGTCGAGTTCGTGCAGGAGGGCTCCACGGTCCGTGTGATCCCCCGCGAACTCGGTGAACTGGCCCTGCTGCGGGACTTCGAGGACCTGGACGCCCTCACGGCCCTCGCCGAGCGCTGTACACAGCGCGACTTCGCTCCCGGCGAGGTCATCGTCGAGCGCGGCAGCCCGGCGGACCGGATCCACCTGATCGCCCACGGACGTGTCAGCCAGTGCGCCGAGGGCAAGTACGGCGGAGAGATCGCCGTCGCGGTGCTCGCGGACGGCGACCACTTCGGCGAGAACGCGCTCCTGGACTCCGACGCCCGCTACGCCTACACGGCCACCGCCGAGACGTCCGGCACCCTTCTCACCCTCTCCCGCGCCGACTTCGCCGCCGTGCGGGACTCCGCGCCCAGTCTTCGAGCCCACATCACCGACTTCGGCTCCGCCACCCGGCGACGGCAGAACAAGCACGGTGAGGCCGAGATCGCCATGTCGGCCGGCCATGTCGGCGAGGCCGATGTGCCGAGCGCCTTCGTCGACTACGAGCTCAAGCCACGTGAGTACGAACTCTCCGTCGCGCAGACCATTCTGCGGATCCACACCCGGGTCGGCGACCTCTACAACGGGCCGATGAACCAGACCGAGGAGCAACTCCGGCTGACCATCGAGGCGTTGCGCGAGCGCCAGGAGCACGAGCTCGTCAACAACCGTGAGTTCGGGCTGCTGCACAACGCCGACTTCAAGCAGCGCATCCAGACCCACTCCGGCCCGCCGACCCCGGACGACATGGACGATCTGCTCTGCCGCCGCCGCGGCACCAAGTTCTTCCTCGCCCACCCCAGGACGATCGCCGCGATCGGACGCGGGTTCAACGCCTGCGGTCTCTACCCGGACCACGTCGATCTCGGCGGGCAGTCCGTGCCGGCCTGGCGCGGGGTCCCGATCCTGCCCTGCAACAAGATCCCCATCAGCAAGGAACAGACCAGCTCCATCATCGCCATGCGCACGGGCGAGAAGAACCAAGGAGTCATCGGCCTGTGGCAGACAGGGCTGCCGGACGAGGTGGAGCCCGGACTCTCCGCACGTTTCATGGGCATCAACGAGCAGGCGGTCATCTCCTACCTCGTCAGCACCTACTACTCCGCCGCGGTGCTGCTACCCGACGCGCTCGGTGTGATGGAGAACGTGCAGATCGCCCGCGGGCGCGGCTGAGGTCATGCCACGCGGAACGGGCCGCCATCCCGTCCACGCCGCACGAGCCCTCACCCCACCGCAGCAAGGAGCAGCAGATGCCCGATCCCGGGCCCCCTGGGCCGTCCATCCCTGAGCAGCGGTCCAAGCCGACCACGACCGTGCCGGACGTCCCCACACCGGCGATCCCCGGTCTTCCGAATCCGCCGATCGCGGCGGCCGCGTTCGGCCTCGCGGCGGCACCGCATCCACCGGTCGCTCCCCCGCCGACCAGCGGCACGCCGCCCGCCACGCCTCCCGTGCCCGCCACCGAACCCGCCCTTCAACGGGTCCTCGGCGGACCGACCGGCCTGGGCACAACCTCGCTGTCCCTGGCGGGCGGTCCGCATCCGCCGAGCACACCGTCGCCGCCAACTCAGCACCCACCCGTCGCTTCCGCCGAAGCAACCGCGCCTCCTGCCATCGACCCGCTTCTCCAGCGGGTCCTGGGCGGGCCGAGCGGTCTGGGCACGGCTTCACTGTCCCTGGCGCACACGCCGCATCGGCTGCTGCCCGAAGCCGTCCCCGTGCTCCCGGTCCCCGCGCCGCCCGCCGAGGGCCAGGCCGTGCCCGGCCTGTACCACCACCCGGTCCCGGAGCCCGACCCGGTACGTGTCGAGGAGGTGAGCCGCCGGATCAAGCGCTGGGCCGAGGACGAGGTCCAGCTCTACCCCGAGGAGTGGGAAGGCCAGTTCGACGGCTTCTCCGTCGGGCGGTACATGGTCGGCTGCCACCCCGACGCTCCCACGGTCGATCACCTGATGATCGCCACCCGGCTGATGGTCGCGGAGAACGCCGTGGACGACTGCTACTGCGAGGACCACGGCGGCTCGCCCGTCGGCCTCGGCGGGCGCCTCCTCCTGGCTCACACCGCGCTCGACCCTCTGCACACCACACCTGAGTACGCGCCGGCGTGGCAGGAGTCGCTCGGCTCGGACCCCCCGCGGCGCGCCTACCGCAGCGCGATGGACCACTTCGTCCGCATGGCCTCGCCCTCGCAGATCGACCGCTACCGCCACGACATGGCGCGACTGCACCTGGGCTACCTGGCCGAGGCCGCCTGGGCCGAGACCGATCACGTCCCGGAGGTGTGGGAGTACCTGGCGATGCGCCAGTTCAACAACTTCCGCCCCTGCCCCACCATCACCGACACCATCGGAGGCTACGAACTCCCAGCGGACCTGCACGCGCGACCCGAGATGCAGCGGGTCATCGCCCTGGCCGGGAACGCGACCACCATCGTCAACGACCTGTACTCGTACACCAAGGAACTCGCCAGTCCCGGCCGGCATCTGAACCTGCCGGTGGTGATCGCCGAACGCGAGCAGATCTCGGATCGCGACGGCTATCTCAAGGCGGTCGAGGTCCACAACGAACTCATGCGCGCCTTCGAGGCGGCAGCGGCCGACCTCGCCGCGGACTGCCCCCTACCCAGCGTGGTGCGCTTCCTCAAGGGCGTGGCCGCGTGGGTCGACGGCAACCACGACTGGCACCGCACCAACACCTACCGCTACAGCCTGCCCGCCTTCTGGTAAGGAACGGACACCTCTGTGACCACAGAAATCACCCCCACCGTCTCCGTGACGATCCCGGCCCCCGCGACCCCCTACCAGGGGGACATCGCCCGGTACTGGAACAACGAGGCACGGCCGGTGAACCTGCGCCTCGGTGACGTGGACGGGCTCTACCACCACCACTACGGCATCGGTGCCGTCGACCACTCGGCGCTCGGCGACCCGGAGCACAGCGCATACGAGAAGAAGCTGATCGCCGAGCTCCACCGGCTCGAGTCCGCCCAGGCCGAGGTCCTCCTGGACCACCTCGGCGCCATCACACCCGAGGACACTCTCGTCGACGCGGGCTGCGGACGCGGCGGATCCATGGTCATGGCCCACCAACGCTTCGGCTGCAAGGTCCAGGGCGTCACCCTGTCCTCCGCGCAGGCCGACTTCGGCAACGGGCGAGCACAGGAACTGCGTATCCAGGACCACGTGCGCTCCCGCGTGTGCAACATGCTCGACACGCCCTTCGAGAAGGGCAGCGTCACCGCCTCCTGGAACAACGAGTCGAGCATGTACGTCGACCTGCACGACCTGTTCGCCGAGCACTCCCGCTTCCTCAAGGTGGGCGGCCGGTACGTGACCATCACCGGCTGCTGGAATCCCCGCTACGGCCAGCCCTCGAAGTGGGTCTCCCAGATCAACGCCCACTTCGAGTGCAACATCCACTCCCGCCGCGAATACCTGCGGGCCATGGCCGACAACCGGCTCGTGCCGCAGACCGTGATCGACCTGACCCCCGACACGCTCCCGTACTGGGAGTTGCGGGCCACCTCCTCACTGGTCACCGGAATCGAGGAGGCCTTCATCGAGTCGTACCGGGACGGCTCTTTCCAGTACGTACTGATCGCGGCCGACCGCGTCTGACCTGACGGACCAATCCGGTCGGTGCGGGTGGCGGCCCGGCAAGGGCCGCCACATCTGGTTCTCGGACACCACCTGACCGCACCCGGGCCGATGCGTACTATCTCCACACCAAGCATCTGTGCACCTACATGGCCCATCGTCCGCCCGCCATGTACGCGGTCCGCCCAGGAACCCGTGCCACAGGTACTTGGACCGAGCGTTCAAGGAGAGGTCGACAACATGTCCGAGAACACCACCACCGCGACGGAACTGACGTCTCAGTACACGGCCCAGGTAACCGGCGACCTTGAGCACAACCTCAAGGAGCAAGAACGCGTCCACCAGGAAATAGCCGCCCTGCAACAGCAGTTGGCCACCCTGGAACATGACCACTCGGTGCTCGTGAACATGCATCAGGCGCTCGGCCTGACTCTGCCCACCGCCGAGCCCGAACACTCCCCTGCGCCGGCTCCTCGTAAGAAGGCCGCCACCCGTAAGCCCGCCCAGCCCAAGAAGGCCAGCACTCCCAAGGCCGCGAAGTCGGCCGCTCCGAAGGCCGACGCGAAGGCCGCTCCGAAGGCCGACGCGAAGTCAGCGGAGCCCACGCTGGTCAGCCTGATCCACGACCACCTCACCGCACAGACCGAACCCCGCTCCACAGCCGAGATCGCCAGCGCGATGGGCCAGGCCCACCCTGACCGTGGCATCAAGGCCACCGTGGTGCGGACCACTCTCGAAGCCCTCGTGGCCAAGGGCACGGTCCAGCGCGTCAAGCAGGGCAATTCCGTCTACTACACCACCTCCGACACGACGGACCCCGCCCCTGAGCAGCCGTCGACGGACGCGGAGACCGACGGCGCCGCATAGCCCGCTGCGGACCCCTCGTGACTCGGGTCCCACACCCCTACGGAGCGATGCCGACACCGTCGATCCTGCTCCACCGCTTCTCCTGCTGAGCTGTCATGGCCGGCCATGACAGCCCTGCCGGTCGGGGCTGAACGCGGGAGGCGTAGGGCAGTGGGCGGAAGTCGGCGTCGTAGAAGCATCCTGTGCCGTAGGTGTGATCGTAGGAGGCACACGAGGATGCGACGGACCGTGCGGTGGGTCTCTTTCCTGTGCGGGCCCAGGCGGCGAGTGCGGCAATGGAGTTGGCGTACTCGGCGTCGCTCAGCTCGCTGTGCTCGTGCTCCGTGGTGAAGGTCTGCACGAGGTTCTTGTCCCGGTGGGCGCCTTCGAGGCTCGCCCGGTAGGCGGCCTCGTGTTCGACGAAGGCGGTGGGGTCGTCGATGGCGTGCAGAGTGAGTACGGGGATCGGAACCCGACCGGTGAGGTCGCTGTCGTAGGACAGGTCGCGCCGGGCCGTGGGATCGGCGGAGAAGCGTGCGACTCCTTCGTTCAATGCCTTGTCGTCGTGTGAACCGGAGTACAGCACCCCCTCGTTGCTGAAGGGATTCCGATCGCCGAGCCGGTTGTGCACGATGTCGCGGAACGTGAACACGGCGAAGCGCAGGTGTGATTCCAGCGTCCGCTCCGGGATACGGGTGACGGCGAGGATGTCGTCAAGGTTGCGTTGCTGCACGGAGGTGCGGTCCTGCGGTGCCGACGCGAATCCCGTGCACTCCTGCAAGCGGGCCCGCAACCCCGTCGTGGTCAGGGTCGAAGTGGGACGCAGTCCCTGCCACAACGGGTACTGGGGTTCACTGGGGCGAGGAAGGTTCTGGCAGTAGTACTGATAGACGACCCGCAGGTCGACGCGGTAGTCATAGCCGCGTGAGCCGCCGCCCAGCACTCCGTTGGTGAGCAGGGCACCGTCGTAGGAGCCGTGCTTGCCGTACACCTCCACGGTCTTGGCGGCGACGTTCCCGCCCCAGGACTGTCCGTGTACGAAGGTCCGCCCGGGGCGGCCGAACTCGTCCACGAAGAGCCGGCGCACGTTCTCCGTGTCGGCGGCGGCCATACGGGTTCCGTAGCCGCCGCGCCGATAGGACGAGCCCGCCCAGGCATATCCCTGGTCCACCATCACCGACCAGCGTTCCAGGTCGCCGAGGCTTCGCTCGGGGTCCGACGCCTCACCCAGGTCGGGACCGCCGTGCGCGTGCACGACGAGCGAGCCGTTCCACCGCTTGGGCACGGCGATCGCGTAGAACGCTCCGTCGGCGTCCTGGCCGGTGTAGCAGGTGGCCTTCTCCGCCAGGTTCACCGGGCACGAGATCGGAGCGGGCGGCTGCTCACTGGCCGCCTGGACCGGGCCGATGGCGCTGAGCGACCCGGCGATCATCCCTGCGAGACCGGCGGTCAGCGTCACTCCGCGTCGTGCGCGGGACCAGAGGCGAGGAGGGGGAGACGTGGTCCGACCCGAGCGATTCACAGCGATGCTCCCGAGACTCAGTGGCGCACCATCGCGCCGAGCGGTGCGATGTTAGGAACGCACGCGCCGGGTGCACCACGAGTCGCTCGATTCTGTTCATAGTGTGCGCACAGGACGAGGGTCGGGAGGAGCACGGAGACACCGCCGCCCGGGTCCCGAGGGACTGGGCGGCGGTGTGCCGTTGGTGCCGGCGGAGTGTGTCAGGGGGTCAGTTGCCAGCGTGCGATGTACCCGACGTCGATGGACGCCCGGTCCTGCACGCGTAGCTTCCAGGTGCCGTTGAGCGGTTGCGCGGAGGCGTTGACCGTGAAGGTCTGGTCGACGTTGTCGGCGGAGCCGCCGGTGCGGTTGAGCAGGGAGTAGACGGTGCCGTTGGGGCCGACGAGGTCGACGGTGAGGTCACCGCGGTAGGTGTGGACGATGTTGACGTAGACCGTGGTGGTCGCGGAGGCGTTGCCGTCGCGGCCGGTGATGGTCACCGGGGACTCGACGGCGGCCCCGTTGTCGGGGATGTCCACGCGGGTGGCGTTGGCGTAGACGTAGGCGATCTGCCAGCTGAAGGTGTCCGAGGCGGTGGCCCCCGTGCTGTCGGTGACGGCGATGGTCACGTCGCTGGTGCCGAGGGTGGTGGGCGTGCCGGTGATCAGGCCGCTCGGGCTGATGCTGAGGCCGTCGGGCAGTCCGGAGGCCTCGTAGGTCAGGGAGGCGCCGGTGTTGGTGGTGTAGGCGTCCAGCTGGATGCTGACGGTCTGGTTGACACCGCTGATCTGGTCGGCGGTCGGGGCGAGGTTGACGCCGAGGGCGATGCGGTTGCCGACGTTTATCGCGGCCCAGGCGTCGGCGACGGCGAGGTAGGTGGGGCTGTAGGCGCCGAACAGGTCGGCGGTGGCCGACAGGGTGGCGGTGCGGGCGCCGGCGTAGTTGGTCGTCGAGGTCATGTACGTCGTCAGCGCGCGGTACCAGATCGCGGCGGCGTTCTGGATGCCGATGCCGGTGACGGCCTGGCCGTCGTACGTCGGGCTGTCGTAGTCGACTCCGTTGACGGTCTTGGCGCCGCTGCCCTCGGAGAGCAGGTAGAAGAAGTGGTTCGCGGGGCCGGAGGAGTAGTGGACGTCGATGCCGCCCAGGGTGGAGCTCCAGTAGTCGCGGGAGTCGCCGTCCTTGGAGGGCTTGTCCATGTAGCGCAGCGGGGTACCGTCACCGTTGATGTCGATCTTCTCGCCGACGAGGTAGTCGCCGGGGTCGGCCGGGAGGTTCTCGTAGAACTCGACGGCGGCGGCGAAGATGTCGGAGGTCGCCTCGTTGAGGCCGCCGGACTCGCCCGAGTAGACCAGGCCCGCGGTGGCGGCGGTGACGCCGTGGCTCATCTCGTGCGCGGCGACGTCGAGCGCGGTCAGCGGGTGTGTGTTGCCCGAACCGTCGCCGTACGTCATGCAGAAGCAGGAGTCCTGCCAGAAGGCGTTGACGTAGTTGTTGCCGTAGTGGGCGCGGCTGTAGGCGGCGACACCGTCGTTGCGGATGCCGTTGCGGCCGTAGTTCTCCTTGTAGAAGTCCCAGGTGGCCGCGGCGCCGAAGGCCACGTCGACGCCGGCGGTCTGGCGGTTGGACGGCAGGCCGTTGCCCCAGACATCGTTGTCGTCCGAGAACAGGGTGCCGGTGCCCGAGGTGCCCTGGTTGAGGTCGTACGTCCGCTGCCCGGCGCGGTCAGGGTCGACGAGTTGGTACGTCGATCCGGTCAGGGTGCTGCCGAGCGGGACTTCGCCGGCGTACTGGCCGGTGCCGGAGCCGGTGTGCACGTGCTCGGCGGCCTGGAGCTGCTTGCCGGTGGTGGCGTCGGAGACGACCTGGAGTTCGCTGGGCGTGCCGTCCTCCTGGACGCCCTCGACGAGGGTCTCCCAGGCCAGCACGGGCCTGCCGCTGCCGGCCCAGACCACCAAGCGGGGTGCCTGCTCGGTCTCGGAGCCCTTCACCTCGGCCTTCTTCGAGGCGGTGAGGGCCTTCGCGGCGGCGCCGGCGGCCGTCACCTTCGGGCTGAGCGAGGGCACCCGGAGGCGAGCCGTGTTCGCCTTGGTGACGGTCGTACGGCCGCTCTTGTCATGGACGACCAGGTCGCCGCCGAGAACGGGCAACCCGGCGTAGGTGCGGTCGTAGCGGGTGTGCAGGGTGCCGTCGGCGTCCTTGATGACGTCCTTGACGACGAGCTTCTCCTTGCCGCCGAGGCCGATCTTCTGCGCGGTGCCGGCCGCCGCGGACCGGGCGCTCTCGATCAGGGCGGTGCGGCGGGCGGGTGTCAGGGAAGGCTGGGCGGCGCCGGCCCTGGGGGTGGCGGTGATCTTCGCGGGGCCCGGGTCCGCGGGGGCCGCGGCGGCGAGGCCGGGGGCGGCCAGGGCGAGCAGGGAGCCTACGGCCGTGAGGGCGAGGGCGGTGGCACGTCTGCGCCGGACGAAAGCGCGGTGTCGCAGGGGCAACGAGTTCTCCTTCGATACGACGGCCAACCCGTGGTGGGGGGCCGCGGACGAGACGGAACGGCGGGGTGTGCCGGTCCGGAGCGCTGCACGGCAGGCGGGTGGAAGGAGGCGGGGGGTGGAGGTGGTGCGGTTGTTCCTTGTGGGGATTTCGTCAAGGAACGGTGAACTTCCGCAGAAGAGTGGCACCGCGTGCACAGCTTTGTCATGGGAATGCCAAAGCAACGGCCGGAAATGACCATGACGTTCAGGCATATCAGCACAGACAGCGCCGGTTTTCAGCCTCTCCGTCGGAGACCAACTGGCCTGCGCCGGTCTCGCGTTGACGCGATTGACAGATCGTTTGCGCCGTCGGTAGAACCTTGGATCAGCGTCGCGTGCATCCGGCGAAGAGACCGTCGAGGGCATGGAGGCGTCGAAGCAACGGAACAGCCTTGACCACATCACACGGACGCCTGACGGCTTTCGGCAACCAGTTGATCGAAGTGCACCTCTGGCTCCGCGAAGAGCTCGCGGCACTGCGTCAGGACGTCGACGCCTATCTCGCCGGCGGTACACGGGTCCGCGACCTGCGGACCCACTGCCTGACCTTCTGCTCGGCGCTGGACCGGCACCACAACGGCGAGAACGACATCGCGTTCACCGAGATCGCCGAACAGTTCCCCGAACTGAGCCCCGTACTGGCGGAGTTGCGGCGCGACCACCGGCTGGTGGACGACTCCTTGCAACGACTCGAGAGGCTCGTCGGCGCACTGGACCGGGAGTCGGACCCCACCGAGTTCCGGCGCGAGCTGGACAGCCTTGCCGCGCTCATCGAAACCCACTTCACCTACGAGGAGAAGCGGATCGTCTCGGCGCTCAACTCACTGAAGGTGCCGGGCTGGGACCACACCCGGCCCGCGTTCCTGCGCACCGACGAGGAGGAGAGCTGACCGGCCGCGGTTCCGATCGACATCAACTCGCGCACACTGTAGGTGTGTTGATCATGTCCTGAAGGTCCGTCACAAGCCGGGCTCGCCGAAACAGTTCACGTGTCAGGCCTGGCACCACACCCGCCTCATCAGGTATGTCATGTCTCTGCCACAACATCCGCAGTGCCGGAGTGAGAGGAACCACCGTGCACATGCGCCCCCTGCGCGCCCTGTGCGGCACCGCCGCGCTCGCCCTCACCCTGCCCGTCCTGTCTCCTGGTCAGGCCGCGGCAGCCGTCCCCACCACCTCGGTGTACCTCCAGAACTACGCCACCGGCCTGAACGCGGCCGACAGCGGCGGCACGGTCGTCGCGCACAATCCCAAGGGCACCGAGGACCACCAGCAGTGGACCCCGGTCGCGGTCAGCGGCGGCTACCGGCTGCAGAACACCGACGAGTCCGGCATCTGTCTCGGCCGCAGCGGCACCTCCGCGGTGACGGCGGCCTGCGGCGCGGACGGCACCACCTGGACGATCACCGCGGGCACGGGCAGTACGTACACCGTCTCCGTCCCGGGCACCTCGCAGTACCTCACCACCTCGTCCTCGGACTCCGCCGCCGTACAGCTCGGCTCGTCGGGCGACCTGGCCCGCTGGTATCTGACCCCGACCGCCTATGCCACCACGGCGGCGTCAGGGGACACCCGCACCCTGGACCAGGTCACCTTCCTGACCTCGCACAACGCCTTCGCCAACGGAGCCGACGGCAACTTCGCCTCGTTCCCGGTCAGCCTGTTCCCCAACCAGAACTACGGCATCAGCCGACAACTCAGCGACGGCGTACGCGGTTTCATGCTGGACGACTACACCGTCTCGGGCCAGGCCGTGCTGTGCCACAACAGTTGCAGCGGTGTCAGCAGTCCCGTGCCGCTCGCCACCGATCTCCAGCGCATGGTCGACTTCCTCAAGGCGAACCCTGGTCAGTTCGTCACCGTGTTCCTGGAGGACTACGCCTCCTCCGACGTGCTGAAGTCCTCGCTGGCCTCGGTCAGCGGACTGTACGACGTGCTGTACCGGCCCGACCAGGAGGGCGTGGCCACCAACGGCTGGCCCACCATGGCCGACCTCGCCGCCCGCGGCAAGCAGCTGCTGATCTTCAGCGACCGCACGCGCGCGAGCGACACCTCGAGCGGCTGGAGCACCCGGGACACCTTCGGAGTGATGTACCAGCGCGAGTGGACGGTGGAGAACTACTGGTCCATGGGCGGCGGGATCGGCGACTCCGACTGGTCCTGCTACAGCCGCTGGGGCACCGGCAGACCGCTGACCACCGACTCGTCCGCCTTCCACCCCCTGTTCGTCATGAACCACTTCCGCGACTACACCATCTCCGCCACCACCACGACCGACAACGGCAAACTCCTCAACCGCGCCCAGAACTTCTGCACACCCGCGGCCCGCAAGAAGCCCACCTACATGGCGGTGGACCGCTACGACCTGGGCTCCCCCACCCCGCTCAGCACGGTCAACACCCTCAACACCTACATCCTCACGCCAGGCCAGTGACCGGCCCCCGCCCCGCCGAGCGCGGGGCGGGACGCCCGGCCCCCCGCCGTGGTGACGACGGTGACACGCTCGGCCCCGTCGGGCACGGCGACGGGGCCCGGACGGAGGGTGTGTCCGCGCCGCGCGGAGTCGTGGAACCGGAGGAGTTGCACAGCCGCCGGGTGAGGGTGACCGGCTTCTCCTCGTACCAGGCCACGGGCTCGGCCTACGTCCTGCCCACGGACGGCAGCGACAGCGACCCGTTCGACATCCGCACGAACCCCTACGACGGGCCGCGCTCCGACCCGTTGGCGTTCTTCTACCACCGGCGCAGCCGCATCGCCGGCACCCGGGGCGACTCGACGCCGCGCGTCCTGGACGAGGCGCACTGGGAGCATGACGCCCAACAGCGCGCGCCGCACCGCCCGTTCGCCGCGGCGCCCAGTGCGTGCGTCTTCGGCCTGTACGACACGACCTACGCCGACCACTGTCCGGCGGCCGCCCGCCGGGCATGGACCACCTGCTCGGCTGTCACCGGCTACGGCGAGAGAAGGACTCCCGCAAGCAGCACCACCGCTTCTGGGCGCGCCAAGCGGACGTCTCACCGCCCGACCCTCCGGCTGGTTCACTCGCGGGCGGCCCCAAACGACGACCTCCAGGAGCCGGTTGCGTGTGCGCCGTCGAACGGAGGTCAACCGGCGGTGAGCAGGCTGCCGCGGCCTGTGCGGTGACGTACAAGGGCGACAACGTCCGGGAGGTCCTCAGCGGGAGCCACCCGTCCCCTGCGGCTCGCTGGGCTCAGTAGGGCAGGATGCGCCCCGAAGGTGTCCGGCGGTCGATCTCGAGGTTCCGTGGCGCGCTGGGCCGGCGGCTGACACGGACGCGAACCCGGGCCTGACGATTCATGACACCTCCGCGTGCTGCGCGTCCGCTACGGAATCCGACCCCCGCACCGGGCTCGTTCACCCTCGCCGACGCGATGGTGAAGGACATCGTGCCCAGTGGGCGGGCGATCATGCGTGCGGAAGAGAATCACGGCAGGCGGAAGCCTTCGGTCGGCCCCGGGGGTACCGGTGCCGCAAGGTGAAACCCGCTCGTCGAACTCGAGTGCTGATAGCTTCGCGCCCGTGATCGTGTATCCGCTGTGGCATGTCGGCCACCAGAACGAGGCCGGCGCCGACGGCTCGACCGTGCACGTCGACGAGAGCGGCGTGTTCTGTGACGAGTCGGACGGTGACGACGTCAAGCTGCTCGGCATCTACTCGACCCGTGAACGGGCTGAGGAGCGTGTGCGTCGGGCTCGGCTGCTGCCGGGTTTCCGCGATGAACCGGAGTGCTTCCACTTCGACGCCTACGAGCTCGACGAGGACGGGTGGACCGAGGGCTTCGTGCGCGTTCCGCCGGGCGAGTAGGGCCGAGGGCGGCGCCAGGTGCGTTCGTGGAGCTCGATGGCGAGGGGTGTGGCGGTGAACATCGAGGAGTAGGTGCCCACGGCCAGGCCGATGAGCAGGGCGAGGGCGAAGTCGGTGAGGGAGTCGCCGCCGAGGACGGCCAGGGTGGTCAGGATGAAGGCGGCGCCCATTCCGGTGTTGATCGTGCGCGGCAGGGTCTGTACGAGCGCACGGTTGGCGACCGCCGCGAAGGGCGCTTCGCGGTCACGTCGGCTCAGATCCCTGACGCGGTCGAAGACGACGACGGAGTCGTTGACGGAGTAGCCGATCACGGTGAGCAGCGCGGCGAGGAAGACACCGTCGACGGGTTTGCCGAGCCAGGCGAAGACGCCGGTGAGGATGATCACGTCGTGGGCGAGGGCGGCGACCGCGGAGGTGCCGAACAGCCAGCGGAAACGGGCCGCGAGGTAGAGCAGTTGGGCGCCGAGGGCGACGGCGAGAGCGATGAGTGCGCCTTGGCGCAGTTCTTTGCCGAGGCTGGGGCCGATGGTCTCGTCGCGGAGTGTGTCGACGCCGTCGGTCAGGGTGCCGATGGTCTCGGTGACGGTGGCCGCTTGCGCGTTCGTCAACTGGTCGGTGCGGACGGTGAGCTGGTGGTCGCCCGAGGTCTGGACGACGGCGCGGGGGAACCCCGCGTCGGCGAGTGCGCCGCGGGCCCGGTCCGGGTCGACAGGCGTGGCGGTGGTGTACTCGATGAGGCGGCCTCCGGTGAACTCGATACCGAAGTCCAGTCCCCGCACGGCGATTCCGGAACCGGCCAGGACCAGGAGTGCGCCGGAGGCGGCCAACCACCGCCGGGGTCGGCGCATCAGCTGGGGGTCGGCGCGGGTGAGGCGGTCACGGACGGTTCCGGGGTGGGCGATGCCTGTCAGGCCGGGGCGGCGTCGGAGCCAGGGCCTGGAGGCGGCGTGGTCGGCGAGGGCACGGGTGATCACCAAGGCGCTGAACATGGAGACGAGGACGCCGATGCCCAGGGTGACGCCGAAGCCGCGTACGGGGCCGGAAGCGAGGAAGAACAGCAGGCCCGCGGCGATCAAGGTGGTGATGTTGGAGTCGGCGATCGCGCTGAAGGCGCCGCGGAAACCGGCGGTCAGCGAGGAGCGCGGGCTGGGCCGGTTGCGGGCGGCGTACTCTTCGCGGGCGCGCTCGAAGACGAGGACGTTGGCGTCGACGGCCATGCCGATGGCCAGTACGAACCCCGCGAGGCCCGGGAGGGTGAGGGTGGCTCCGAGGGCTGCCAGGGCGGCGTAGGAGATCAGGCCGTAGCAGGCCAGCGCGACGGTGGCCAAGGCTCCCATGAGCCGGTAGACGGCGGTGATGAACAGGGCGGTCAGCGCGGTGCCGACGACGGCGGCCCAGGCGCTGGCGGTGATGGCCTGTGCGCCCAGGGTGGGGCCGACGGTGCGCTGCTCGACCGTCTCGACGGGTACGGGCAGCGCGCCGCCGTTGATGAGCAGAGCCAGTTCCTTGGCCTCGTCGGCGCCGAAGGATCCGGTGATCTGTGTGGAGCCGCCGCCGATGCCCGACGCGCAGCGGACGGAAGGGTCCACCTGCGGTGAAGAAATGATCTTGTCGTCGAGGACGATGGCGACCCTGCGGGACGGGTCCCCCGCCGGATGGCAGGCGGCCTGGCCGGTCAGGCGGGTCCAGCCGTCTTGGCCGGCCCCCTTGAAGTCGACGGTGACCTGCCATCCGGCGCCTCCCTGCTGGTCGAACCGGGCGGCGGCCTCTTCGACGTCCTTGCCGGTCAGGGAAGCGGTCGCGAGGCGCAGGAGGAGGCCGGACTCGTCGGGCAGAACCTGCTGGCGCTGCCGCTTGGGCAGCGGCTTGTCCTTGTCGTCGGTGTGGTCGGCCGTGCCGAGGACTTGGTGGAAGGTGAGCTGAGCGGTGCGGCCGAGTACGTCCGCGGCCGTGGCCGGGTCCTGTACGCCGGGCAGTTCGACGATGATCCGGTTGTCGCCGGAGCGCGCGAGCGTGGGTTCGGCGACGCCGAGCGCGTCGATACGCCCGCGCAGCACCTCCAGGGTGCGGTCGGTGGCCTCGCTGTCGGCGTCGGCGTCGGCGGTCGGGCGGGTTTCCAGGACGATCTGCGTACCTCCGCGTAGATCGAGTCCGAGGTGGACGGGGACGGTGAGGGCGACGAACAGGGACAGGGCGACGGCGGCGAGGGCGAGCAGCCCTCGCAGGCGCAGGGCGCGGGTCAACATGGGCCTCCGGCAGGCACACCGCGGCCAGGGAACCCGGCCGCGGTCGACGGAAAGGAAGAGGGAGCTTCAGGTGCCTGGGAGCGCGGGTGGGGCCCGGTCCTGATGCCGGGTCACCTCGTGCAGGTGGCAGGGCAGGCGCGGCGCCCGCGTGTCGCCGTACGCGGACCATGGCGGGGGCACGGGCCGCGGGTGGGAGGCCAGGACCGCGGTGAGCGGCGCCGTCAGCCGGTCGACCGGGACATCGCGGGACGTACGGACCGGGGTGGGGCAGACGGCGGAGTGGCCGTCGTCCGCTCTCGGGCCGTCGGCCTGCACGGCCCCGGAGACCGCCACGGCGCGATCCGGTCCGTGCGGGCTCGGGTCGGCGTACGAGAGCGGGTACAGGCAGGCGGTGAGAACGACAAGCAGGACAGCGATGAGGACCGCTGCCGATGCCGGTCCCGGGCCGCCCTTGCGAGGGACGGTGTGCACAGTGCGTGCCATGCGCCGTCCCTTCCGTCGTGTCGGTGGCGGCTGGTCGCGAGCGGGGCTGTCCGGCGTCAGGGTTCGATGAGTCCGGAACGGATGGCGTACCGGGTGAGTTCCAGGCGGTCACGCATGCCGAGTTTGTGCAGCAGGTTCGCCCGGTGCCGGTGGACGGTCTTGATGCTGATGAAGAGCATGTCGGCGATCTCCTTGGAGGAGTAGCCCTCGGCGACGAGCTTGAGCACCTCCTCCTCCCGGCGGGTGAGGATCTGCTCGGGTGGTTCGTCGCCGTGGCGCACGCGGTCGAGGTAGGTGCGGATGAGGGCGCTCACCGCGCCCGGGTAGAGGAAGGGCTCGTCGCGCATGGCGGCCCGGCAGGCGGCGACCAGGTCGCGGTCGGCCACCGACTTCAGTACGTATCCGCTGGCTCCGGCCTTCAAGGACTGGAAGAAGTACTGCTCGTTGTCGTGCATGGTCAGCATCAGCACGCGCAGGTCCGGCTTCAGCGCGAGCAGTTCACGGGTGGCCTGGAGGCC
The DNA here is from genome assembly GCF_013044505.1 of Streptomyces sp. S3(2020). Classification (GTDB taxonomy): domain Bacteria; phylum Actinomycetota; class Actinomycetes; order Streptomycetales; family Streptomycetaceae; genus Streptomyces. The sequence goes on along the minus strand of NZ_JABERD010000025.1, from coordinate 40,015 downwards.
GGTCATCCGGGGAATGGCGATGTCGAGGACGGCCAGGTCGATCTCGTGGGTGCGGGCCAGGGCGATGGCCTCGGCACCGTCTCCGGCCTCGACGACGACCTGGAGGTCGGGCTCCCGGTCGAGGATGAGCCGTACGCCGCGCCGCACCAGGGCGTGGTCGTCGACGAGGAGGATACGGATCACGGGTGTGTCGGTCGTGGTCATGACTGCTTCCTCGAAACGGGAGTGCTCAGCCGCACCCGCGTACCGGCCCGCGGCCCGGAGGTGACGTCCAGGGCGGCCCCGATGAGCAGGGCGCGCTCACGCATCCCCCGGATCCCCGCGCCCTCGCGTGCCATGCCGGTGCCGCTGCCGTCGTCCGTGACGGCGAGCACCACGGTTCCGTCGGTGTGGCGCAGGGTCACCTCGACCCGGTCGGCGTCGGCATGGCGGGCCGCGTTGGTCAGGGCCTCCTGGGCGACGCGGTACAGCACCAGTTCGGTCTCCTGGTCCAGCACCGGCAGGCCCGGATCGAAGCGGCGCACCACCCGTAGCCCGGTGTGGGTGGCGAACTCCGTGGTCAGCGAGGTGAGTGCGCTGACCAGGCCGAGGTCCTCCAGGACGCCCGGCCGCAGTCGGCGCACCAGGCGGCGGACCTCGTCCAGGCTCGCCCGGGTGATCTCCTGGGCCTGCCGCAGCTCACCGCGCAAGGGCCCGTCCGCCTCGTCCGCCGCCCGCTTCAGCCCCAGCAGGATGGCCGTCATGCTCTGGCCGACCTCGTCGTGGAGCTCCTGGGCGATGCGGCGCCGTTCGGCCTCCTGTGCGAGGAGGGCGCGGGCACTGCTGGCGGCCCGTTCGAGTTCCAGCCTCTCCAGCATGGCGTTGAACGTGCGGATCAGTTCGGGGATCCCCCCTCGGCCGTGTTCGGGCAGCCGGTGCCCCGGGCGCAGCAGGTCGACGGTGGTCATCATCCTGGTGAGCCGGTCCAGAGGGCCGAGTCCGATCCGCAGCAGGGCCGCGTTGGCGATCAGCATGACCACCAGGCCGGACACCAGGATGACCGCCTCGGTCAGCAGGACCGGGACGGAGACGGTCACCGGAGCCCACAGCAGCAGTGCGGTCGCGGCCCCCAGCACCACGGCATTGAAAGCGAAGATCCGCCAGAACAGCGACACCGCGATGACGCCTTCCTCTCCGTGACACGGCTTGGTCTCTCGTATCGGTCGCCGCGTACCCGGCATGCGTCGAAGCCATTGCTCCGGACCGTCTTGTGGCCAGCCTGCCCGGGCCCGGCGCGTTCGTCGATGGGCTCCGATACCCATTTCCGTGCTCTGTTCTGCGGCCGCTGTTCTCCGCCCGTGGCGGCGCCCCGGGCGACCGGAGATGGGTATCGCGCCCGATGGGATTCGGGCGGCGCGTCGGCCACGGTGGAGGCATGGCCCACCCCCGTGACCCCCGGGCCAGCCAGGAACCGGGCCTGCCCCTCCGCAGGCCCGGTTCCGTACGCCACCCCTCCCGTCGCAGGAAGGACCTGACATGTCACTCGACACCCGCCGCACCGAACCCTGGCTCGAACGTCTGACACCGCACGAGGCACGCCAACGACTCGAACACGAGCGCAACACCCGGCTGACACAGCTCCGGGCCGTCGACGAGACCGGCCCGGACGCGACGGAACCGTTGGTGTCGGCACAGAGGGACACCATCAAGCGGGTGCTCGCGGAGATCGAGGCCGCCTTCACCCGCGTCCAGGACGGCAGTTACGGCATCTGCGGGGGCTGCTCCACGGCGATACCGGTCGAGCGCCTGGAGATCCTGCCCTACACGCGGTACTGCGTCCCCTGTCTGCGCGACGCCGCCTGACCGCCGCCCGTACAGCCTCGTCTCCCGCCCGACCCGAGGGGTGAAGTGGTGAACCGACAGATCACCGGCGACCGCGAGACGGTCCTGCCGATCGACGACCTGGCCGCACTCCGCGAGCAGTTGCTGGAGCAGCGCCTGTTCCGCCAGGGGCAGCTCCGGCAGCTCGCCGGTGCCACCGTGCCTCGCGCCGAGGCGCGCCTCGACCGGCAGGCCGCCTCCCACCGTGAGGTCCACGTCAAGCTCGCGGACGCCGCCCGCATGGTCCTGGCCGACGTGGAAGCAGCCCTGACACGCATGGATCAAGGCACTTACGGTGCCTGCCATCTGTGCCGCGGGCCCATCGACCACGCGCTCCTGACGATCGTGCCGCAAGCCCGCTACTGCGCCCGCTGCCAACACGTCAGGGAGGCCGGACCGTGACGACGACACCGCCGCCCAGTGGCATGGCCGCCCCGAACCGGCCCTGGCCGTTGTACCGCCCCTGCTCCGGCATCGCCCTCGACCTCGGCAGCGCCCGCACCCGCGCCTGGGTGTCCGTGCGCGGCACGATCCTCGACGTCCCCACGGTGGCCCTCCCCGGCGACGGCGACGGTGACGTCCACCCCGTCCGGCGCGGCGCCATCGTCGACACCCCGGCGACCGCGCGGATGCTCGACCGGCTGCTCCGACACCGCCTGCCCCGCTTCGGCAGTCGTCTGATCGTCCTGACCACGCCCGTCCTGGGCGGGGTCGCCTTCCGTGCGGAAGCCCGTACGGCGCTGCGAACGCTGCGGCCTGACACCGTGCTGACCGTCCCCTCCGCCCGGGCCGTGGCCACGGCCGACGGTGCCGATCTGACCCGCCCTCTGCTCGTGGTGGACATCGGTGCCCATGTCACCGAGGCCGTCCTGCTCGTCGACGGCAGCGTGACCGACGCCCGCCGGACCGTGCTCGGCACCAGTGACCTGGGCGCTCGGACCCCGGCCACGCGGATCGCGGACGCGGTCACGGAGATGGTGAAGCTGATGCTGGAACAGGACCACACCCCGCAGACGTTCGACGCCCTCCGGCGAGGTGTTCTGCTGGCGGGCGGAGGCGCGCTGCGCGCCGACATCACCTACCGCCTCTCCGAGCGGCTGCGCCATCCGGTCCGGCCCGTACCCGCCCCGCACACCGCCGCCGTGCGGGGTGCGGCCGCGCTCCTGGCATCCACTCGTGTCCACCCGTCGACCGCCGTGGACGGCCCTCCGTCGCCGGGGCGTCCGCACTGACAGGCCGGGGCAAGTCGGCCTCTCCGTCAGGTCAGTCGCCGGCGCGCCAGTCCTCGGGCTCTGCCGGGACGGGCGCCGATCCGATGGTGATACGGCGGTAGGCGGCTCGGGCATGGACGATCCGGGCGAGCACCGTGCCGACGAGGGCTGCCGCGCACAGACTGGCGAGCCAGAAGGTGTCGCGCGGCGCGGCCCAGGTGAGGGTGCCCACGGGTGGGATCGCGAAGCCGTTGAGGAACAGCCAGCACAGCACCGCCGTGCCGGGGGCGGCGGTGAAGCGGGCGCACAGACCCAGCACGACGGCCAGCACGGAGAGCCCGGCCAGGGCGAGACCGGGGCGGTCCGTGCCCACGAAGGTGTTGTGCAGCGTCACCAAGACCAGGGCACCGCCGAAGGCTGTGGCCCACACCAACGGGGTGGCGACCGGTCTGGGGACGGGTCGTACTCCGGCGCTGAGGGCCACCCACTCGATCATGCTGACGGTTCCCCTTCCGGTCCTCCCCCGCGCCCGCGGGACGCCGGCCGCTCCGGCCGTACGGACCCCTGGGCGCAGATTCTCCCACCCGAGTGTCGGCCGTACTTCCCCTCGGGCCGATTCCCGTCCCGCTGTGCCTGCTTGCCGGGCCCGCGTCCCCTGTGTCTCCCGTACGTCTAGGGAGATGTGCCGGCCGTGTGCAGGGGTCTGGTCGGCCAGTCGAGGAGGCGGGCGCCGATCACCGCGGTCTGGAGGGTGTAGCGGTGGCCGGGGTCGGTCGGGTCGCTACCGGTCAGGGTGTGGATGCGGTCCAGCCGGTAGGTGAGCGCGCGGACGCTGAGGGACAACCGCCGGGCCGTGACCGCGGCCACGCAGCCGCTGTCGAAGTAGGCGGTGAGCGTGTCGAGCAGGGGCCGCGCTCCGCCACGTGCCTGTTCCAGTGGTCCCACGGTGTTGCGTACCAGGTCCACGAGTGCCTGCCGGTCCCGGGCCAGGACGGGGAAGACCAGCAGCTCGGCGGCGCGCAGCACCGGCTCGTCGAGGCCCATGCGCTGGGCCACGTCCAGCGCGTTGAGGGCCTCTTCGTAGCTGTGTCCGATGCCGATCGTGCCCGGTCTTGGCCGGCCGATGGCGGCTTGGGCCTGGCCGGTCGCGGCGTAGGCGAGCTTGGCGAAATGGGTGAGGACGTCGTCCTGGTCGGCGGGGGCGATGCACACCATGCGGCCGTCCTTGGTGGTGAACAGGATCCGGCGGTTCTCGAAGCGTGCGAACAGTTCGTCGGCCACCTGCCGGGGGACGGGGTCGGTCTCGTCGTACTTCTCCGGACCTTCGACCACGGCCACCGCGTGGGCGCGGGACAGCCGCAGCCCGAACCGTTCGGAACGCGCGGCGAGCCGGCCCGGGTCGCCGCGGCCGTGGAGCAGGTCGTCGATGAACTCCCGGCGGGCGGCCTCTTCTTTGCGGATGACGAGGCGCTGTGCGTGCTCGTATCCGTCGGCGAAGGCGTCCACCGCCTGTTCGACGACGGTCAGGACGCTGTCCGGATCGGCCGCTCGTGGCCGGCCGGCGCGGCTGGCCACGAGGTGGGCCCGTACGAGGGTGCGCCAGCCGAGTCCGGCCTGGGCCGCCCGTGCGCCCAGGACCCGGCGGGACTCGATCTCGTCACGGGTCAGGCGGCGCCCGGTGCTCGTGGCGTCCGTGAGGATCGTCTCGAATCCGTCGAGGAACATCTCCACTGTGCTCTGGTTGTTCATGTCATCCCTGTTCGGTTCGGGTGTCGTCGTCCGCATGCTGCCGCGTTCAGCCGTTCGCGGGCACCACTTCGCCGGGCTCGGCCGGCACGATCGTGTCGAGCGAACCGCCGTTCCCGGGGCGGGTGGTGAGGCGGCGGGCGAGGGGTTCGGTCCATCGGGCCGCCAGCGGTCCGAGTACGAGCAGGATCAGGACGTAGGCGGTGGCCAGCGGGCCGATCCCGGGTTCGACGCCGACGGCCAGTCCGGCGATGACGATGGAGAACTCACCGCGTGCGACCAGCGTGCCGCCGGCCCGCCACCGGCCCTTCACCGATATCCCGGCTCGTCGCGCCGCCCAGTAGCCGGTGGCGATCTTCGTCAAGGTGGTGACGGCGGCCAGCGCGAGTGCCGGAACGAGGACCGGCGGGATGTCCGCGGGGTCCGTGTGCAGGCCGAAGAAGACGAAGAACACCGCGGCGAACAGGTCCCGCAGCGGGGTGAGAAGGCTGCCTGCGCCTTCGGCGACCTCGCCGGACAGGGCGATGCCGACCAGAAACGCGCCCACCGCCGCGGAGACCTGCATCTGCTGGGCGACCCCGGAGACGAGCAGGGCCAGGCCGAAGACGACCAGCAGAAGCATCTCGGCGCTGTCGGAGGAGACCGCCCGGCTCACCAACCGGCCATGGCGCAGGGCGACATACAGGACCGCGCCGACCGTGCCCAGGGCGATCAGCAGGGTGACCGCGCCCCCCGCCAGGCTCACGCCGGCCAGCAGGGCGGTGAGGACAGGCAGGTAGAGGGCCATGGAGAGGTCTTCCAGGACAAGGATGCTCAGGACGACCGGGGTCTCGCGATTGCCGAGCCTTCGCAGGTCCCCCAGTACTTTCGCGATGACGCCGGAGGACGAGATCCAGGTGACACCCGCCAGCGCGACGGCGGCCACCGGCCCCCAGCCGAGCAGGAACGCCATCACCGCTCCCGGGGTGGCGTTGAGGGCGAAGTCGACTGCGCCGGAAGGGTATTGGGTCTTGAGGTTGGCGACGAGTTCGGAGGCGCTGTACTCCAGGCCGAGCAGCAGCAACAGGAGGATGACACCTATCTCGGCTCCGGTGGCGACGAACTCCTCGCTGGCCTGCAACGGCAGGATGCCGCCGTGGCCGAAGGCGAGTCCGGCGAGCAGGTACAGGGGTATCGGCGAGAAGCCGACCTTCCCGGCAAGGCGGCCCAGCAGGCCCAGGGCCAGGATGATGGCTCCGAGTTCGATGAGCATGGCGGTGGTGTCGTGCACGGGCGTCACTCCTCCGTCGAGGGGATTGGGTGGCGGCGTCTGTGCCTGTTGCGGGTGCCGGGGCAGGGCAGGGGTGACAGCCGTGCGGATTGCCCGCAAGGCCGACGAGGCGGCTCAGCTCGGAGAAGGGCGAAGGCGCCCTTGCCGCTGGGTCAACGGCAAGCCGGGAACGGCTGTTTCGGTGGCGGGGAGCGTCAGCCTGCGAGGACGTGGCTCGGGTCGGCGCTGCCGCCCGTATCAGGGACGCTGTCACGGGCGGAGTTGTGGACGCGTACGCGAACGACCCGGCCCATGTCACACCCCCCGGCTCACGTCAGCGGCCCAACCGCCGACCATGACTTCACGACTGAGCGAGAATTCGCTCACCAGAGCGATAGCGCTCGGATCAGGAGTTTAGCGCACGCCAAAAGGCAAAGATCGACATCGAGTTCACGAGAGCTCGACAACGGACGAGAACCCGCCCACCACGCGCACGGTGAACGGGTCCTGGCGAGATTCAGTGGGTGATCTCGACCTTCCCGTTGAGCTGTTCCCCGGCCTTCGCCGAGGCCCGCTGGGTGACGCCCTTCAGGAGCTCCGCAAGGTCGACGCCCGTGGTGGAGCCGAGGAGTTCAAGGCCCTGGGCGACATTGTCGGCGACCGCGCGGGGAATGCGGCCGGCGCCGTCGGTGGAGATGACCGTCATCTTCTGCACCGCGCTGAGCGGCTCGGACGCCTTGGCCACGACCTCAGGCAGCACCTCGACCAGCATCTGGAGGATCGCCGCGTCGCCGTACCGCTGGAACGCTTCGGCCTTCTTGTGCATCGCCTCGGCCTCTGCCGCGCCCTTCGCGCCGATGGCCGCCGCGTCGGCCTCGCCCTCCAGCCGTACCGCCTCCGCGATCGCCGCACGCCGCGACCGCTCCGCCTCACCCTGCTTCAGACCCTCGACGGCCCCCGCCTCGGCCAGCGCGCTACGGCGCTGCTTCTCGCCCTCGCCCGTCAGCCGGGCCCGCTCGGCCTCGGCCTGCGCGGCCGCGATGCCCGCCGCCTTCTCCGCCTCGGCCTGCTTGACCCGGGCCACCCGCTTGGCCTCGGCCTCCTGTTCGGCGGCGTACCTCTGGGCATCGGCCGGCTTGCGGACCTGGGTGTCGAGCTGACGGTCGGTCAGCGCGGCCTGCCGCTCGGCGACCTTCTCCTGCTGGGTGAGGATCTCCTGCTCCCGGGCCGCCTCGGCCAGCGGCCCGGCAGCAGCGGCGCGAGCCGCGGCCTCGTCGGTCTCGGCCTTGATCTCGGCCTGCCTGAGGTAGAAGGTCCGCTGAGCGACCGCGATCTCCTCCTCGGCCTTCAACCGCGCCTGTTCGGCGATCCGCCGGGCGACGGCCTCGGCGATGTCCGCCTCCTGCTTGACGCGGGCGGCCTCCGGCCGGCCCAGATCCTCCAGGTAGGAGCCCTCGGTGGTGATGTCCTGGATCTGGAAGGCGTCCAGCACCAGGCCCTGCCCGGACAGGCTCGCCTCCGCCTCCTCCGCGACCTGCCCGGCGAACGCCGCCCGGTCACGGATGACGTCCTCCACCGACATCCGCCCCACGATGGCCCGCAGCGCACCGGACAGCACTTCCTGGGTGAAGCCGACGATGCCGTCCTGCTGCATCAGGAACCGCTGTGCGGCGGCCCGGATGGAGTCCTCCGTGCCACCGACCTTGACGATCGCGACGCCGTCCAGATTGGCCTTCACCCCGCGCAGGGTCACCGCGGCACGCACCGCGACCGGGATGTGCCGGGAGGACAGGTCGAGGGTGAACTTCTGCTGCACGAACGGCACGACGAACACCCCGCCGCCGACCACGACCTTCTGCCCGCTGTTGTCGGTGAACACCCGGCCGGTGTCCGGGTCGGTAGCCTTCTTGCCCCGCCGGCCGGTGACGATGAACGCCTCACTCGGACCCGCGACCTTGTAGCGGGTGACCACGACCAGTGCCAGCAACACGAGGAGTACGACCACTCCCACCACGGCAAAGACGACAGGACTCATTACAACGCCCCCGAATCACGTACGAAAGAAGAAAAGAGAGAAGAGAAGGGAATCGAAGAAGAAAGGGAATCGAAGAGGAATCAGCGGTCCACGGGACGGACCGCGACCGACGTGGCGGACAGCGCCGCCTCCACCCACACCTCGGCGCCCCGCGCCACCGGACCCGCGCTGCGGGCGGCGAACTTGACCGGCTGACCGGCGAGTCGGAGCAGCACCTCGCCGTAACCGTCCACCGGGATGGCCGTGACCACGCTGCCCGACGTACCCACGAGGTCGTTCCCGGTCGGGGTGGAGGCTGTCTGATCACGCATCAGGACACGGCTGAAACGGTAGGTCAGCCAGGCCGTTCCCGCCCCGCACGCGGCGCCCACGATCGTGGCGCCCCCGGGACCGGCGCCCGCCGCGCCCAGGGCGATGGCCCCGCCGAAGCCGGTCATCGCCACGAACGCGGCGACGACCGGCAACGACAACCACCCGTCGAGAACGCCGTCCAGCGAACCGTCGAGAGCGCTGTCCAGTACGCCGTCGAAGACCAGCGACAGGGCGAGCAGCACTACCCCCGTGATGCCGAGTCCGAGGAACCAGGCCATGTGCCGTCCCCCTCTCACCCCGTCGCTGATCTCCGGCTTGGTCAGAGCCTCACACAGAGCGACGGGGCACTTCATTGCCACGTTCCGGCAGTCTTCACGCACTCTCCATGCCGGACCCGCCAGCCCGATGTGCTCGAACACCGCGGAAGGATCACATGTCGGTGGCGTCCACGACCGCGCCGAGGTCGATGAACTTGAAGCCGGTCGCCGTACGCGTGCCGCCCTCGCCGTCCGGCACCTCGGGTGTCTCCTGGCCGTCCTGGACCACGAGCAGGCCGCGCGGATAACGGTCGCCCAGCGGGGCGTTCAGGACGGCCGCTCCGTCGCACTCCTCCACGCTGTCGAGGTCCGGTGAGGCCGCGGCGATCCGGAAGCCGCCCTCGTACTCGTTGCCCTCGCTCACCTCGCGGTCGTACAGGGCGAAGGTGTTGTCGCCCTGACCGGAGGCGAGCAAGTAGCCGTCCCCGTCCCGCTCTTGATAGAGCGTCAGGCCTTCGACGTCGGCCGACAGGCGGGTGCCGCCGTATCCGGGGTCGGCACCCGGCGCGCACTCCTCGCTCTCCTCGTCGTACGTCCCCGGCACGCCGTACTCCTTGACCCTGTCCACCAGGACGGGCCTGCCGGTGAGGTCCGCGCGCAGCCGCCAGATGCCCACGTCCTCCTGGCCGGCGTAGAGCGTGCCGGTGGCCGGGTCGACGACCATGCCCTCGACCTGCGGAAGTTCGCCGGGTTCCAGGCAGGGGGTCCAGGAGGTGCCGTTCGGCAGCCGGAAGGAGGACGGGAGGTCGAGGGTGCGGACCTTGCGGTAGCCCACCGTGCCGGCTGCGGCCGGGACGAGTTCGAGCAGCGCCAGGCGGGTGCGTTCACGTTGGCTGACCAGGGCATACGACCGTCCTGTGGTCGTGTCCTTCCAAGTGGCCAGGCCGTATGCGGTGCGCTGTTCGTTGATCTCGGCCTGGTCGGTGGAGAAGACGGGCGCTGCCGCCGGGTCGGTGATGTCGGTGAGGGGGCCGCCGGGGCGGGAGGGTGCGATGCGGTAGATCCGCAGGCGGTCGTTGCCGCGGTCGCTCACGACCGCCACGTCGGCCCGCCCGGTCGAGGTGCGCAGACCGGAGACTAGGTCGACGTTGTTGAAGCGCCCCGGGGCGTCGTCCTCGGCGGGCAGCTTCGGGGCCTTCAGGGACTGCACGAGGCGGGCGTCCAGGTCGTAGACCCGTAGGCCGCCTTCCTTGGCGGTGGCCACGACGAGGCTGCGTCCGGGGTGCGCGGGGTCGCGCCAGATCGCGGGGTCGTCGGCGTCGGAGTTGCCGCCGGCCGCGTCGTCGTAGAGTGCGGCGGTCTCGCTCGTGGCGGTCACCGTCGGCAGGTCCGCCGCGGTGACGGGGGACGTGGCGAGGAGGGTGGCCAGCACGGCGGTGGCCGCCGCTCTTCGTGCGGTGCGGTGCGTCGTTCTCACAGGCGCTTCCTTACCGTCGAGAGTGCCATGGACATGCAGATCCTGCGGGCGGAAGCTTGCGCACAGAAGACCGCCGGCTGTCCATCCGTCACAGGCGGTACGGCGGCCGGCCGGCTGAAGTTGGCCGGAAGGCCACCCGGTACCTCGGGGCGCCCATCGCACGTGGGGCTTCAGGGCCGGTGCATGTCCTCCACCGTCTGTTCCTCCTGCACGGTCAACGTGCCGATCGCTGTCACGCCGACGCCGGCCAGGAACGAGAGGGCCGCTGCGGCGCCGACGACCGCGAGCAGCAGGCGCGGCGGGCGTCGCCGCACGGACGGCTGCGGGGCCGGGGCGGGCAAAGGCCGTGCGCCCATGGCGAGTTCGCGGCGGGCGGCCACCCACCGCCGGGTGTCCTCGGCGCCGAGTCCGCAGGCGACGAGGAAGGCGACGAGAACGGCCTCGCGGGGCAGGCGGTCCCGGCGGAGCATGGTCGCGGCCGTCGAGTACGGCAGCACTTCGCCCGCCGCGGCCGCCGCACGCTCCAACTCCCGGTAGCTGAGGCCCGACCAGGCCTTGAGACGGCGCAACTCGGCCATGAAAGCGGCCTGTTCAGCGGTGCGGGGCGGCACGGGCGGTGGCGTCACAGGGGTGTCCCTCCGATTCGGTGTGCGGCGCTGACCTGCGCGTACAGGAACTCGCACAAGCTCGCACAGACCCGGTGTTGAAGGGTTCGGGGAGCGGCGGTCAGCCTCGGCCTCACATCTGTCGTCGTCGTTCTCGTTGTCTTTGTCTTTGTCTTTGTCTTGGAGGTACGCGTGGCCCGCCTCGGTTCCCTCGCGCTGTTGCTCGCGCTCGCACTCGTCGGGTGCTCGGATGTCCACACCGTGGCCGGAACGGGGACCGGCGACGGGAAACAGGCGGCCTCGGTACGGGACCCCATCGACCCGGCCGTCGAACGCTTCCTCGACGGGGCGCTCCCCGAGGGGCCCGGCATCACCGTGGCCACCGCCCGAGGGGACAGGCTCACGCACTGTGCGGGGCGTGGACTGTCCGACCGTGCGGCAAAGGCCCCCGCGACCTGCGACACCGTGTACGACGTCATGTCGATCACGAAACAGTTCACCGCCGCAGCGATCCTCAAACTGGAGATGGCCGGCAAGCTCCAGGTCAGCGACCCGATCGGTAGGCATCTCGGACGGGTGCCCGACGACAAGAGGACCATCACCCTGCACCAGCTCCTCACCCACACGGCGGGCCTGCCCCAGTCGCTCGGCGACGACTACGACCCGCTGACGCGCGCACAGATGCTGGCCCAGGCGATGAAGGCCCCCCTGCAATCGGGTCCCGGCAAGGAGTTCCACTACTCGAACCTCGGCTACAGCCTGCTCGCCGCGGTCATCGAGAAGGTCTCCGGGGAGAGCTACGAACACTTCCTCGCCCGGCACCTGTTCCGACCCGCCGGGATGACCCGCACCGGCTATGTGCTGCCCGACTGGAGGCGCGCGCAGGTCGCCGTCGAGTACGACGAGCACGGGCGCGCACAGGGACGGCCGATGGACCACCCATGGGCTCCTGACGGGCCGTACTGGAATCTGCGCGGCAACGGCGGGATGCTCTCCACCGCCCGGGACATGTTCCGCTGGCACCGCGCCCTCACCGGGGATGCCGTCCTGTCCCCCGCCGCGAAGCTGAAGCTGTTCGCCCCGCATGTGCGGGTACCCGAGGTCGACGGCTCCTACGGGTACGGCTGGGTCGTCGTCGGCTCCGACGACGACCGGTTCGCTTGGCACGACGGGGGCAACGACTGGTCGCTGGCGACCGTCGCGGAGTTCCGCCGCGACGGGACGATGGTGTTCTGGGTGACCAACCACGCCTACCGGGAAGGGAAGTGGAATCTCGAGGACGATCATCTGGAGCTGACACAGGACATCGCCGACCGGGTGCGGCGTCCTGCCTGACCGGACCCGGTGGCGGTTCACCGGCACGGGAACGGACAGAGTGGGCGCCGCCGCCCGTCGCCGGGGGTGTCAGCGGCGGACCAGGAGCGCGTGGGTGACGGTCGGGGAGCCGACCAGCTCGGCCACGCGGTAGCCGTCGGTCCCCTCGCCCAGGTTCTCCAGCAGCCGCTCCCCTCGCCCGATGAGCATCGGCGCGATCACCAGGTGGAGCTCGTCGATCAGCCTGGCGCGCAGGTACTGCTGGATGACCGCGGCGCCGCCGCCGATCCGGACGTCTTTGCCGTCCGCGGCGTCGAACGCACGCCGCAGCACCGTCTCCACCGGTTCGTCGGTGAAGTGAAAGGCCGTTCCGCCGGCCATCTCCAGCGTCGGGCGCAGATGGTGGGTGTGCACGAAAACGTCGTGGTGGTAGGGCGGATTGTCGCCCCACCAGCCCTTCCAGGACTCGTCCTGCCACGGCCCGCGCTGCGGCCCGAACATGTTCCGGCCCATGATCGTGGCGCCGATGTTCTGATCGCCGCGGACGAAGTGGTCGACGTCGATTCCGGTCTTGCCGGCGGCGGCGTCCTCCGACGCGGAGACGAACCAGCTGTGCAGCTCGTCGCCCCAGCCGACGCCGTCACCGAAGGGGGCGTCCAGTCGCTGGTTCGTGCCGGCGACGAAGCCGTCGAGGGAGATCGTCACGTTGTGCACCCGGACCTTGGGCATGGCCTTCACCTCTCGTGTTGATGGCCTTCTCTCACCCTTGCGTCGAACACAGCCTGCCTGGATCGACATCCACGCGCACATTCTCTCGGCCGGGCTGTGGCGGCGGTCGGTGGATGCGGGATGGTCCGGCAGGTGCGGGCCTGGCCGGGTCCGGGTATCGATGCCTACGACGCTGAACTGCTGGGCGCCGCCGAACCGTTGTGCTCGACCGACGCGCGCCCGGATTCCGGGCTGCCGTCCGGGCCCATCTCAACGACCTCTTCACCCACGGCCCGGCCACCTGAGTACCACACCCCAAGGCGTGGCCCTGTGCTCCCACGCCCTCGGAGCGGCGGCTCCCGCCGTCGTCGAGGGCTCCTTCGTCCTGGCATCCCCTCGAAAGCCCACAGATGCCGGTCGCCCTTCAGGAACTGACCCGGCCCGCGAAGATCTCGTAGGCTTTGCCGACGGCACCGGGGAGGGCGGACCACGCTCTCGCCGTGGCGCCGGACGAGAGAAGAGATCCTCCGATGGACTCCCGTACATCGCGTATCCGCTCGAAGCTGGCGAAGGTCCCGTACCAGGTGGGGCGCAGCCACTCGGAGGGCGCCGAGCGTCACGCGTTTCGTGTCGGCCCGCGCATCAGTTCCGCGCGGGCGGACGCCTTCGAGGGCGAGCACCACATCGAACTGCCTGCGGCGTACCGCACGTTCCTTGTCGAACTCGGGGGCAGCGGTGCCGGCCCTTTCTACGGTCTGCTTCCGCTGGCGGAGTGCAGGCTGTACACCATGGACCGGCAGCCGCCGGACGGCACTCCGCGGGGATTCCACCACGTGGACCACCCGGACGCGCTGCGAGGAGACCTGTTCCTCCACATCGTCGAGATGGGCTGCACCGATCTGTGCCTCATCGGCGTGACCGGTCCCCTCACCGGCCGCATGCTCATCGGCAACGCCGACGGCTTCTGGCCCCCGAACGTCTCCTCGGCCCCGGACTTCCTTTCCTGGTACGAACGTTGGCTGGACCACCTGCGGGACGGCAAGGACAACCGCGCTCTGGGACTCACCTCCCCGGCGACCGTGGCGAACGCACCCTGGCGGGGTCCGGTCACGGAAACCCTGTGACCGGACCCCGGGATCAGGTGACGCGGAAGGGGCCGACCGCCGTCAGTTCCGGTACCGGAACACGATCCGGCCGCGCGTCAGGTCGTACGGCGGAAGCTCCACCAGTACTCGGTCCTCCAGCATGATCTTGATGTAGTTCTTGCGGATCTTCCCGCTGATGTGCGCGAGCACCTGGTGGCCGTTGCCGAGCTCCACGGTGAACATGGCGCTGCGCAGGCACTCCACGACCTTGCCCTCGACTTCGATGACGTTCTTGTGCTTCGTCATCGAACCAGCTCCAGGTTGCTGCTCATCGGCCGGGCGCCGACGCCCTCGAACAGCGCGGAGGCCGCTCGGTTGGACTCGTGGACCTCGGTCCACGCCTCGGTGAACCCGGAGTCGTGCAGCCTCCCCAGGGCGTGGGCCAGCAGTGCCCGTGCGATGCCGCGGCGCTGCTCGCCGGCCCGGACCGCGACCAGCCCGATGCGCGGCCGGATCACCGTCACCACGCGGATCAGGCCCAGGTAGCGGTCCGGTGCCGCGGCCACCGCGTACTTCGACGGGTCGACGATGGTGTCCCCTACGGGACGCGGGATCACCTCCGCGGGCATCGACTGCCATCCGGCGGTCGCCTCGACTTCGTCACGGATCGCGCGGTCCACCGCTCGCAGCGGGCCCTCGTGCGTCTGACCGGCGGGCACGATCGTCACGCCCGGTGGTGGCAGGAGTGCTTCGAGCCCTGTGACCTGGGGGTCGGTCGGTACGACGTACTCCCACTCGCGGCGCAGGGTCGTGAATCCGGCCCGCCGCCAGCCGGCCGTCAGCTCGACGTCGGCTTCGTCGACCACCGTGTACAGCGGCGTCGGCAGTTGCGCCAGCATCGCCTCGGCGAGCCGGTCGAAGGCGGTGTCGTGCCAGGCGTCGATGCTGACGAACAGACGTCCGTCCGGACGGTGCTGGGCATGCCCGCGGCCGACCACCAGGTCGTCGTCGAGTGCGTGCCATTGCGTGTCCGCGACGCGTGTGATCGTCACCGCGTGGTCGCTCAGGCCAGAAGTGAAAGGTGTTGTGTTCATCGGAGTCTCCCTCCAGGAGTGCCTCGATCTCAGGCGCTCCTGGCGACACCGAACGTCAGCCGCCGGACCGTGACGGGATGAGGGAGCACCCACGGGTAACTGTGTTCACGGGGCTCACCTCCCTACGACGACTTCACGGTCCAGCGCGAAGGTAGCAGCGGGGCTCGGACTCGCTCAAAGCCTTTTTCGGGAGCTCGCGACGACTGGCGGGTTTTCGGCTTGCGTATGGGCAGCACAAGGCCTTCACAGGAAGCTGTTAGGTTAGGCTAACCTTCGCCGTGTGAATGTCGGTGAAGAGAGCTCCGCGGCCGGCCGTGCCCGCGGTCATGAACTGTCGGCCACGGATGTCACCGTGGCGTACGAGGGCGTGGATGTCGTGCATGGCGCGGCGTTGGCGCTGCGGCCCGGCGAAGTGACCGTTCTGGTGGGACCGAACGGGAGCGGGAAGTCGACGTTGCTGCGCACCCTCGCGCGGCTTCAGCGGCCTCGGTCCGCCACGCTCGTCATCGACGCGGATGTCGACGGCCTCGCGCTGACCTCCCGTGAGTTCTCGCGTCATGTCGCCCTGTTGACGCAGGGGCGTCCCACGCCCAGTGGGCTGACCGTGCGGGACGTGGTCGAGTTCGGCCGCTACCCGTACCGGGGCCGCTGGGGCAGGACGGATCCGGACGGCCGGGCGGCGGTGGACCGCGCGCTCGCCATGACCGGCGTCACGGAACTCGAAGGGCGAGGCGTCGAGCACCTGTCCGGAGGGCAGCTCCAGCGCGTATGGCTGGCCTCCTGCCTGGCCCAGGAGACCGGCGTGCTCCTGCTGGACGAGCCGACGACCTACCTCGACCTGCGCTACCAGATCGAGCTTCTCGACCTCATCCGCGATCTGGCGGACGAGCACGGGATCGCCGTCGGCGCCGTTCTGCACGACCTGGACCAGGCCGCGGCCGTCGGCGACCGGATCGTCCTGCTGCACGAGGGGCGGGTCATCGCCGAGGGCCTGCCCGAGGACGTCCTGACACCGCGGCGGCTGACCGACACGTACGGCATCCGCGTCGAAGTCGACACCGACCCCGTCACGGGCCGGCTGCGCACCCGCGCGGTCGGCCGACACCACACGCGAAGCGAAAGGCTCAGTACACCCTCATGAGACGCCTGTTGATGACCGCGGCGGCCGCCACCGTCGCGGCCCTCGCCCTGACCGCATGCGGCACGACGGAGCCCGCCGCCGACAGCTCCGAGGCGCCCAAGAGCGCCGAGCCGATCACGCTCACCGACGCCTCCGGCACGAAGGTCGAGCTCGACGGGCCGGCCAAGAAGGTCATCGGGACCGAGTGGCACGAGGTCGAGCTGCTGATATCGCTGGGCGTGGACCCGGTCGGCGTCGCCGACGTCAAGGGCTACAAGACCTGGGACTCCGTGGTCCCGCTGAAGAACGAGCCCAAGGACATCGGCACCCGCGGCGAGCCCAGCATGGACACCGTCGCCGCCCTGGCGCCGGACCTCATCGTCGCCAGCACCGACCTGCCGCCGGCCGCCGTGAAGCAGCTGCGCAAGGTCGCGCCGGTGCTGGAGGTGCGTTCCGCCAACGCCGCCGACCCGGTCAAGCAGATGACCGAGAACCTCGCCCTCATCGCCAAGGCCACGGGCACCACCGACCGGGCCGACGAGCTGAAGAAGGAGTTCGACGCGAAGGTCGCCGAGGGCAAGAAGGCCCTCGCGGACGCCGGTCTCGGCGGTGCGGAGGTCGCCTTCGCCGACGGCTACGACATCTCCAACCAGGTCTCGGTCCGGCCGTTCACCAGCGGCTCGCTCATCGGCGCGGTCAACGAGCGACTCGGTCTGAAGAACGCCTGGACCGTCGAGGGCGACAAGGACTACGGGCTCGGCACCACCGACGTCGAGGGCCTCACCAAGCTGGGCGACGACGTGCGGTTCGCCTTCATCGCCAACGACGGGGACAAGAGCAGCACGCCGTTCACCGAGGGCGGCTCCCTGTCCGAGGACAAGGTGTGGACCACCCTGCCGTTCGTGAAGAAGGGCAATGTCCACCGGCTGCCCGACGGCATCTGGATGTTCGGCGGCCAGAAGTCGATGGAGGCCTACATCGACGCCCTCGTCGGCGAGCTGACGAAGTAGCACCGTGGCCGTCACCGCGACAACTCCCGCCACCCGTCCGTCGACGGCCACGTCCCGGACGGGCGCGGCCGCGGTGACGGCCGCGCTGGCCCTGCTGGTCGCGGCCCTCGCGGTCGTCGACATCACGCAGGGCACGGCCGCCGTCGGCGCCGGGGAGGTGTGGAAGGCGCTCATCGGCCGGGCCGATCCGGCGGACGCGTCCGTCGTCATCGCCTCCCGGCTACCGAGGGCGGCCGCGGGGCTGCTCGTCGGGGCCGTCCTCGGCGTGGCGGGCGCCGCCCTCCAGGCGGTCAGCCGCAATGTGCTGGCCTCGCCGGACACCCTCGCGGTGAACGCCGGCTCCTATCTGGCGCTCGGTCTGGCCGCGGTCACCGGTGTCTCGCTGCCGCTGCTCGCCTCCTCCGGTGTCGCGTTCGTCGGTGGTCTCGCGGCGGCGGCCGTCGTGCTCGGTCTGTCGGGTCTGGGGGCGGGCACCGTCCGGCTCGTCCTGGCCGGCAGTGCCCTCGCCCTCGGGCTCACCGCCATCACCGAGGGGCTGCTCCTGCTGTTCCCGCAGGAGACCGAGGGCCTCTACCAGTGGAACCAGGGCAGCATCGCCCAGAACGGTTTCGACGGCGTGCTCCAGATGGCGCCCGTCGGTCTCGCGGGACTGGCCGGGCTGCTCCTGCTGGCCCGCCGTATCGACGCCCTGTCCCTGGGCGACGACGCGGCCCGCGGTCTGGGGGTCCCGGTCCGCGCCACCCGGCTCACCGCGGTCGTCCTCGCGGCGCTGCTCTCCGCGGCCGCCGTCACCCTGGCCGGGCCGATCGGCTTCGTCGGCCTGTGCGCGCCCGCCCTCGTCCGTCCTCTGGCGCGCAGGATCCGCCCGTTCACGCGGACCCGGGCGGCGCTTCCCGTCGCGGGGCTCGTGGGTGCCGTGCTGGTCCTCGGCTCGGACGTGCTCCTGCGGGCCTTCGTGCCCGCGGACGTCGCGGTCGCCGTACCGACCGGGGTGGCCACCAGTCTGGTCGGCGCGGTGTTCCTGATCGTGATGGCGACGCGGGTGCGGGACGGTGCGGGAGCCGCCGCGTCCGACAAGCTGCGTATCCGGAGCAGGGCTGTCTTCCTGACCACCACGGCCGTGCTGGTGGCCGTGCTCGTCGGCGTGACGATCGCCGCCGTACTCCTGGGTGACAGCAAGTTGCTGCTGGGGGACGTGGTCAACTGGGCCCAGGGCAGGGCGGGTCGGACCGTCGGCTTCGTGCTGGACACCCGGGTGCCCCGGGTCCTCGCGGCGCTCCTCGCCGGTGCGGCGCTCGCGCTGGCCGGCACGCTGGTCCAGGCCGTGACCCGCAATCCGCTGGCCGAGCCCGGCATCCTGGGCGTCTCCGGCGGGGCCGCGCTCGGTGCCGTACTCCTCGTCACGACGACGTCGGACGCCGGATCGTGGAGTCTGGCCGGTGCCGCGTTCGCGGGCGCCGCCGTCAGTTCCGTCGTCGTGTTCGGGCTCGCCGCGCGCGGCGGGTTCCGGCAGAACCGGCTGGTCCTCGTCGGGTTCGGTGTCGCCACCGGGACCGCCGCGCTGATCAGCCTGCTCATCGTGCTGACCGATCCGTTCAACGCGACGAAGGCGCTGACCTGGCTGTCGGGGTCCACCTACGGGCGCACCCTGCCGGACGTGGTTCCGCTCGCCGTCGTGCTCGCGCTGGGTGTGCTGGTCGCGGTGGCGCGGCGCACCGAACTCGACCTGACATCGCTCGACGAGGACACCCCCAGACTCCTGGGCCTCGGTCTGTCCCGCGCCCGGCTGGGCTTCCTCGCGCTGAGCGTGCTGCTCAGCGGGACCGCCGTGGCGGCCGCGGGCACGATCGGCTTCGTGGGGCTGGTGGCGCCCCACGCGGCGCGCGCCCTGGTGGGCCGACAGCATGCCCGGGTGGTCCCGGTCGCTGTCCTTCTCGGGGCCGTTCTCGTCTGTACGGCGGACCTGTTGGGCCGGACCGCGATCGCACCCGCCCAGCTCGGCGCCGGCCTGATGACGGCCGTGATCGGTACGCCGTACTTCCTCCATCTCCTCATGCGCAGCCGCCGATGAGGCGTGCGCGGCCCGCACGGGCAAACAGCTGGCACCTAGAACACACACATGATTAGGTAAGGCTAACCTAATTGGGGGTGCCGATGGATGAAGGAGTCGACCCTGCCCGCGAGTCGGCGGCATGGACCGATGGCGTCCTTGAGCGGCTCGTCGCGCAGGACGACCTCGACGCCGATCTCCTCGCGGCCCTGGGCCGCAGCCCGACTCTGCGCGAGGAGACGCTGACCCGCATGGCCGAGGCCGTACGGGCGGCGGCACTCGGCCTCGGTCCGGCCGGCTGCGCCGTGGCCGCCGGGGTCCCGGAACGGCTGCTGCGCAACTGGCAGGCGCACAACCCCTCGTTCGCGGCGGCCATGGCAGCCGCGAGCACCCTGGCCCGACTGCACACCCCGGGCGGCAACGGCAAGCCGGCGCCGCTGACACCCGCCGCGTTGCGCGTCCTGCTCAGGGCGGTTCGCGCGGGCGCCCGGCACGCACCCGCGGCCGAAGCCGCCGGCGTCACCCTCAACGCCCTCAACGGACTCCGCAGGCAGCACCCGACGCTGAACGCGCTGATCCTCGCGGCGCGGCGCGCCCGGCCCAAGCGCGGCGACAGACGGGGCGTCTCGGCGTTCGAGCACCGCTACCGGCTCGTCCGGGTCGACGACACCGCGCCGGAGACTCCCTCGCCACCTCAAAGGGGTAGCCGAGCCGAAGAGTTGTAGTTAGCCTTACCTAAGTTTGTGCGGCTGGTGTTCAGTTGCTGTGATTTCCGCTCCGGAGGGATGCGTGAGAGAAGCGGACCTCCCGGGACGTCACGTCCTGTGGCGCGCGGTACGAGGACAGCGGCGTGACGTCGCACTCGGCGCGGTGCTGTCCATGGGCCACCAGACGGGCGAGGCACTCGTGCCGGTGCTCATCGGTGTGGCCATCGACCAAGGAGTCGTGGACGGTGACGCCGCCGCTCTGCTGCTGTGGCTCGGCGTCCTGGCCGTCGTCTACGTCGGGCTGTCCTTCAGCTTCCGCTTCGGTGCCCGCGCCGGCGAACGGGCCTCCGTGACCGCCGCGCACCACCTCAGAACCGAACTGATCGACCGGCTCCTCGCTCCCGAAGGAGGCGCGGACGAAGGCCGGTTGCCCGGCGAACTGGCGAATGTGGCCACCGAGGATGCCCGCCGCGTCGGCGCCGTCACCATGGCCCTCATCGTCGGCGTCGCGGCCACGACGGGCCTGGCGGTCGGCGCGGTCGTCCTGCTGCGGGTGTCCCTGCCCCTCGGACTCCTCGTCCTGCTGGGCACTCCCCTGCTGCTGTGGCTGGTGCACCTGCTGAGCAAGCCCCTGGAGCGGCGCAGCGAGACCGAGCAGGAGCGTGCGGCGCGGGCCTCGGGCGTCGCGGCGGACCTCGTGGCCGGACTGCGTGTCCTCAAGGGCATCGGCGCCGAGCAGGCGGCCGTCGCCCGCTACCGGCGGGTGAGCCGGGACTCGCTGACCGCCACCTTGCGCGCGGCCCGTGCCGAGGCCTGGCAGAGCGGGGTCGTGACCATGCTCACCGGCTCGTTCCTCGCCCTGGTCGTACTCGTCGGCGGACGCCTGGCCGCACGCGGCGACATCGGCCTCGGCGAGCTGGTCACCTCCGTCGCGCTGGCCCTGTTCCTCATCGGCCCGCTCTCCGAGTTCTCCTGGGTCAACGCCGAGCTGGCCCAGGGACGCGCGTCCGCCGCCCGTATCGCCGAAGTCCTCGGCGCCGAACACGCCGTGGCGCACAAGCCGGCCACCACCGGCACCGTGCCGCGCCGGGTGGAGGGCCGGCTGCGGCTGCGCGGCCTGTCGTACGGGTCCCTGCGCGACCTGGATCTCGACATCGCGCCCGGTGAGTCGGTCGGTGTCGTCGCCACCGACCCGGCCGACGCGACAGCCCTGCTGCGCTGCCTCGGCCGCCACGCCGACCCCGACTCCGGAGCCGTCGAACTGGACGGCACCGAGCTGGCCGCGCTGGACCTCGCGGAGCTGCGGGCCGCGCTCCTGGTCGCCGAGCACGACGCGGACCTGTTCGAAGGCACGCTCCTCGACAACGTCGCCGCCGCGGCCCGCTCCCGGACCGGCGCGCCCGTCACCGCCGCGATCGCCGCCTCCGGCACGGACGAGGTCGTACGTACCCTGCCCGACGGCCTCGACTCGGCCGTCACCGCGCGCGGGCATTCGCTCTCCGGGGGACAACGGCAACGTGTCGCCCTGGCCCGCGCGCTGGCCGTCGACGCTCCGGTCCTCGTCCTGCACGAACCCGCCACGGCCGTCGACGCCGTCACCGAGGCACGGATCGCCGCCGGAGTCAGGGACGTACGCGAGGGACGTACCACCGTGGTGGTGACCACCAGCCCCGCTCTCCTCGCCGTGACGGACCGCGTCGTCGTCCTCGACGGCGGCCAGGTCACCGCGACGGGTACCCACGAGCAGCTGGTCCACGACAACGCGGCCTACCGGACGGCGGTGCTCGCATGACCCGGTCCGAGGCCGAGGCGGGGACCGGCGGCGCGTCCGGGCCCGACCTGCTGCCCGTCGCCACGCCCGCGCGCACCCGCGCCGGAGTCATGGAACTCCTGCGCCCGCAAAGGCGGTTGGCGCTGACCGCGTTCGCGGTGACGGTCGCCTCCACCGCCGTCGGGCTGCTGGTGCAGCCGCTGCTGGGCCGGATCGTGGACCTGGCGGCCGACCGCGCGTCCGTCGACGCCATCACCGTCACCGCGGCGCTGCTCGTGGCCGTGGCCGTGACGCAGGGCGCGAGCTCGGGGTTCGGTCTGTCGCTCATCTCCCGGCTGGGCGAGACGACACTGGCCCGGTTGCGCGAGCGGTTCGTCGAACGCGCCCTCGGCCTGCCGCTGGAGCGGGTCGAGAGGGCCGGCGCCGGTGATCTCACCGCCCGGGTCACCGCGGACGTGTCCCTGATCGCCGAGGCGGTGCGCAACGCCCTGCCGGAGCTGGCCCGTTCGCTGCTGACCATCGTCCTCACCCTGGGAGCGATGGCGCTGCTCGACTGGCGGTTCCTGCTCGCCGCGCTGCTGGCGGTCCCCGTACAGGCGGCCACCGCGCGCTGGTACATCGCCCGGGCCGTGCCGCTCTACGCCGAGCAGCGCACGGCCGCGAGCGCCCAGCAGCAGCAACTCCTCGACACCGTCGCGGGCAGTTCCACGGTGCGGGCGTTCCGCCTGGAGCGGGAGCACGCCGGGCGGGTCACCGAGCGGTCCCGGTCCGTCGTGGCACTGACGATGCGCGGCATCCAGCTGGTCCTGGGCTTCTACAGCCGACTGCACATCGCCGAGTACATCGGCCTGGCCGCCGTACTGTTCACCGGCTACTGGCTGGTGCGCCAGGGCTCGGCGTCCATCGGCACGGCGACCGCGGCCGCCCTGTACTTCCACAGCCTGTTCACCCCCGTCAACGCCGCCCTCGTCCTCCTCGACGACGCCCAGTCGGCCATGGCCGGTCTGGCCCGGCTCATCGGTGTCACCGACCAGCCCCCGCCCCCGGAATCGACCCGCCGCGTCGAGACGGGCCGCGTCGAGGTCACCGTGCGCGACCTCGACCACGCGTACCGGCCGGGCCATCTCGTCCTGCACGACATCGACCTGACGATCCGTCCCGGTGAACGGGTGGCCCTGGTGGGCGCCAGCGGAGCCGGCAAGACCACGCTTGCCAGACTGGTCGCCGGCATCCAGCCGCCCACCGCCGGCACCGTCCTGGTCGGCGGTGTCCCGCCGACCGAGCTGAGCCCGGGAGCCGCCCGCCGCACGGTCGCGCTGATCACCCAGGAGACCCATGTCTTCGCGGGCTCCCTCGCCGACGACCTCCGTCTGGCCAGGCCCGACGCCACCGACGACGAACTGCGTGCCGCGCTCGACCGCGTCGATGCCCTGGCCTGGGCCGAGGCGCTGCCCGACGGCCTCGCCACGGTCGTCGGCGACGGCGGCCACCGGCTCAGCGGCGACCGCACGCAGGCCCTGGCCCTCGCCCGGCTGATCCTCGCCGATCCACCGCTGGTGATCCTCGACGAGGCCACCGCGGAGGCGGGCAGCGCCGGAGCGCGCGCCCTGGAGAAGGCGGTCGCCCGGGCGGTGGACGGCCGTACCGCACTGATCGTCGCGCACCGTCTCAGCCAGGCCGCCGGCGCCGACCGCATCGTCGTCATGGACGCCGGACACATCGTCGAGACCGGGACGCATGACGAACTGCGCGCTGCCGCGGGGCCGTACGCGGCTCTCTGGCGGGCGTGGTCGGACACCCGCGACTCCCCCGTGTGAGACCTGCCCCCCCTGCTGTGACACCACCCCCCGCACCATCGGCTCCACAGAAACCGAACCGAAGGACCAGCGATGTTCCGCTCCCGCAGAGCAGCGCGGCTCCTCTCCGCGTTCGCCTCCGCCGTGTTGCTCCTGGGCGCGGCCACCGCCTGCGGCGGCGACTCGGACTCCGGCGCACCCGCTGCCGACACGAAGCCGGACGCCTCCGGTGGGTCGGCTGGGTCGCGGTGGTGTCCCGGTCCGGGTCCGCCTCCCGTGCGAGCGGGAAGGGTTCGCCGGCGTCGAGGACGGCCGTCCACAGGGGCAGTTCCGTCTCGCGGGCCGGGTCCTGGGCCAGCTTGGTCAGCAAGCGTGACCAGCGGGCGGACGAGGTCTCCACGGGGGCCAGTCGCACGGCGCGTCCGGTGCGGACGTCCTGCCAGGCCGCCGCCAGGTCCGGCAGCAGCACCCGCCAGGACACGCCGTCCACCACCAGGTGATGGGCCATCAGCAGCAGCCTGCCGGGCGCGTCGCCGGCGTCGAACCACACCGCCCGCACCATGGCGCCCGCGTCCGGGTCCAGCAGGGAACGGGCCGTGTGCGCGTGCTGCCGTACCGTCTCGCCCAGGGTCTGTGCGTCCAGGCCGGTGACGTCGACCCGCTCGATCCATCCGGCGGCGTCGACCGCGCCGACGGGCGGGACGTGCAGGGACCAGTCCTCCGTGTCGTCGCGCGAGGGCCGTACCAGCGTGGCCCGCAGCAGGTCGTGGCGGTCGGCCAGGGCCTGGAGTACGGCGGTGAGGCCGGGCAGGTCCACCTCCGCGGGGGTGCGGACGAGCGCCGCCTGGTGGTAGGTCACGAACGGGCCGCCCAGCTCGCGCAGCCAGTGCATCACCGGGGTGAGCGGCACGGTTCCGGTGCCGTCGTCCTGCGGGCGCGGTGCGGTGGTGTCCGCCGCTTCGGCGACCGTGGCGAGGGCGGCCACGGTGCGGTGGCGGAAGGCCAGCCGCGGGGTGATCCGTACCCCGGCCCGGCGTGCCCGGCCGACGAGCTGCATCGCGACGATGCTGTCCCCGCCCAGCGCGAAGAAGTCGTCGTCGACGCCGATCCGTTCCAGCCCGAGAACCTCGGCGAAGACCGTGCACAGCGCCTGCTCCGACGGCGTGGCGGGCGGGCGTCCGGTGGAGAGGGCGGAGAAGTCCGGCGCGGGCAGGGCGGCGCGGTCCAGTTTGCCGTTCGCCAGCTGCGGGAGCCTCTCCAGGATCACGACGGCCGCGGGGACCATGTGGTCCGGGAGCAGGGCGGCGACCTGGGAGCGCACCTCCGCGGGGTGCGGTGCGAGGCCGGGCGCGGGGACCGCGTAGGCCACGAGCAGCTTCCGCGCACCTTCCTGACGTACCGTCACCACGGCCTCGGTGACGCCCGGGTGTCCGGTGAGTGCCGACTCGATCTCGGCGGGTTCGATACGGAAGCTGCGTATCTTGACCTGGTCGTCGGCCCGGCCGAGGAAGTCCAGGCGGCCGTCGAGCGTCCGGCGGGCGAGGTCGCCGGTGCGGTACAGCCGTGCGCCGGGTGCGCCGAACGGGTCGGCCACGAACCGCTCGGCCGTCGGTCCGGGAGCGCTCAGATGGCCGCGGGCCAGGCCACCGCCCGCCAGGTACAGCTCGCCGGTGACACCGGGCGGCACCGGTTGCGGCAGCCCGTCCAGCACATGGGCCCGGGTGCCGGCCACCGGCCGTCCCACGAGCGGGCGTTCGCTGTCGCGGACCCTGGCCACGAGGGCGTCGACGGTGGACTCGGTGGGCCCGTACAGGTTGAACACCTCGGTGTCGCGCAGGGCGGCCAGCCGTCGCCACAGTGCGACCGGTACGGCCTCGCCGCCGACGCCGACGACGGCGAGCGGGCAGTCTTCTCCCTGGAGCAGACCGCTGTCGGCCATCTGGGCGAAGAGCGACGGGGTGACCTCCAGGAAGTCGAAGCGGTGCCGGGTGACGGCCGCGGCGAGCAGTTCGGGGTCGCGTCGGGTCTCCTCGGACACGATGTGGACGCAGTGCCCGTCCAGCAGCCACAGCTGGGGCTGCCAGGAGGCGTCGAAGAAGAAGGACCAGGCGTGGCCGACCCGCAGGTGTCGTCGGCCCGTCGCCTCGATGGCCGGGGTGTAGAGCGTCTCTCGGTGGCTGTGGAAGAGGTGGCCGAGGGTCTCGTGGGTGACGACGACGCCCTTGGGGCGGCCCGTGGAGCCGGAGGTGTAGATGACGTACGCCGCGTGGCGCGGGGTCAGCGGGCTGTCGCGGTGGGCGTCGGTGGGGTCGGACGTGTCCTCGGCGGCGATCCGTTCGACCGTGGTGGGTTCGTCGAGGATCAGGGTCCTGGTGCCGGCCGGCAGGGCGGTGGAGAGGGCGCGGGTGGTTGTTCTTCTACGTCGCCCACGCCAAGTGGGCGACGCCCACCTGGCTGCTCGCCCTCGGCGGAGGCCTGCTCCTCTTCGTCGACCTGCTGTTCGTGGCGGCCAACATGACCAAGCTCTGGCACGGCGCATGGCTGCCGCTGCTCATCGGCCTCACGGCCTTCACCCTCATGACAACCTGGCAGCGCGGCCGTGAACTCGTCACGGAGCAACGGGCGCGCGCCGAAGGATCGCTGCCCGAGTTCGTCGACGACCTCCGCAGCGGCGAGGCCGTCACGCGCCAGGTCCCCGGCACGGCCGTCTTCCTCAACCGGGACAAGGAGACCGCGCCCCTGGCCATGCGGGCGAACGTCGAGCACAACCACGTACGGCACGAGCAGGTCGTGATCCTCTCCATCAGCACCGAGCCCGTGCCCCGGGTGCCCGCCGAGCGGTGGATCGTCGTGGACGACCTCGGCTACGGCGACGACGGGATCGTCCATGTCACCGCCCGCTTCGGCTACATGGAGACTCCGGACGTACCCGGCACCCTGGCCATGCTCGACCCGGCCGACGCCGAAGGGCCGTTGCGGCTCGACCAGGCGTCCTACTTCCTGTCGAAGATCGAGCTCCGGCGCGGCAAGGCACCGACGATGGCTCCCTGGCACAAGCGGCTGTTCATCGCCACCTCCTACATCACGGCCGACGCCGCCGAGTACTTCGGCCTCCCCCGCGACCGCACGGTCATCATGGGCTCGCACATCGAGGTGTAGGCACGCGGAACGGCTCCGGGGACGAGGAGGTCTCGACGTTCCAGTCGCCGTTCCAGTCGCCGTTTCAGCGACGCGGGCGATCAGCGAGACGTTCCGGCGGCGAGAACCGTTCCGCCCGCCGCCTCGGTACTGTGACTTCGCATGACCGACACCGAGATCGAGATCACCGCGGACCTGGTCCGAGACCTGCTGCACGAGCAGCACCCAGACCTCGCGGGGCTGGCCATCCGCGAGGTGCCGGGCGGCTGGGGCAACCAGATGTGGCGCCTCGGGGACGAACTGGCCGTGCGGATGCAGCGCATGGACCCCACCCCGGAACTCCAGCTCAAGGAGCGGCGCTGGCTACCGGTGCTGGCCCCGCGCCTGCCGCTCCCGGTGCCGACCCCGGTGCGGTTCGGCGAACCGTCCGCACGCTTCCCCAAGCACTGGACCGTGATGACGTGGGTTCCCGGTGAGCCGCTGGACCACGGCTCGATCAGCCGCGGCACCCACGCGGCCGACACCCTGGCGGGTTTCCTCAGGGCGCTCCACGTGGCGGCGCCCGCCGACGCCCCGGTCAGCTCGGACTTCGGCGCGCACCCCAAGAAGTGCACGGACGGCTTCGACCACTTCTTCGAAGCCGTCGTCCCGGACGGCATCGCCGGCGACGTCCGGGCCGTCTGGGACGACGCCGTCGCGGCCCCCGAGTGGGAAGGACCGCCGGTATGGGTGCACGGCGACCTTCATCCCGCGAACGTCGTCGTCTCGGACGGAACGCTCTCGGGCATCGTCGACTTCGGCGCCCTGACCGCCGGCGACCCGGCCTGGGACCTCGCCGCCGCATGGGTGCTGCTGCCCGCGGGCACCGCCGCACGGTTCTTCGACCTGTACGCGCACGCTGACGAGGCGGCGATCCGGCGCGCCCGTGGGCTGGCCGCCATGAAGAGCCTCTTCCTGATGCTCATGGGACAGAACGGAGATCGGGGCCTTCCCGGCGGCAAGCCGAACTGGGGACCTGTGGGCCGGGCGTCGCTCGATCGTGTGCTGAAGGGCATTTGAGCATGCTTCACCGGACTTGAAATCCGAGACCACCGTTCCCTTATCCTCGGGTGAGGTCATCAACTACCGCATGACATCTGCCCGGTGACGGAGTCGGCGTGGGGTGCGCGTCCCCGCTCCACGCCGCCATTGGACGGCTTCAGGCGCAGCCACGGGTCGGCACTCCGGACGCCGACGACCCCGTGTGGCGCGTCCCGCCGGGCGGCGAAAGGGATGCGTCGTGCCTTCGGCTTCGACGAACTACCGCTTGTTGCTGCGCACTTCGGGTGCCGCGGCCTTCTTCCTGCCCGCCGCTGTCGGGCGGGTGGGTATCGCCATGACGGGGATCGGGATCGTCTGGCTGGTGCACTCACGCACCGGGTCGTATGCCGCCGCCGGTCTCGTCACCGGCGGGTTCGCTGTCGCGGACGCCGTCGCCGGGCCCCAAATCGGGCGTCTGGTCGACCGGTTCGGGCAGACACAGGTGCTCCCCTGCGCTCTGGGCGCACATGCCGGGGCCGTGGCACTGCTGCTCACCGGCGCCGTTCCGGACCTTGTGGCCGGAGTGCTGGTCGGGGCGACGCTGCCCCAGCTCGGGGCTCTGTCGGCCGCTCGCTGGTCCGCGTTGCTGTCCGGCGAACGGGCTGCCGCGCTGCCCACCGCCTTCGCCCTGGAGGCCCTCGCCAACGGCGTGTCGTATCTGGCCGGCCCGGCCCTGGTGGGCGTCCTCGGCGCGGCGGGCCACCCGGGCGCCGGGGTGCTGCTCGCCGCCGCACTCGTCCTCGGCGGCGGACTCGCCCTCGCCGCCCAGCGCCGTACCGTGCCGCCGCTCACCGGCCGCGCCGAACGCCGCAACGCCGGACGCGCCCTGCTGCGTGCCGCGTTCCTGCGGCAGGTCGGACTCGGCCTGGGGCTCGGGGTGTTCTTCGGCGCGATGCAGGTGTCCATCTCCGCGTACGCCGTCGGACGCGGCACACCGGACATGGCGGCGCTGCTCTACTCCGCCTCCAACTGCACCAACCTGGTGGGCGGTTGGGCCTACGGAGCAGGGCGCCACGGTGGCTCGCCCCGGCGCCGCCAGGCCGCGGCCGCCGCTTGTCTCGCCCTGGCGGCTCTCCCACTGACCTTCCTGGACGCGCCTCTCGCGGTCGGCGCCACTCTCGCCCTGACGGGACTCGCGGTGCCGGTCCTGCTGATCCTCGCCTCCGTTCTCACCGAGTCGGCGGTCCCGCCCGCCGTCCTCACCCAGGCGTTCACATGGGGCAACTCCGCGAGCGCGGCGGGAATCGCGGGCGCCGCCGCACTCGCGGGGCGGGTGGTGGACGCGGGCGGTGCGCACGCCGGTTTCGGTGTGGCGGTGGGGGCCGCGTCGGCGATGACGGTCCTGGCGCTCAGCGGTCTGCGGGGCTCGTCGACGAACGCGCCGAAGCGGTCCGCGTCCACGGAGACCGCGGCTCCGAATCCAGCGGACGCGCGGCGGGATCCGTCCACGAGCCCAAGGGCCCCCTCGCCTCGGCCCACCGAACGACCGTAGCCCTCAACGAGGGTCCGGGCCCGGCGGCCGGTCCTCGGGGCGCGTTCACGGTCGCGCGGAAGGGTCTTCCTTCTCCGCGGTCGTGTCCTGGACGACGCGCCCCGGCCCGGACTGCGCGTCGGAAGCGTCCTGCTCCTTCAGCGCCTTGGCCTCGCTCTTGAAGATCCGGGCCGCTTTGCCCGCCGAACGCGTCAGCTCGGGCAGCTTCTTGATGCCGACGACCACGATGATGACGATGAGGATCAGGGCGATTTCACTCAAGCCGAACATCAGGTCTCATCTCTCCCGGTGACAGGCGGAGGCCGATACAGTGCATCGACCCGGCACGGCAATCTACATCAGTGTAGATGTACCCCTCGGAAAGCGATCGCTCAACAAGCCCCCCTTCCAGCCTCGTTGGCCGAGGAGCGGATCAGCCGCGACCGGCGGCCCTTTTCGGACTTTCCCGCCACGGCGGCCGGGATACGGCGTGGAGCGACCGGGGCGACCCTATGCTTCTACGTGCTTGTAGAGACAATGCGGGGCTCGTCGTGCCGGTTGTTCCCGGAGGCCGTACGCCTTCCGGGTCGGCGTGCGGCACCGCTCTCACGGAACACACGCACGTGAAGGAGTGGACGCCACGATGGTGTTCAAACGACTGCTCGGCTCGCTCGGCGTGGGCGGCCCCACGGTCGACACGGTCCTGGAGCCCGGCGCCGCCCGCCCCGGCTCCGCGCTGAACGGCCAGGTCCATCTCAGGGGCGGCGGCGCCGACTTCGACATCGAGCACATCACCCTGGAGCTGGTGGCCAGGGTCGAGGCCGAGCACGAAGAGGGTGAGAGCGAGGGCGTCGTCGCCTTCGAGCGGTTCACCGTCGGCGGTGGCTTCCGGCTCGCCGAGGGCGAGGAGCGCAGCATCCCGTTCAGCGTGCCACTGCCGTGGGAGACGCCCGTCACCGAGCTGTACGGGCAGGGCCTGGGCATCGTCCTCGGCGTGCGCACCGAGCTGTCGGTCGCCGGCGCCAAGGACAAGGGTGACCTCGACCAGCTCGCGGTGGGTCCGCTGCCCGCCCAGGAAGCCGTTCTGGAGGCTCTCGGGCAGCTCGGCTTCGGCTTCAGGTCCGCCGACCTGGAGTACGGGCGCATCGGCGGCACCGGCCAGCAACTGCCCTTCTACCAGGAGATCGAGCTCACCCCGGCCCCGCGGTACGCCCACCAGGTCAACGAGATCGAGCTGACCTTCCTCTCCCACCCCGGGGGTATGGAGGTGGTCCTGGAGGCCGACAAACGAGGCGGCCTCTTCTCCGAGGGCTCCGAGGGCTCCGAGGGCTCCGAGGGCTCCGAGGGCTCCGAGGGGCACGACTCCCTCACCCGCTTCAGCGTCTCCCACGACGGTATCGGGCACCTGGACTGGAACACCCTGGTCGACGGCTGGATCCGGCAACTCGTGGAGCACCGCGCCACCTACGGCTCACACTCCGCCCACGGTCACGCGGACGCGCACACGGGCGGCCACGGCGAGCACGGCGGGCACTACGGACACGACGAGGGCCACCGTTCCGGCCCCGGCATGGGCACCGCCATCGCCGCGGGCGCGGCCGGGCTCGCGGTCGGGGTCGTCGGGGGCATGGTCGCCGCGGAAGTCGTCGACGAGGTCGGGGACTTCTTCGAAGGCGACGAGGAAGAGGAGGAAGCGGGCGATGAGAGCTGACGAGGGCTGACGAACCAGGGCGGGCCGACTGCCGCCGATCAGGCGCCGACCGCGCACGGGAAGCGATCGGCGCCTTCCTGCTCGATCCCGGGAGCGGCGAACATCCCCACGAGGCTTCGGCGTCCCCCCTCGTCTCTCGCCCGATCAACTCACGACCGGGCCCCGCCTCCACCATTTTCTACAGTGTTGTAGTTTTTAAGTCGGGGTCGCGACGGCCTCGACCTGACCTATCGCGAAGGAGTTCACCGTGGGAGTTTCCCTGTCCAAGGGCGGCAACGTCTCGCTCAGCAAGGAGGCACCGGGTCTGACCGCGGTGCTGGTCGGTCTGGGCTGGGACGTGCGGACCACGACGGGCACCGACTACGACCTCGACGCCTCGGCCTTGCTCCTGGACGCATCCGGCAAGGTCCGCTCCGACCAGCACTTCGTCTTCTACAACAACCTGAAGAGCCCGGACGGTTCGGTCGAGCACACCGGCGACAACCTCACCGGCGAGGGCGAGGGCGACGACGAGTCCGTCAAGGTGAACCTCGCGGCCGTGCCCGCCGAGGTGGACCGGATCGTCTTCCCGGTGTCCATCCATGACGCCGAGAACCGCGGCCAGAGCTTCGGCCAGGTCCGCAACGCCTTCATCCGGGTCGTCAACCAGGCCGGCGGCGCCGAGATCGCCCGCTACGACCTCTCCGAGGACGCCTCGACGGAAACGGCCATGGTGTTCGGCGAGCTCTACCGCAGTGGCCCGGAGTGGAAGTTCCGCGCCGTCGGACAGGGCTACGCCTCCGGACTGGCCGGCATAGCCGCCGACTTCGGCGTCAACGTCTGACGCGGCCGGGCCCACTCCCGGAGCGGGCCCGGCACACCGCCGTACCGCACCGAGACCCTCTACCCGTCAGGAGCCCCCGTGAATGAACCGGTCGGTCTCCGCCCCGAGGAGCGGGCGGACTTCGAAGCCGTGCTGCACCTGGCACTGAGCACCCCGGACATCCGCAGCGCCCTGCGGGCCGATCCGACCGGCGGGGCCGCGGCCCGTCTGCGCGTCCGGGCGCTCACGGACGCCGACGAGATCACTACGGCGGCACACCGCGAGTACCACGCGTATCTGACGTGCCTCTTCCTCAACGCGTCCGCGGAGGAGACCGAGGGCGGCGCCGGGGCCGGAGCGCTGCCCACTCTCGCCGTGCTCACCCCCCTCGTGGCCGGCCCGTCCGCCGCGGTCCTGCTCCTGCTCGGCTACGTCCTCCAACTGGCCGATGTGCAAGGGACGCTGCCCGGCGCGCTGGTGACCGCCGGCTGGGTCCTCGGGACCGTCGCAGGCCTGAGCGCGTTCGTCGGTCTCCTCGCGCTGCTGGGCAGCACGGCACTCGGGCGCGGCCCTTCCGCGCACGCCGCCCGGCTGGAGCAGGCACGGCTGGACTGGCAGCGGGCCCTGCTGGAACGCGGTCTGCTACCCCACCTGCGCCGGTACGTCGCCGAGGATCCGGCTCTGCGTCCAGTGCGGTGAGCTGCGCGGGGGCGCGTGTGCCGGGGACGTTGTAGATGCGGTGCGCCGCCGTGGGGTCCCGGAGAACCGTCCGCAGTCCGTCCAGCCGCACCACCTGCCTCGCGAGCGCGCGGCGATGTGCAACTGCCGCTTCTGAAGGGGCATTTCACCGGGATCCCGGGAAGGGCCGGGGCGGCGTCGGGTCGCGATCCGGCGTGGGCGAGACTTGCCCGGTGGCACGCACAGACGAGACCGCTCAGGACTCCCCGAACGCATCCGGATCCGACACGGCGCCGAGCCCCCAGCCTCCGCCCGGGCAAGTCCCCGGGCCGCCGGTTGCCCGTATGCCCCGCTGGCTGCCGCGGGCGATGGTGCTCGCCCTCGCCCTCGTCGCCGTGTTCCAACTGGCCGACTGGGCCTTTCACCAACTCCTCGGCCTGCTGATCAACATCCTGATCGCGTTCTTCCTAGCCCTCGCCATCGAGCCCGCGGTGAGCCGGATGGCCGCACGGGGCATGCGCAGAGGACTGGCCGCCTTCCTGGTCTTCCTCGGCCTCGTGGTCGTGAGCGCCGGTTTCGTCACGCTGCTCGGCTCCATGCTCGCCGAGCAGGTCGTCAAGATCGTCGAGGACTTCCCGGCCTACCTCGACTCCGTCATCAACTGGATCAACACACACTTCAACACCAAGCTGAGGCGGGTGGACGTCCAGGAGGGTCTGCTCCGCTCCGACTGGCTGCGCAACTACGTCCAGAACGGCGCCACCGGTGTCCTGGACGTGTCCGCCCAGGTCCTCGGCGGGCTCTTCCAGCTGCTGACGATCACCCTGTTCGCGTTCTACTTCGCCGCCGACGGCCCCCGACTGCGCCGCGCGCTGTGCTCCGTCCTGCCGCCCGCCAAGCAGGCCGAAGTGCTGCGCGCCTGGGAGATCGCCGTCGACAAGACCGGCGGCTACATCTACTCACGCGGCCTGATGGCGCTCGTCTCCGGGATAGCGCACTACATCCTGCTCCAGACCTTGGGCGTTCCCTACGCGCCGGTGCTCGCCGTGTGGGTGGGCCTGGTCTCGCAGTTCATCCCCACCATCGGCACCTATCTCGCGGGCGCCCTGCCCATGCTCATAGCCTTCACGGTCGACCCCTGGTACGCGCTGTGGGTGCTGGTCTTCGTCGTGGTCTACCAGCAGTTCGAGAACTACCTCCTGCAACCCAAACTGACCGCCAGGACCGTCGACATCCACCCCGCGATCGCCTTCGGTTCCGTCATCGCCGGCACCGCCCTCCTCGGAGCCGCCGGCGCCCTGATCTCCATCCCCGCGGTCGCCACCCTCCAGGCGTTCCTGGGGGCGTATGTGAAGCGCTACGACGTCACAGACGACCCCCGGGTCGAGGGCCACCGGAGCAGGGTCTCCGGCACCGGCGCCGGTGGGCGCGTCGGGAGACGGCCGAGGCAGCGGACCGGGGAACCGGCGCCGGCCGCCGCCTCGGCAGAGCACTCCCCCGAGGCGCCCGACGAGAGGCTCCCGAGCGGGGAGCCTTCGTCCACCGCCGGCAGCGCCCGTCCGTGATCGCCGCCGTCGAGGAGGGCCGGAGCCTGTCCTCGACGGCGGCATTCAGGCTGGGACCATCTGCCGCCTACCGTCCGCTGCCCGCCGGGCGGCCCGGCCTCACTTCAGATGCCGGCCGAAGAACCGGTTCGCGTCCTCCCCCTCGAACCAGGGTGTGCCGGTGTGTCCGCCCATGTTGGCGTGCAGCGTCTTCTCCTTGGTGCCGAAGGCGTCGAACAGGTCCAGGGCGCGCTGCCGGGGGTTTCCCTCGTCGTCCCACTGCAACAGGACCAGTAGCGGACTGGTGACCAGCCGGGCCTCCTCGCGCTGGGCACGGGGCACGAAACCCCCGGCGAAGAACCCGGCGGCGGCGATGCGCGGTTCGACCACCGCCAGCCGGATACCGAGGGCCATCCACCCCGAGTACCCGACCGGGCCGCCGATCTCGGGCAGCGCCAGGAGGGCGTCCAGGGTGGTCCGCCATTCCGGGACCGCGTTCTCGACCAGTGGCCCGACGAGGGACTCGAAGATCTCGTCGACCGGCTCGCCTGCCTGCATCGCCCGGCGCAGATCGGCGCGAGCCCGCTCGTCGGCGGCGGAGCGGGGCCGGTCACCGCATCCGACGGCGTCGATGGTGGCCACCGCGTAGCCGTTCGCCACCGTGTCCCGGCCCCTGGCCACCAGTCGGGCCTGGCTCTTGGGCAACCCGTTGTTGTGGGCCATCAGGATCAGCGGGACCGGTGCAGCGGACTCCGGAGTCCACAGGGTGCCGGGGATCTCGCCGAGGGTGAATTCGCGTTCGAGGGCGCCGTCGTCGAGACGCTGCTCGGAAGTGAATCGCATGGTCGTGCCTTTCGGGAATGCGCGTGGACGGCGCTCCCGGACGACCTATCGCCCGACCGCGACCCCGGAGGGGAGCACCCATGTCGATACTGCGTTCACGGGTACCACCTCCTCGTCTCCGGCACGGCCTCCGCGAAGCTAGCAGCACCCGCCGCGGACCACCAAGGGGTTTTCACCGAGACCTTGCCGGTCGACTTCTCCGTCTACGGCAGTCGGTCGCCGCGGTGTGCGGGGACGTTCCCCAGGTCGATGACGAGGCGCATGACGAGTTCGCCGTCGATGACGCGGGTGCGGTCGCCGATGATCTGGTCGAGGTGGCGGACGCCGGGCTCCAGAGGCAGGACGTGGGTGAGGAGCGGGTCGGCGGTGGTGTCGGTGCGCAGGGTTTCGGCGGCGGCGAGGAGTTGGGGGTTGGTGACGCCGCGGTTGCCGCTGAGGGTGAGGCTCAGGCCAGAGCGGGTGAAGGTGGTGGTGGCCGGGGGCCAGGGGCCACCGGTGTTGGCGCGGCGGACACCGTCGAGGCGTTCCCCGAGTGCGGCGACGGCGGCTTCGACGGCGGGGACGGTTCCGCCGCGGTGCGTGGTGACGAGGAGTGCGGCAGGGCCGGTGACATGCCGGTCGAGGGGGTCGGTGTCGAGGACGCTCATCGCGTGCGGGACGTGAGTCCGGGCCCATGTGCGTCCGGCTTCCGTGCGGTGGACCACGACGACTCGGACCGTGGGGAAATCGACCGCCTGGAGGACCACATCCGGGCCGACATCGAGGCCGGCGCCCTCCCGGCCCGCACCGACGCCCGCGCGGTCGCCGAGTTCACCGGGGTGATCGTCCAGGGCATGTCCCACCGGGCCCGGAACCGCGCGACGACCGAGGCGCCACGAGCGGTCGCGGGGACGGCGTGGGAGTCGGTCCGCGTACTCCTGGGCGAGGTCTGAGACGACACCATCCCCTCCGGGAGGGAGGCGGCGAGACGAACCAAGCCATACAGAGGCCCAGAACTCATACGGGCAGGGTCAGATCACGCCCCACTCCCGGTCCGGGCTTGTTCCGCCCCTCTGCGGCGCAATTGCTCCTCCATGCGCTCGCACCAGAGCCGCACGGGCTCGGGCAGCGTGGGGCCAGGGAGCGGGGTGGAGTCAAGGGCGAGGCCCGCGTGCCCGAGGCCTGACGCCTGGTTGTCCGCGTAGCGGGTCAGGAGTTCCGTGAAAGACGGCATCGCGCGGCGGAGTTGTTCGACCCACTCGGGCGTCAGGTACTCGGAGTTGACGGTCAGTGCGCCGTCGTCACCGAGGATGACGAACAGCAGGTGGCCATCCGCGGACCAGTAGAACCGGATTTTCGCACGGAGCTTCGCGACCTCGTCCGCGTTCCACTGCGTGACCTGGGCGGGCAGGCCCCTTGCCACGCGGCGTGCCACCCATCGCTCATGGGTCGCTATCTGCTGCTCGTGCTGGATCCACCTGCGTACTCGTAGGGCGTCCGTGTATTCGTCAACGGTGAGTCGGACACCGAGCTCCCACAGCCTGGGCAGCATGTCGAGTTGCTCGGCCTTCTTGAGGTAAAGCGCCCGTTCTTCCTCGTTCTCCCGCAAGCGGGCCGCGTCGGCGTCAGTCCTCAGACCGCTGATGATCATTTCCTGGTCGAACTGCAGCAGCGAGTTCCAGTTGAGATCCCGGGTGTCCCTGGGCATGTCCGCCTCCTACCGGCTCAGCCGCAACTGAGCCGCGATCCCCATGGGCCGCCCCCATGGGTGCCCGCCGGTATCCGCATGATCCTCGCGCCCGGCGACCCGCGCCAGAGCGCCTGGGACTCGGACTTCCGGCCTGTCCACCGCCCCAAGGCCCTGCCTCCTTGAGAGTGCGTCGCGGGAGTTCTTGACGCCGGGACAGCGCGGCTGCCCCGCCGCGCGGGCATCCGCACCGCGAAGACATGGAGCGGCACTCCCCGCCCAGCGCTCAGCGCGCTGCCGGAGGAGATGCCGTGCTCTCGCGGAGTATCAGGCGGGTCGGCACCAGGGTCGTGCCGTGGGGCGCGTCGTCGTGGCGCATCTTGCGCAGGACCGCCTGGACACAGAGGCGGCCGACCTCGGCGAAGTCCTGGTGGACGGTGGTGAGGGGCGGCAGGAACGACGACGCCTCGGCGATGTCGTCGAAGCCGATGACGCTGACGTCCTCGGGGACACGCCGACCGCGTTCGTGCAGGGCGCGCAGCAGGCCCAGGGCCATCTGGTCGTTGGCCGTGAAGACCGCCGAGCAGTCCTCGTGCGCGGCCAGCTCCAGGCCCGCCCGGTAGCCGGACTCCGCCGACCAGTCGCCGCGCACCAGGGGCGGTATCCGACGGCCCGCCTGGGTGAGCGTCGCCTCCCAGGCGTCGGTGCGGCGCTGTGCGGCGTAGGAGCCCTCGGGGCCCGCCAGATGCCAGACCGTGTCATGGCCGAGCCCGAGGAGGTGCTGGACGGCCGCGCGGGTGCCGCCGACCTGGTCGGTGTCGACGACGGTGTATCGCTCCCCCGCGTCGGAGTCGGCGACGACCACCTGGACGCGGGGCGGCATGTTGATGGTGGCCGCGTCCAGGAGGTGCACCTCCATGATGACGATCACCGCGTCGACGGCGAGTTCCTCCAGGCGGGAGAAGGCGCCGCGCACCTCGTCCTGGGTGGGGACGGCGACCGGCAGCAGCGTCACCGCGTACCCCTCGGCCGCCGCGGCGGTGGCGATCGCCTCCAGGGTGCGGACGTTGCCGGTCGTGGAGAGGGAGAAGGTGATCACGCCCAGCGTGCGGAACTCGCCGCGCTTCAGGGCGCGGGCGGCGCTGTTGGGGCGGTAGCCCAACTCCCGCATGGCGGTGAGGACCTGACGGCGTGTCTCCTCGTTGACGCCCGCGTAACCGTTCGACACGCGCGAGACGGTCTGGGACGACACGCCGGCCAGCCGTGCCACATCGGCCATCGAGACCGAGGGGCGGACCGTTCCGTGCGAGCGCCGTCCGCCGGTCACCGCTGGTGCGGCCGCCTGCGTCGGCGTGTCGTGCGTCGCGTCCATTTTCTACCCCCTGCCTCTCCTTGCATCGCTTTGATCACGATCCTCCTGGGAGACCCTTGACCCGCGTCATCGGAGGAGTGTAGACATGCCGCCATCGGATGTTTACGCAAACATAACAGCTCAGGTCTCTTTTTTTGCTGCTTGATGTTTGCGTAAACATCACGGCCGCCCCACACCGGGAAACCAGTGCGGGGCGCGGGTTCCATGAGTGGACGAGCGAGGAACGATCATGACAACGCTGCAACCGCCGGCCGCCGCCGAGCCGCGCCCGGCACCGCCTCCGGCGAAACGGGACCGACGCTCCTGGACGGGGTGGGGGTTCATCGGCCCGTTCGTGGCGGTGTTCGCACTCGTCTTCCTCGCGCCGATCGCGTACTCGATCTACCTGAGCCTCTTCCGCAACCAGCTGATCGGCGGCAACCAGTTCGTCGGCCTGGACAACTACACCCAGGCCCTCAAGGACGACCAGTTCTGGGCGGCCGTCGGCCGGGTGGGGCTCTTCCTGGCGATCCAGGTGCCGATCATGCTGGGCATCGCCCTGCTGGTGGCTCTGGCACTGGACAGCGGCCGGCTCTACGGCAAGAGCTTCTTCCGGATCACGATCTTCCTGCCGTACGCCGTGCCCGCCGTGGTCGCCACCCTGATGTGGGGCTTCATGTACGGCACCAAGTACGGGCTGGTGGGCGACATCAACGAGGCGTTCGGCACCTCGCTGCCCGACCTGCTCTCCCCCGACTGGGTGCTCGCCTCCATCGGCAACATCGTGACCTGGGAGTTCGTCGGCTACAACATGCTGATCTTCTACTCCGCGCTGCGTGTCATCCCCACCTCGCTCTACGAGGCGGCGGAGATCGACGGTGCCGGACAGTGGCGGATCATCAGCTCGATCAAGCTGCCCGCGATCCGGGGCGCCATCGTCATCGCCACGATCTTCTCGATCATCGGCAGCTTCCAGCTCTTCAACGAGCCGAGCATCCTGCGTCCGCTGGCGCTGAACTCCATCACCACGGACTACACGCCGAACTTCTACACGTACTCGCTGTCCTTCAACGGCCAGCAGCACAACTACTCCGCGACGGTGGCCATCATCATGGGCGTCATCACGATGATCGTCGCCTACGCCGTCCAGCTGCGCGGCATGCGCAAGGGAGCGTGACCCGATGAGCACCTCTGTCACCGCTCCCCCCGCGAAGAACACCGCCCCCAGGCTGCGGACCCCCCGCAAGAAGCACAGCCCGGGCAAGCCGAAGCGCAGTGTGCTGATGACGGTGCTGATGGCCCTGATGGTCCTCTACACCGTGGTGCCGCTGATCTGGCTGGTCATCAACGCCACCAAGACCCAGGCGGGTCTGGGCGACTCCAACGGCCTCTGGTTCGCGCACGACTTCGCCCTCTGGGACAACATCCGCACCACGTTCACCTACCACGACGGCATCTTCGGCCGCTGGCTGCTGAACACCCTGCTCTACGTGGTGCTGGGCGCGGGCGGTGCGACGCTGCTCGCGGTGCTGGGCGGGTACGCGCTGGCCAAGTTCGACTTCCCCGGCAAGCGCGGGATCTTCGCCGTCGTGATCGGCGCGGTGGCCGTGCCGGGTACGGCGCTCGCGGTGCCGACCTTCCTGATGTTCAGCAAGATGGGACTCACCGACACCCCCTGGGCGGTGATCATCCCGTCGCTGGTCTCGCCGTTCGGCCTCTACCTGATGTGGGTGTTCGCCGCCGAGGCGATCCCCACCGAGCTCCTCGAAGCGGCCCGGATGGACGGGGCGAGCGAGGTGCGGACCTTCTTCCAGGTCGCGCTGCCGCTGCTGGCCCCGGGAATCGTGACCGTGCTGCTGTTCACCACGGTCGCCACCTGGAACAACTACTTCCTTCCGCTGATCATGCTGAAGGACCCCGACTGGTACCCGCTGACCCTGGGCCTGAGCGCCTGGAGCAACCAGGCGCAGACCATCGGCGGTGACGTCATCTTCAACCTGGTGATCACGGGCTCCCTGCTCACGATCATCCCCCTGATCGCCGCCTTCCTGTTCCTCCAGAAGTACTGGCAGTCCGGCCTCGCCGCCGGAAGCGTCAAGGAGTGACGCGGGAGGCGCCCACAAGCCCCCCAATTGAGCACCATCCGCACCACCGGCACGACCCGCACCACCCCCCACCTCACCCCCGTCCCCTATACACATATCCGAACCCACGACACCCCCGTGACCATCGGATGGCGTCCTCCAGCTGATAAAAAAAAAACATACACCCCCGACACCACGAGCCGCAGACATGCACCGACCTCCCCACACACACCGCACCTT
>NZ_JABERD010000024.1 GCF_013044505.1 Streptomyces sp. S3(2020) | reverse complement strand
CCTCCAGGTTCAGCAACCGCACCGCGCTCCGGCTCACCTGCTCCACCAGCGCCCCCGGCAGCCACCCGCCCGCCACCAGCCGTGCCGCGCCCTCCGGGGCCAGCCGTCGGGCCAGCTCGCCCGGGGACGGCCGGGTGCCCGGCGACTTGGCGAGACACTCCGCCGCCAGTTCCCGCAACTCCCCGCTCAGCGCACCGAGTTCGGGTTCCTCGTGCACGACCTTGTAGAGCAGGGATGCCGAGGAGTCCCCCGGGAAGGGCGGTTCGCCCGTCGCCGCGTACGCCAGCACCGCACCGAGCGAGAAGACGTCGGCCGCCCCTGTGATCCCCTTCCCGAGGATCTGCTCGGGCGACATGTAGCCGGGTGATCCGATGGAGACACCCGTCGACGTCAGGGACGCGGTACCGTCCACGGCCCGTGCGATCCCGAAGTCGATGAGCAGCGGGCCGTCCAGGGTCAGCAGCACGTTCGACGGCTTCACGTCCCGGTGCACGAGCCCCAGTTCATGCACGGCCGCCAGCGCCTCGGCCAGCCCCGCCCCCAGCACCCGTACCGAATGCGCGGGCAGCGGGCCCCCGTCCGCGATCGCCGCCGACAGTGACGGTCCCGCCGCGTACGCCGTGGCCACCCACGGCACCGACGCGTCCGGGTCCGCGTCCAGCACCGGTGCCGTCCAGGCGCCGCCGACCCGCCGGGCCGCCTCGACCTCGCGCCGGAAGCGGGCGCGGAACTCCTCGTCCAGGGCGAAGTGCGGATGCACGATCTTGACGGCGACCGTACGGCCGCCGGCGCTGCGCCCCAGGTAGACCCGGCCCATGCCGCCGGAGCCGAGCCGGCCGAGCAGCCGGTAGGGGCCCACGGCGGTGGGCTCGTCGACTCCGAGTGGCTGCATGGCGTCCACCCCTCCCCCGTATACGACCGCCTACGACCCCTGCGCGGTTCCTGTGGAAACTCCCCCGCAGGTTACGGCTGAAGCAGATCCACCTTCACGTCCGCGGGGAATCCCGTCGTCGGTCCCACCCGTCGCGCGAACTCCGCGACCGCCTCCAGCTGGGGGCCTCCGAATCGGAAGTCGAGGGTGGTGAAGTACTTCTCCAGGACCTGTTCGTCGAACTCCTCCCAGCGTGCGGCCTGTTCGGCGACCTTGCCGACCTCGTCAAGGGACAGGTTCCGGGAGGCGAGGAAGGCCTCGTGGACCTTGCGGGTGATCAGCGGTTCGCGTTCCAGGTAGTCCTTGCGCGCCGCCCAGACCGCGAAGACGAACGGCAGGCCCGTCCACTCCTTCCAGAGCGCGCCGAGGTCATGCACCTCAAGGCCGTACTTGGGCCCGTCCAGCAGGTTCGCCCGCAGCGCGGCGTCGCCGATCAGGACCGCCGCCTCGGCCTCCTGCATCATGAGGCTGAGGTCGGGCGGGCAGGTGTAGTAGTCGGGGCGTACGCCGTAGCGGTCGGCCAGGAGGAGCTGGGCGAGGCGGACCGACGTACGGGAGGTCGACCCGAGGGCCACCCTCGCGCCGTCCAGCTCGTCCAGCGGGACCTGCGAGACGATCACACAGGACATCACCGGGCCGTCGCAGCCGACGGCGATGTCGGGGAACGCGACGAGGTCGTCGGCGTTGCGGAGGAACTCGACGAGGGTGATGGGACCGATGTCGAGATCTCCCCGCACCAGCTTCTCGCTGAGCTTCTCCGGGGTGTCCTTCGTGAGCTCGAAGTCGAGGAGCGTGCCCGTTCTCGCGAGCCCCCAGTACAGGGGCAGGCAGTTCAGGAACTGGATGTGGCCGACGCGCGGCCGGGTGCGTGAATTGTCCACATCGTGAGGCTAGACCCTGGTGCCTGACGTACGATGGGCACCCCCGCCGTCAACCCGACACGAGCGAGATCAAACATCCGGGTGACGTGATCTTGACCTCTATTGCTTTCGGTTGCCTGCATGCTAGGCTCGCCGCAAGTTGCAGTTTGGTTTCCCTTGCAGTACAGAGCCTGCGGAGCATGTGACCGCGGGCTCTAGTCGTTTTCAGACGTATGCAGTTGTGCAGCACCGTTTCACACTTGCAGGTTCTGGAGCAGGGCAACCCTTTGGGCCCAAGGAGGGCTTATGGCTACCGGAACCGTGAAGTGGTTCAACGCCGAAAAGGGCTTTGGCTTCATCGCCCAGGAGGGCGGCGGCCCGGACGTCTTCGTCCACTACTCCGCCATCAACGCGAGCGGTTTCCGTTCGCTGGAGGAGAACCAGCAGGTCTCCTTCGACGTGACCCAGGGCCCGAAGGGCCCGCAGGCGGAGAACGTCACCCCCGTCTGAGACTCCTGAGTCTCTGATCCGGACCTGAGTGCAGTACCCAAGGAGCCCCGCGCCGCAAGGCAGCGGGGCTCCTGCCTTTTCCCGTACGGGGCCCCACCTGGGTTACATGTGCTGCATGACCAGCACGAACGTCGTTCCGGGCAGCAGCGCCTCGTACGAATGCGCCACATCCCCGCGGTACGCCATGTAGTCCCCGGGCTCCAGCTCGACCTCCTCGCCCCTCGGCCCCGCCTTGACCCGCCCGCTGCTCACGATCAGGTGTTCGACAGAGCCGGGGATGTGCGGCTCCGAGTCACGGGCCGCACCGGGCTCGGCGGTGATCCGGTAGATGTCCCGACGTGCCCCGGGCGGGCTGGAGGACAGCAGCGCGCCGACGTAGTTGGCCTGCTCGGACGCCACCGCCGGCCCCTGCCCCGCCCGGATGACCTGCACCGCCGGCGCCGGCGGCTCCACGAGGGCACTGAACGGCACGCCCAGCGCCACCGCCAGCGCCCACAGCGTCTCCACGCTCGGATTCCCGCTCCCCGCCTCCAGCTGCGACAACGTCGA
The DNA here is from genome assembly GCF_013044505.1 of Streptomyces sp. S3(2020). Taxonomy (GTDB): domain Bacteria; phylum Actinomycetota; class Actinomycetes; order Streptomycetales; family Streptomycetaceae; genus Streptomyces. Next base: position 68,457 of record NZ_JABERD010000024.1, on the reverse strand, counting down.
CTTCGCGATCCCGGCCCGCTTGGCGAGCTCGGACAGCGACAGTCCGACGCGGGTGCGCTCGCGGCGCAGGGAGGCGGCGATCCACTCAAGCGGGAGACGGGTGTCGGACATGTTTGTTCGCTCCATCGGTACGACCGTTCGCCTTGACGAACACAGCTCCTGATGTTCATTGTAGAGAACATGCGTACGACACAGCGAACGCCGGACAAGGGGCTCGTCCGGGACGCCTCCCTCGTCTGGCTCGCCAGCGGGGTGGTCGGCGTCTCGTTCGGCGCGATCGCCGTCGCCGGAGGCCTGCCGGTCTGGGTGCCCGTCGTCATGTCCCTGATCGTCTACGCGGGCTCCGCCCAGTTCAGCGCGGTCGGCGTCCTGCTCGCCGGCGGCGGTCCGCTCGCCGCGGCGGCCACCGGTCTGCTCCTGAACACCCGCACGGCGGCCTTCAGCCTCGCCGTGGCGGACACCCTCGGCAAGGGCCGTCTGGCACGGCTCGTCGGCGCGCACCTCGTCACCGACGAGACGGTCGCCTTCGCCCTCGCCCAGAGCGATCCGGTACGACGTCGTACGGCGTTCTGGGTCTCGGGACTCGGCCTGTTCTCCGTATGGAACATCGGCGTCCTGGCCGGAGCCCTCGCCGGCGACGCGATCGGCGACACGGCCCGCTACGGCCTGGACGCGGCCTTCCCCGCCGTCCTCGTCGCCCTGGTGCTGCCCGCACTGCAGGAGGATTCGGCCGTACGACGATCCGCGGTGCTCGGCGCCTGCGTGGCGCTGGCCCTGGTCCCGGTCGCCCCGGCGGGCGTCCCGGTGCTGCTGGCCCTGGCCGGGCTCCTCGCCTTCGGCCGGAGGCGGTCGGCATGAGCGCGACGGTCGCCATGATCCTGGCGCTGGCGGTCGGGACGTACGCCTTCCGGCTGGTCGGCCCGGCCCTGCACGGACGGGTCGAACTGCCCGCGCGCGTGCAGGAGCTGCTCTCCGCCGCAGCCGTCGTCCTGCTGACGGCCCTGCTCGCGACGGGTGCGTTGACCGAGGGCGGCGGCTTCGCGGGCTGGGCGCGGCCGATCGGGGTGCTGGTCGGCGGTGTGCTGGCGTGGCGGAAGGCGCCGTTCGTGGTGGTGGTGCTGGGGGCGGCGGGAACCGCGGCGGTGCTGCGGGCGTTCGGAATGGCGTAGAGGATCTTGGGGGGGGACGATCGGTGGGGAACCGTGAACACGATGAGGGCGGCGGGACCACGGCCGAGAGCCGCTGGGCGCTCTGTATATCCGTAGGACTCTCGCTCGGCACGGCGCTGGGCCTGCTGCTGGGGATGGACGTCTTCGACGACCTGGGGCTCGGACTGGCCGCGGGGATCGGGCTGGGTACGACGGTGGGGGCGGGTGTCGGCCTGGGGCTGGCACGGAGGCAGGGCGAATAGGGCTCGGCCGGACCGGCGTTGTCAGTGGGGGTGGCTAGGGTCCCGGACCATGACCGAGGCCGATTTCCTGACCAGTACCCGGGTGTTCTACGACACCGTCGCCGAGGACTACGCCGAGCGGTTCCGTGAGGTGCTGACGGTGTCGCCGGTCGACCGGGCGATGCTCGACGCGTTCGCCGAACTCGTCGGCAGGGGCGGTGCGGTGGCCGACCTCGGGTGTGGGCCGGGACGGGTGACCGCGTATCTGGACTCGCTCGGGCTGTCGGTGTCCGGGCTCGACCTGTCGGCGTCGATGCTGGCGATCGCGCGGCGCGAGAACCCGGGGCTGCGGTTCGAGCAGGGGTCGATGCTGGAGCTGGACATGGCCGACGGCTCGCTCGCGGGGGTCGTGTCCTGGTACTCCTCCATCCACACCCCTGTGGACGAACTCCCGCGGCTCTTCGCCGAGTTCCTGCGGGTTCTCGCCCCGGGCGGCCATCTGCTCATGGGCTTCCAGGCCGGCGACGAGCCCAAGCGTCACGACAGGCCCTTCGGCCATGACGTGATCCTCGACTTCCTGCGGCGGCAGCCGGAGGCGGTCGAGGAGCTGCTGACGGCGGCCGGGTTCGCGCCCGTCGCACGGACGGTACGCGAACCGGCCCCCTCGGAGCTGGTGAGACAGGCGTTCCTGATCGCGCGCAAGCCCGCCTAGAGGTCCCTAGAGATCCCTGGCCGCGATGTAGCCGAAGGTCATCGCCGGGCCGATCGTCGAACCGGCGCCGGCGTAACTGTGGCCCATGACCGCCGCGCTGGCGTTCCCGGCGGCGTACAGGCCGGAGATCACCGTGCCGTCCTCCCTCAGCACCCGCGCCCGGGCGTCCGTGCGCAGCCCGCCCTTGGTGCCGAGGTCGCCGGGGACGATACGGAAGGCGTAGTAGGGGGGCAGCCAGAGCGGGGCGAGGCAGGAGTTGGGGAGGACGGAGGGGTCGGTGTAGTAGTGGTCGTAGGCGCTGTCGCCGCGGTGGAAGTCGGTGTCCGTGCCTTGCCGGGCGAGGGAGTTGAAGCGGTCGACGGTGGTGCGCAGAGCCGTCGGCGGGACACCGATGGCGGTGGCGAGGGCATCGAGGCTCCAGGCCTTCTTGGCGGCGCCGGAGGTGTACCAGTCGTCGGGGAGGACGAAGGTCGGCGCGACGTCCTTGAAGAGGTACCGGTTGCGGTAGTTCTGGTCGGTGATCAGCCAGGCCGGGATGTCGGGGTCGGTGGGGTTGCGCTCGTACATCGTGTGGACGACGTCGCTGTAGGGACCGGCCTCGTTGACGAAGCGACGGCCGGCGGCGTTGACGAGGAGAGTGCCCGGGAGGGTGCGTTCGGCGAGGCAGAAGTACGGCTGGCCCGGGAGCGGGATGGCGGGCCCCCACCAGGCGTCGTCCATGAGCGCGACACCGGCGCCGACGCGCTGCCCCGCCCGGATCCCGTCCCCCGTGTTCTCCTTCGCGCCCACGGTCCAGTCGATGCCGATGGGCTGCTGCTGGTACTGGGTGCGCATGGCGAGGTTGTGCTCGAACCCGCCGGAGCCGACGATGACGCCTCGGCGTGCCCGGTAGAGACCGTCGGGGACCACCGCCCCGGTCACCGCGCCGCTCTCGACGAAGAGGTCGGTGAGCGGGGTGTTCAGTTTCACCGGCACGCCCGCGTCCAGCAGCCCCTTGCGCAGTCCGGCGGCGAGCGACTGCCCCATGGTCAGGGGCGTCTGCCCGAGCGTGAGCGCCTTGGTGCCGCGGGCGAGGCACTCCGTGGCGACGGCGAGGCCCTTGACGCTCACGGCGGACAGGGCGAGCCATTTGTAGTCGGCGCTGAAGACGACCATGCCGTCGGGGACTTCCATGTACGGCGGGTTGAGATGGGCGAGTTCGGCGCCGAGGATGTTGCCGTCGAGATAGTCGGGCTCGATGGAACGCCCGTTGGGCAGACCGCCGGGCAGCTCCGGGTAGTAGTCGCTGTACCCCTCCATCCAGCGGAACCGCAGCGGGCTGTTGGCCATGACGAAGGAGATCATGGCGGGGCCGTTGGCGAGGAAGGCCTGCTGCCGGTCGGCGGGGATGTCGGGCCCGACGACCGCGGCGAGATAGCTGGCGGCCTTCGCGGGGGTGTCCGGTACACCGGCGGCGAGGATCACCGAGTTGTTGGGGATCCAGATCCCCGCCCCGGAACGGGCCGCGGACCCGCCGAAGGTGGGCGCCTTCTCCAGGACGACACAGCTCAGACCCCGCTTGGCGGCGGTGAGCGCGGCGGTCATGCCTGCGGCACCGGAGCCGATGACGACGACGTCGTAGGTCCCGAGGAGAGGGAGGTCGGCGGCGCCTGCCGACTGCTGGGCCCCTGCCGCAAGGGCGAGTCCGGCGGCGGCCGAGGTGCCGAGTACTTGTCTTCGGGTCGGATTCATGGGGCCGCTCCCAGATTCTGAGGGTGTGTCAGAAATGGGAATGTGGCGCGGTGACCATGTGAAGTCAAGGACTGTGCAAGTGAGTTGGTCCGCGCAGAATCGCTGTGCAGTCCTCCCGGGCGGGTCCGCTCAGCAGCGGCCGGAACCGGGCGAACAGATCGAGGAGCCCGGCACCGTGACGTTCCCGGAAGGCCGGGTCCCGGTCGGCGAGGTCGAGTTCGTTGGCGGCGGTGAGTTCGGCGAAGTCCCGGCGGAGGGCGGGCCCGGGGGCATGGGCGCGCCCGGTGAAGCGGTCGTGGAACGGTGAGCCGGGGTCCGCGAGCGACGGATACGTGGCCCTGCGGTCGCAGCTCGCGTAGAAGTACACGATCGCCTCCGCCTCCTCGCCGATCACGGCCACGAGCTCGGAACGCCGGTCGAGCGGGAGCAGGACCCGCACGAAGCCGTCCGTGCCGTAGAAGGCGTGGCACAGGCCCGCGAGTTGGAGGGCGGGGCGGGCGTCCCAGCCGGCGAGGCGGATGCGGACGCGGTGGAGGTGGGTGAGGAGGGTGCCGCCGGGATGAGGCATGCTCTCGGCGCCCAACTCCCTCAGGAACGCCTCCGCTTGAGCTGCCGGGTCGTAAGCCATACGGCGTCCCTTCAGCCGGGTGGGTCGGCACCCGCTCCGTCCCGGGGTGGAGCGGGTTGCCGCCCGTTGGGCCCTGGGTTGATCGTCGTACGCGCTTCGGGTCCAGTCAATCCTTGGGATTTGTGGCTGCCTCCAAGCGTTAGCTTGGGTTTCATGACCCTCGACGATCTGCGTGTGTTCGTGGCGGTGTGCCGGGCCGGGAGCCTGAGTGCGGTCGCGCGGGAGCTGGGCTGTACGCAGTCCGCGGTGAGCCAGCATGTGAAGCGGCTGGAGCGGGAGACGGGGGTCGCGCTGCTGGAGCGGCAGTCGCGGGGTGTCGTGCCGACGGCGGCGGGGCGGGTGCTGGAGACGGCGGCCGCGGAGGGGATCTCCGGACTCGACCTCGCCGTAAGGCAGTTGCGCGACCTGGTCGACGGGGAGAGCGGGTTCGTGCGGGTGGCCACGGGGGCGACGACCGTACGGCACTTCATGGGGGACGCGGTGGTGGAGTACCGGCGCCGCCATCCCCGGGTCAACCTGGAGTTCCGCACGGTGAGTTCGGGACGGGGAAGCTTCGACGCGCTCTCCGACGGCACCCTCGACCTCGCCTGGATCACGCTGGGCCCGCCGGTGCGGGGTATCGAGCAGCGGGCGGTGGCCGAGCTGCCGTGGGTGCTGGCGGTACGCGCCGACGACCCCCTGGCGGGACGGGACCGGCTGGAGCCCGGCGAGCTGGCGGACCTACGGCTGATACGGCTGCCCCCGAACTCGGCGTCCGCAGCCCATCTGGAGGCAGCGGGTGGTGAGTTGGGGGTGCGATTCGCCTACGACACGAGCGTGGCCGACTGGGACACGGCCTTGCTGCTGGCGGAGTTGGGGGTGGGCAGGGCGGTCGTCCCCGCGCTGTCCGGGCTGGCGGCGACGGCGGGGCTCCGGTTGATTCCGGTGCCGGAGCTGCGGCCGCTGCCGGTCGGGTGGGCCGTACGGCGGTGGGACGCGCTCAGTCCGCCGGCGCGGGCGTTCGCGGACGCGGTGGAGGAGTTCCGGCAGGGGCACGGTCGATAGTGCGGGACGGAATGGAATGTGGTACTTGTGCGGACGCGGGAATTCTCGCCATTGCGGGATGTTCCGGCCTCTAGCCTGAGCCCACATCGCCCGTCTGGACACGAGGTGGCGGAATGAACGACACCGTTTTCGACCCGGATCGGATCCGGCGGATCAACGAGCTGATATCGGCCCGGGAGAAGTTCCGTCTTGATCCTCCGAAATTCCTTCCGTGGCTCTTTCGGCGGTGTACTGTCCGGGTGCTTCTCGTGGCCGACGGCTTCATCTACTTCGACGACAGCGATTTCGGTCTGGGCGAGTTCCTCCGCTCTCTTTCCCAGTCGCCTCTCTTCGTCAGGTTCGAGGTGACCTGCGCGCACCGGGCACAGGTGTCGAGCACGCAGTCGGGGGCCGGCAGGCCGGGTGTCGTCCGCACGATCAACAACTTCAAGTTCGACGACGCCGGTCACTTCGGAACCGATCTCTACGACGAGGTGTGGCTCTTCGGCGCGGAGACCAGCTCGCTTACGAAGAAAGGAACCTGGACGAACCGGCCGCCCGACACGGAACTGCGCGCCATCAGCGAGTTCATGGACGCGGGTCACGGCGTCTTCGCCACCGGCGACCACGGCAGCCTCGGCGCGGCACTGAGCGGGTTCGTGCCACGGGTGCGCAGCATGCGCCGCTGGTTCGACGATCCGGGCGGCGGCCCACTGGGGGAGCTGGTGGCGCCCGACATGACGAGCGCGTACCGCAGGGACACCAACCGTCCCGGAGTGTCCGGAACCTTCGACTTCGACGACCAGTCGGACAACGTCCCCCAGCCGATCCTCCCCGTCTGGCAGCGTCGCCCGGGACCCGGATTCTTCAGCATCAGGTGGCCGCATCCCCTGCTGTGCGGCTCGACAGGCGCCATCGAGGTGCTGCCCGACCACCCGCACGAAGGCGAGTGTGTGGAACGGCGGGACATCCCGACGGACCAGGAGTTCGACTTCGCCGGATATCACGTCGTCGAATACCCGAACGTATCCGGATCCCATCCCCTGCCGAGCGCCGTGGCCCATTCGACCGTGCTTCCCAACAACGCCCACACCGGAAAGCACGCCACCGTGAGTGCGTCATTCGTGGCCATCAGTGCCTATGACGGCGGGGACGCCGGAGTGGGCCGGGTGGTGACGGACGCCACCTGGCATCATTTCATCAACATCAACCTGGTCGGAATGCAGAGCCCTCCGAACGGCCATCCGGAATGGGACCTGGGATTCCTCTCACCCGGCGGTGAACACCATCTGCGGGCCATCGAGGAGTACTTCCGCAACATAGCCATGTGGATCGCCCCGGCGGACCGCAGGCGCTGCATGTTCCGCAACGCCCTCTGGTACGCGACCTGGGGGGAGCGACTCGTCGAGGCCGTCGCCCCCGTCAAGCCGCTCGACCAGGTCACCAGCGTCGACTTCCTGCACATCGGTCGGCACGCCTTCGACTCGATCGGACGGTTCGCGGGACGGTGCCAGACCCTGCACTGGTCGCTCGACGTACTCAAGGACGTGCTCGCGAAGAAGTTCTACGAACGGGTGCTGCCGGTACCGATCCCCGAGCTCCCCGACCGTGTCCCCGGCCCGCCCCTCCCCTGGCTGCGCGAGGACATCCTCGTCGAACTCGCCCTGGGCGGCGCGGTCATGGCCCTGCGGGACGCCTACCCCGACATCAACGAGGTGGACCCCGAAGAGGCGGCGGCCGGCGCGCCGGGCCTCGTACGACGGGGCGCGGCCATCGCCCTGCGCTCCGCGCGTGAGTCGGTCACGGAGGCCCAGGGCGAACTTGAGGACCTGGCGTCCGCCCTGGGCCGCGTCGACTGACCACCGCCTACTGCGGCGGCGACCGCGACGCCTACTGCGGCAAGGACGCCACGACGTTCAGCTCCTTGGCGCCCGTCCCCGTGATGCCCGCTCCCGTCCCCGGGAGCAGCACGCTGCCGTTGTAGTAGTCGCTGGACACCAGGAGGTCCTTGTCGCCGTCTCGGTCGATGTCGCGCAGTCGGACGAGCTGGCCGAAGCAGCCGAACTCGCTCGGGGAGCCGGGGACTCCGGCGGTGGCCCGGGTGAACCACTGCGAGTTCGTGCCGGTGAGGCCGGACTTGGAGCCGCGCAGGACGTGGAGGCCGCCCGCGTTGGCCTGGGAGCTGACGGTCTCCTCCCAGACGCCGACCGCGAGGTCCGGGTAGCCGTCGCCGTTGGTGTCACCGGCGGAGAGGGTGCTGCCGAAGGAGTCCCCCTTGGTCGCGGCCGTCGCCACGCCCGCGGTCGACTGCGAGATGCGGTACTTCGTCGTCGGCGCCGTGCTGCCGCCGCGCCACACCACCACCGAACCGGCACTGTTGTTGTACCGGGTGTCACTGACGGCCAGATCTCCGTAGCCGTCCTTGTTGAAGTCGGCGACGACACCGGTGGGGCTGTAGTCGGGCTTGGAGCTGTTGACGACCGTCTGCTTGCCCGGCTTGATCGTGGAGCCGCCGCGCAGGAACCACACGTCCTGGGTCATCTTGTCGCTGTGGTACCCCTGGCCGAGGACAAAGAGGTCCGTGGCCTTGTCCTTGGTGACCTTGCCGGCGACCAGACCGGTGGGTTCGAGGAGGTCGTCGGACGTGTGCTTGGTGACGGCCCCGGTGCTGCCGGACTTGGTGAACCCGCCACGGTAGATGTAGACGGTGTCGACACCATTGGTGACCGCGAGGTCGGCCTTGCCGTCGCCGTTGAAGTCGCCGGTCTCGATCTGGTCGCCGAAGCCGTAGCGGGCGTGGGCGGTGACCTTGAGACGGACGGCGCCGGTCCCGGAGAGGCCGGTCTTCGCGCCCCACAGGATGGTGACCGCGCCCGCGCCGGTCTTGGAGCCGATCTTCTCCGAGGAGTCGGCGACGGCCAGATCGGCGTATCCGTCACGGTTGAAGTCGGCGGCGGCGAGGTCGTCGCCGAACGAGTCGGCGTAGTCGCCGGCGTCCCCGGGCGTCCCGGGGACACCCGCGGTGGCCTGCGTGAACGTCTTACTGGTGGTGCCGGGTCCCGAGGCCGTCCCGTAGGTGACGGTGAACTCGCCACCGAGGCTCGCCGAGGCGAAGTCGCGGTAGCCGTCGCCGTTGAAGTCGTCGGCGTACTTCGCCGGAGTGGCGGCGGTCGCGGTGCCCACGGAGAGGGTGAGCAGTCCTCCGGCCGCCAGGGACACGGCCGTGGCCGTGGCGAGGGCCGGGCGGAGGGTGGTACGCGTGAACATGCGTCTCCTGCGGTGATCTAAGTCTGGTGATCAGGAGACTCTCGTTGGGGCGCGATGGTTGTGCCGCCGTGTGACTCCGGTTCCTTGAGGGACAGCTCCGCCCAGACGGTCTTGCCGACGCCGCGCTCCATGACCCCCCAGGCCTGGGAGAGAAGCGTGACGAGGATCAGACCACGGCCGCCTTCCGCGTCCGGGTCGGTCACATAGCGCAGTCGACGGTCGGACCTGGCGTCGCTCACCTCGATACGGAGGGTGGCTTCGGCGGTGAGCGTCAGGCGCAGTGCGAAGTCGCGGCCGGGGACTCTGCCGTGGGTGACGGCGTTGGCGGCGAGTTCGGCGACGACCTGTTGTGCGGTGGCGTTCACGTCGCTGCCGTAGGGGTGCCCCCAGGCATCGAGTTGCCGCGCGGTGAGGCGACGGGCCTGACGGGCGCCGCGCGGGGTGGCACTGAGGAGGGTGGAGATTTCGGCGTTCACGTGACTGAGCGTGGTGGGTTGTCTCTACGCTGACCAGGTGCGATGCGGCGACTCTGAGTAGCTGTACGTGTGCCGTCGGTCCGGAGTACGAGCAGTCGAGCGGGAGGGTGGATCGCGTGGATGAGCGAAGGCCGGAGACACCGGCCGAAGTCGACGGGGCGACCGGGTTGTTCACCGCGCTGGGCAAGATGCTCAAGCTGCTGCGGGAGCGGAAGGGGCTGACCCAGAAGGAGTTCGGGAAGCTGTTGGGGTACGGCTCGGACATGATCTCCGCCATGGAGCGCGGCGTACGGGTGATCCGTCCGGAGGTCCTGGAGCAGGCCGACGAAATCCTGGACGCCGGGGGCCTGCTGAAGGAGGCCATTCCCGAGGTCAGGGAGGCGATGACCAAGGTCCGGACTCGGCATCCGGAGTGGTATCGGAGTTACGCCGGGTTGGAGGCGGAGGCGGTTGAGCTGCACTTCTATGCCAACCATGGGGTGCCTGGCCTGTTGCAGACCGACGACTACGCGCGGGCGGTGTTCACGAAACGGCGGCCGTTTCTCGACGAGGAGACGATCGAGAAGCGGGTTTCGGACCGGCTCTCGCGGCAGCAGGTATTCGAGCGTTTGCCTGCACCGATCGTGAGTTACGTCCTCGAAGAGATCGTGCTGGACCGGCCGATCGGCGGACGACGTGTGCACACCGATCAGCTGCGACACCTGCTGAGCATCGGAGGCAGGCAGAACGTCGAGATCCAGGTGATGCCGTCCGGGCTGGAGGAACACCCCAACATGGACGGTGCGTTCAACCTGCTGACGCCCAAAGGACACGGGCAGGTGGCGTACACGGAGGTACAGGGGTACCCCCGGCTGATCACCGACTCGGAAGAAGTCCGCAAGATCGTTGACCGCTATGGAATCATGCGGGCGATGGCACTCTCCCCTTCGGAGACACGGAAGTTGATCGAGCAGAAGCTGGAGGAGCTATGACCAACGAGCAGCTCACCTGGTTCAAGTCCAGCTACAGCGGCGGCGAAGGCGGCGAGTGCCTGGAGGCCGCTCTCACTCCCGCCACCATCCACCTCCGCGACTCCAAGCACCCCACCGGCCCCCACCTCACCCTCTCCCCCGCTACCTGGTCCGCCTTCCTCTCAGGGAAGTTGGTCAGCGAGCGGCGCTAGCGCCTGCGCCGCTGCCAGGGCGCGAGCCGCCTCGATGCGTACGCCTGCGTCCTCGTCCGCCTCGGCCCGCTCCCGTAGGAGTGGGATCGTCGACGCGTGGGCGGGCCAGCCGTAGGCGAGGGACTGGAGCGCGACGGTCCGGGCATCGGGATGCGGATCGGCGACAGCGCGGTCCCGAAGAAGTTCCGCCCCGGCCTCCCCCTTCTCGTACACGGCCCACCAGCGCAGCGCGGCGGCCCGGACACGGACAGCCGGGTCGGCGACCGCCCGGTCACGAATCACGTCCAGTGCCGCGGGCTCGTCGCCCCGGTCGGTCGCCAGCAGGAGCAGGGCCCGGGCGCGTACCGATGCGTCGGAGTCGTCGTAGGCGCGCTCACGGAAAAGACTCCACGCATGGGCCCGGTCACCCGGGTAGTGCCTCATCGACCGCATGGCCTCTTCGCGGACGAACGCTTCCTCATCCGTGGTGACACGGTCGAAGACCAGCTTCCAGGTGGCGGGGTCCTCGCTCCTGTGCTCGCAGAGCGCGGTGATCGCGACGTCGCGCACGCCGTGGGAGAGATCCTCGACGGCGAGCCTGCGGGCCAGCTCCCAAACCTCTTCGTTGTCACCGAAGTTGTCCGACAGGGCGTCGAGCGCGTCCGCACGGGCCATGTCGCCCGGATCCTCGGCGATCCGGCGGCGCAGAAGATCCTCGGCGCCGGTGTCGTCCTTCCGCGGCCCCAGCAGGCAGCACGCGTTGCCTCGCACGTGCTCGTTCGGATCGTCGACGGCTCGTTGCCGCACCAACTGCCAGATGTCGGGTTCGTCGCCCCGTAGTTGGGTGAGTTCGTTGAGAGCCTGGGACCGTATGTACGAGTCCTTGGCCGACAGCACGAGCCCACGGACGAACTCCCAGTCGTCCGGTCTCCCGCCCAGCAGGCGCAACGCCCTCTGGCGCACGCGTGTCTGCGAGTCCAACGCGGCACGGTCACGAATCAGCGCCCAGGTGTCGTCCTTGTCGCCGCACGTGTCGTGGAGCCCGGTGAGGGCGGCCCCACGAATCAGGTCGGACGGGTCCTCGACGGCATGCCGACGCAATACTCGCCAGGTACGAGGATCATCACCGCGGTACTTGGCGATCGCGACGAGCGCGGAAAGACGTTCGTCGCGATCGGACCCCGACTCGGCCGTCTCGAAGATCGGCTGCCACGCATCGTCCTCCACTCTGCCCAGCAGGGAGAGGGCGAGAGCTCGCACCCAAACCGCGGGATCGGTGCGGGAGCGGTCCCGGATGAGTGCTCTCACCTCTGCCCCGTCGCCTCCGTTCTCGGCGAGCAACAACAGTGCGGCGTACCGGACGCCGCTGTCGGGATCCTTCCGAACCGGATCCCGCAGCAGGTCATAGATCTCCGCGGCGGAGTCACAGGAGGCGGTCAGGAAACTCAGCAACCGGGATCGCGCCGTGCCCGACTGGGCGTGGACCGACATGCGCCGAGGCAGTTCGAACCCGCGGTAGAGAACGCCGGCCATCATTGCGGGGTGATCGTCCCCCTCTCTGAACTGGCCTCGCAGATGAAACCATCGCAGGAAGCGCAGTCGCCCGCTCCAGTGCGGTGGGAGGGTAATGAGTGCAAGCGCGGTCTCCTTGTCCCAGAGACTCAGCCCTACCCAGGTGTCGGCCAGCTCCAGGCATCTGATCAAGGCATCGACCACGGCCCGGCTCTGTGACGCCACCGTGCCGATCTTGCGTACCTCGGTCAACGCCCTTGTCGCCAGCACCAAGCGCATGACATCGGACTCGTTCCGTCGCCGGTGCATCTCCAGCAGCCGGTCGATCGCCGCGGCCGCCTCCCGCTCTCCCAGCTGTCCGATCAGCAGGAGCAGTACCTCGTGCCATGCCGGATCATCAGCCCGTCGCACGAAGACCTCGTCAATCAGCTCCTCGGGGGTCCACTCCCGTTCGCGTGTGTAGCGGCGGCCTATGTCCTCCGCCGCCAGATACTCCAGGAACGTCCGGTGCACGAAGGCATAGGTGCCCGCTCCGTAGTGGCTCAGGATGAAGTTCCGCTCCCGCAGCTGCTTCACCATCGTCCGCGCCGCCGCCACAGCCTGGGCCACGGGGAGTTCGTACTGCTCGCGGAGGTATTCCTTGAAGGTGGCCAACAGTTCATCCTGGTGGATGTAGTTGCTCTCGATGCCGTCGGTGCCCTCCTGGATCTTCCGGGCCACCAGGCACAGCAGCTCCTGCCGGTCCTCGTCACCGAGGTAGGCCAGCGCCTCGGCGTCCTCGGGGGAGTGCAGGTTCTTCGCCTGCTGATCCCAGTGGGCCACCAGCACTGCGATCGCGTGTCGGTAGACGCCCTGGCGGTCGCGGGGGAGTTCACGGCGACGGCCGACGATCGCCAGGATGGTCAGCAGCAGGGGGTTGCCCGCGAGGCCCTGAAGGGAGGGGGACTGGGTGATCGCATCGGTGAGGCGCGCGTAGAGCCGGTGCGCCAGTTCGTTGTCCTGTGGGCACGCGGAGGCGTACCACTGCCTGGCGAAGTCGTCGATCCTGTGCTCGTCCAGATCTTCGATCTTGAAGTGCTCGAACCCGGCGCGTTCCAGCACCCCGTGCAGATAGCCGATGACCCGCGAGGTCACCACCACCCGCACCCCGGCCTCGGTGTGACGAAACGCGAAGTCGGCGATCCGATGGCTGACCTCCTTGCGTGCCGCCGGATCGAAGAGCTCGTCGAGCCCGTCGAAGACCACCACTGCCCTGCCCTCGGCGAGCAGCCGCTCGGTGACCGGGAAAGGCGGCGCCATGCCCTTGGTGCCGTGCAGGTGCCGTAGGAACTCCTCGAACGTACGGTCCCGCCATCCGGCCGCCGCGTACTCCCGCAACTCCACGACCAGGGGCACCCGGCCGGCGAGCGACTCCAGCGGATGACCCACGGGGATCTCACCGGGGAGAAGGAGGGCCAGGTACCGGGCCAGTGTCGACTTTCCCGCCCCCGGATCACCGAGCAGGACGACACGGTCCGCGCCCGGATCGGCCAGCACCTCCAGGACATCCCGCGCAGGCCGCTCCGCGTACTCCTGGCGCGCACGGTCCAGTGCCTCCCGCTCCAGACCGGGCGGCAGACTCGATGGCCACTCCCCCGCCTCGACGAGCCGCTGGCGGATGTCCCTCGGAAGCTCCACCGGCGGCGGGTTCGCCCGGACCACCGGCGGGACGAACACCTCCTCCAGCACGACCGGCGGGTGCTCGCCCTCCTCGGTGGGGATGAGAACCTCAAGGTCCAGTCGGCCGTAACACTCGCGGACCCGGGTCTCGTACCGCCGTAACGCGTCGGCGGTCTCCTCCGACGACAACACGGCAGCTCTCGACGCCTGCTGTACGTACTGGTTCTCGATGTGTGTGTAGGACGCGTTGCTGTGATCCCCGGTAGCCGCGGCCATCACATCACCCGCCGCCCCGACCGCCCGCTCCCCTGTCGCCTTGACCCGCTCCGACTCCCACCCCATGGCAGGACCGTAGCGGCGCCACTCGATGCGGGGTGCCCACTTGAGAATTCCGCGCCGCGGACCCAGAGTGCGTATACGCCGCCGTATACTCCTCCTATGTCCGACGCCATGATCCGAGTACCCACAGAGGTCCGCGACCGCCTCGCGGTCATCGCCGAGTCGCGCGGCACATCGATCCGCTCTCTCGTCCAGGAACTCGCAGAGACGACACTCACCTCGGAGGAGCGGCACGAGCGTGCCGAGCGAACCCGGGCCTACCTCTCCGAGCACTTCGGAGTCGACGTGACGGACGAGGAGAGTGCCGCCATGAGGCGCAAGCTGCGTAGCGCCTTCGCGGATCGGCCGGGTTCCGCCGCATGATCCAGCAGCATCTCGTGTTGGACACTCCCACGCTTCTCGCTCTCTCGGGCAACCGGCAAGTGTCCGCGCTCGTCCACGCGGCGCACTACGAACCCGAGGTCCGGCTGTGGGCGCCCGTGCTGTCCGTCCTGGAAGCGGACGCCGAGTACCTGGGCCTCGCCGAGCACATCGGCCAACTCGAAGTGATCCACACACTCGACCTGGACTATCCCGCCGCCCTCGCCATCGCCCAGCTGCGCCGGGACGGCGTGCCTCCCGGCGTCGGGGCCGCCATCCATGCCGTACGGCATCTGCCCGACTGGGGCGCGGGCGCGCTGGTCGCCACCGTGGCCTCCAAGGCGTACGACGGCAGAGGCGTGCCGGTCCTCGACCTCACTCGCTGAGAGGACCGACACGGTAGGAAAACCGGATCCCCCTCCTGGTGACTCAGCCGGATTTCGTGCGCTGTCCGGACCGGACGCGGTGGAGGCCACCGGGGCTGAGCAGGAACACCGGGTCGCGGGAGACCGGCGCACCGTTCACGGACAGAGAACCGAACCGTCCCCGCACGGCACGCGCGACGACCAGCACGATGGAGCCGTCTTGCGGCCGATGAAGTGGGCAAGCCGTCCGCCGAAACGCAGCAGGCCTGCGCGTAGGCGGTGCAGCGGCCGGACCGGGTCCACGATGGCGCTCTTGCCATGAGGCCCGGGTAGCTCGGACCCAGGCTGGCCACAAAGTGCTCAGCGGACGTACAAGCCCTCGATCTCCTCCGCGAAGTCCCCCATCACCGTCTCCCGCCTCAGCTTCATCGAAGGAGTCAGGTGGCCGTCCCTCTCCGTGAAGTCCCTCGGCAGGACCACGAAACGGCGGATCGACTCCGGCCGGGACACCAGTTTGTTCGCCTCGTCGACCGCGCGTTGGAGGATGGCGCGCAACTCGGCGTCTTCGGTGAGGAGTTCGGCCGGGACGGGGTGTTTGCCGTTCATCTGGCGCCAGTGGGTGATGCCCTCCATGTCGAGGGTGATGAGGGCGGCGACGTAGGGGCGGCGGTCGCCCACGACCATGCACTGGGAGACCAGGGGGTGTTGGCGGAGCCAGTTCTCCAGGGGGGCAGGGGCCACCGTCTTGCCGCCCGCGGTGATGAGGAGTTCCTTCTTGCGGCCGGTGATGGTGAGGTAGCCCTCGTCGTCCAGGCTGCCGATGTCGCCGGTCGGGAACCAGCCGTCGGTGGAGGCCGGGATGACTCCGCCCGCGTTCGGGTCCCAGTAGCCCCGGAAGATCTGGCCGCCGGCCAGCAGGATCTCGCCGTCGGCCGCGATCCGGACCCGGGTGCCCGGCAGGGGCCAACCCACGGTTCCCAGACGGGACTTGAGGGGCGGGGTGACCGTGGCCGCGCCGGTGGACTCCGTGAGGCCGTAGCCCTCGTAGATCTCCATGCCCGCGCCCGCGAAGAACGCGTGGAGGCTGCGGCCCAGCGGTGAGCCGCCGCTGATGATGTGGCGGACCCGGCCGCCCATGGCGTTGCGGATGCGGCGGTAGACGAGGGGGTCGTAGAAGGTGCGGGCCGTCTTGAGCGCGGCGCCCGGGCCGCTGCCGGTGCCCGCCTGGCGGGCCTCCGTCGCCTCGCCGTAGCGGACGGCGACGCTCACCGCGCGGTCGAACGCGGCGACCCGGCCACCGGTCTCCGCCTTGGCCCGGGCGCTGTTGAAGACCTTCTCCAGCATGTACGGGATGACCAGGAGGAAGGTGGGCTTGAAGCCGGCCAGGTCGCCGAGCAGGTCCTCGGACTTGAGGCTGGGGGCGTGGCCGAGGCGGACCCGGGCCCTGACGCACGCGATCGCCACCATGCGGCCGAAGACGTGGGACATGGGGAGGAACAGCAGCGTCGCCAGTTCCTCGTCCGAGCGGGACCGGAAGACCGGGTGGAGGATCTCGATCGCGTTGTCGACCTCCGCCAGGAAGTTGCCGTGCGAGATCGCGCAGCCCTTGGGGCGGCCGGTCGTGCCCGAGGTGTAGATGACCGTGGCGAGGGTGTCCGGGCCCAGCATGCCCCGGCGTACGTCGATCTCCGCGTCGGGGACGGCCTGCCCGAGCTCGGCCAGGCGCTCCACATGCCCCTTCTCGATGACCCACAGGTGTTGCAGGTCGGGCAGGCGGTTGAGTTCGGGGCCGAGGGAGGAGGCCTGGGCGACGGTCTCCGTCACCAGGGCCACCGCGCCCGAGTCGTGCAGGATCCAGCGGGTCTGGAAGACCGAGGAGGTGGGGTAGATCGGGACCGTCACCAGTCCCGCCGCCCACGCGGCGAAGTCCAGCAGCGTCCACTCGTAGTTCGTGCGGGACATGACGGCGATCCGGTCGCCCGGCTGAAGGCCCTCCGAGATGAGGCCCTTGGCCAGCGCCAGCACCTGCGCCGCGAACTCGGCCGTGGTGACATCGGCCCAGCCGCCGTCCTCCGCCCGGCGGCTGAGCACCCTGTCCTGCGGGGCCGCCGCCGCGTTGTCGAAGGGCAGGTCGGCCAGCGAGCCGTGGGTCACGGGCGGCACGACCGGCGGGACGGACACCTCCCGGACCTCGCCGTCCAGTCGCTTGATCTCCGGCTCCACGAGCACGGGCGCGCCGTCGTAGTCGGTCGCGGAGACATAGGGGAGGGACGACGACATGGGCAGCTCCTGAGGCGCGCAGCTGGATACCGCTCTGCTGCATAGGTACGCGCCGTGCGTACCCGGGCGTTCACCGGTAGTGGCGGGTATGGGGGGTTACCGGCGGTTAGATCGGAGATCCTAGGAGGTGCGGGTGGCGAGTTTGTGTGATTTCGGGGAGGTTCCGGGGCTGGCTCTGTGCAACCTCTCCCGCAATATGAACCTTTGTCAGCTGTGCGTGGCGGGGGAATCGGCCCGCCCGCCGCTCATGGTCGTTCCAACACCGCCGTCACCCCCTGCCCGCCCGCCGCGCACACCGAGATCAGCCCGCGCCCCGAACCGCCTTGCTCCGCAAGGAGTTTCGCCAGCGTCGCCACGATCCGCGCACCGGTCGCCGCGAACGGATGGCCGGTCGCCAGCGACGATCCCGCCACGTTCAGCCGCGTCCGGTCCACCGGTTCGAGACCCGCCTTCTCCCATGCCTCCAGCGTGGCCAGCACCTGTGACGCGAACGCCTCGTGCACCTCCACGAGATCGAAGTCGCCCATCCCCAGCCCGGCCCGTTCCAGCATGCGCGGCACCGCGTGGGCCGGTGCCATCAGCAGGCCGTCCTCGCCCTTCACGAAGTCCACGGCGGCCGTCTCGTACGTCGACAGGTACGCCAGCGGCTCCAGCCCCCGCGCCGCCGCCCACTCCTGCGACGCCAGCAGCACGACCGCCGCCCCGTCGGTGAGCGGGGTCGAATTCCCGGCGGTCATCGTCGGGTTGGGGGCGTCGAGGCCGAACACCGGCTTCAGGGCGGCCAGTTTCTCCGCCGTCGAGTCCGGGCGCAGGTTCTGGTCGCGGTCCAGGCCCCGGAACGGCACCACCAGGTCCTGGAAGAAGCCGCGTTCGTACGCCGCCGCCAGCCGCTGGTGACTCGTCGCCGCCAGGTCGTCCTGGGCCTCGCGCGGGACACCCCAGGCGCGGGCGGTCACCGCCGCGTGCTCGCCCATCGACAGACCGGTGCGGGGCTCGGCGTTGCGCGGGATGTCGGGGATCAGATGGCCCGGCCGGATGCGGGCCAGCGCCTTGAGCCGGCCGCCCGCCGACTTCGCCCTGCGCGCCTCCAGGAGGATCCGCCGCAGGCCGTCGTTCACGCCCAGCGGTGCGTCGCTCGCGGTGTCCGCGCCGCCCGCGATCGCCGACTCGGTCTGGCCGAGCGCGATCTTGTTGGCGGCGGCGATGACGGCCTGGAGGCCGGTGCCGCAGGCCTGCTGGATGTCGTACGCCGGGGTCGTCGGGGCCAGCTTCGAGCCGAGGACCGTCTCGCGGGCCAGGTTGAAGTCGCGGCTGTGCTTGAGGACCGCGCCGGCGACGAACTCGCCCACGGCGCCGGGCTCCTGGAGTCCGTAGCGCTCCACCAGGCCGTCGACGACCGCCGTCAGCATCTCCTGGTTCGAGGCGGTGGCGTAGGGGCCGTCCGAGCGGGCGAAGGGCACGCGGGTGCCGCCGATGATCGCGACCCGCCGGGCCGCGGGCACCTGAAGGGGGCTCATCTCGACCTGCTCCTCATGCGTGACGTAGGCTTACCTGCGGTAACCTTACTCCAGAGTAAGAAGAGTGATAAGTGGTGGGACCGAGTGGGGAGACGGCAATGTCCGACCGTTATCTGAGCTTCAGCGGCACCGCGCCCGGCCGCTTCCTGACCCGCCGGCTGGGGCTGCCGCAGCCCGCGCCGCTGCGCCGCTGGTCGCCGGAGCACCCCGCGCTCGCGGGGGGCGAGGTCCTCCACCTCACCGCGGGCAAGCCCGCCCCCTCTCCCGCGGACAGCCCCAGCGCCGTCGTCCTCGACGCCACCGGAGTACGGGACGTCGACGGTCTCGCCGACGTCCACGCGGCCCTCCACCCCGTGGTGCGGTCGGTCGCCGCGAGCGGCCGGATCGTCGTGCTCGGCGCGCCCCTCGACCCCGCCGACCATCACCAGGCCGCCGTCCAGCAGGCCCTGGAGGGCTTCGCTCGCTCGCTGGGCAAGGAGATCGGGCGGGGCAGGACCGTGAACCTCGTACGGCTCACCGACCGGGCCGCCGCCGAGTCCACCCTCCGCTTCCTGCTCTCCCCCAAGTCCGCCTATGTCAGCGGTCAGGTCATCGAGGCGACGGGCGCGCCTGAGCAGGCGGTGGCCTTCGACCCGGACCGGCCCCTCGCCGGCCGCACCGCCCTCGTCACCGGCGCCGCCCGCGGCATCGGCGCGGCCGTCGCCGAGACCCTGGCCAGGGACGGGGCACGGGTCGTCGTACTCGACGTGCCGCAGGCCGAGGAGGACGCGCGAAAGCTCGCGGAGCGGCTCGGCGGCAGCGCCCTCGCGCTCGACATCACCGCCGCCGACGCGGGCGGGCGGATCGCCGCCGAACTGGCCGACGGAATCGACGTGTTGGTCCACAACGCCGGGATCACCCGGGACCGGCGGCTGGCCAACATGCCCGCGGACCGCTGGAGTTCCGTTCTCGACGTGAACCTCGCCGGTGTGCTGCGCACGACGGACGCGCTGCTGGCCGCGGGAGCCCTGAGGCCGGGCGGCCGGATCGTCGCCACCGCCTCCATCGCCGGGCTCGCCGGGAACGCGGGGCAGACCAACTACGGTGCGAGCAAGGCGGGCGTCGCCGGTCTGGTGCGGTCGCTCGCGCCCCGCGCCCTCGCCGGGCACGGGGTGACCGTGAACGCCGTCGCGCCCGGGTTCATCGAGACGAGGATGACCGCCGCCGTACCGCTCCTCATCCGTGAGGCGGGGCGCCGGATGAACTCCCTCGCCCAGGGCGGGCTGCCCGTCGACGTCGCCGAGACGACCGCGTGGCTCGCGCATCCGGCGTCGGGTGCGGTGAACGGGCAGGTCGTACGGGTCTGCGGCCAGAGCCTGTTGGGGGCGTAGTGACCGTCGTCCTCTCCCGGTCCCCCTCGCTCGGGCCCCTGTTCGCCCGCGGCGCCCTGCTCTCCGTCGTCAAACGGCCCCGCCCGGACGCCGAGTTCCCGCGCACCCGGCTGGTCCTGCCCGGGCTGCGGGTGGACCTGGCACGGCTGGCGGCCTACGAGCGGGTGTGCGGGTTCGCCACCGGCGACGACGCGCTGCCGGTGACGTATCCGCATGTGCTCGGCTTTCCGCTGGCCATGCGACTGATGAGCGCGCGGGACTTCCCGCTGCCGCTGCTCGGGCTCGTCCACACGTCGATCGCGATCACCCGGCACCGGGCGCCCGCCGCCACCGGGGAGCACGAACTCACCGTGTACGTCGACGGATTGGCGCCGCATCGGCGCGGCACCGAGGCGGGGGTCGTCACCGAGATGCGCGTCGACGACGAACTCGTATGGGAGTCACGCAGCACGTATCTGGCACGGCACGGCTCCACGTCCACCGGCACCGCCCCGGCCGAGAAGGGCACGTCGCTCCCCCCGGTCGCCGAGTGGCGCCTCGCCGGGGACATCGGCCGCCGGTACGCCTCCGCGTCCGGTGACCGCAACCCCATCCACCTCCACCCGCTCACCGCCCGCCTCTTCGGCTTCCCCCGGGCCATCGCCCACGGCATGTGGACGGTGGCCCGGTGCCTCGCCGCCCACGGCGTACCCCAAGCGGCCCTGGTACGAGCGGAGTTCAGGGCACCGGTGCTGCTGCCGGGGACGGTGACGTACGCGGCGCAGGACGAGCGGTTCGAGCTGCGGGGCGGTCAGGGGCGGCTCCACGTCAGCGGAAGCGTCTATCCGCTGGCGCCCTGAAGGACCCAGGGCCGGCCCTCCATCAGGTTCCCAAGACCGGCCCACGCGAAGTTCATCAGTGTCGCCGCCGCCTGCTTGGCGGTGACGCCCGGGGTGGCGTTGGCCCAGGCGGCGAGGGACTCGGCGGCGCCGACGAGGGCCTCGGCGAGACCGGCGACCTCGCGTTCGGGCAGGTCGGGATCGCGGTGGGCCTCGCGCGCGGCGACGACGATCAGCTGCGTCACGAACGCGACGATCTCCTCGCGCATCGCGGCGACCTCGGCGGCGAAGGGTTCACCGTGCGTACGGGCCTGGAGGTGCAGCACGGACCAGGCGTCCGGGTTCTGCGCGGTGTGCGTGAAGAACGCCAGCAGCCCGTCCCAGAGTTGGCGGTCCGCGGGCTGCTCGGTACGGACCCCGGACCGCACCGCCTCGGTGAGCGCGAGCGCCTCCCGGCGGATGCAGGCGGTGAAGAGGTCTTCCTTGGAGTTCAGGTACAGATAGACCAACGGCTTGGAGACACCCGCGAGTTCGGCGATCTCGTCCATCGACGCGGCCATGTACCCGCGCCGCCCGAAGGTCTCCACAGCGGCGTCCAGCATCTGCTGCTCACGGACCGCACGCGGCATCCGCTTGGTCTTCACTGCGCCCATGGGCCAAGACTAGGGCGTCTTCTCCTGTGCCCGCTCCGCGTCGTCGGCGGCGTCCTCCTGGTTGCGGTTGGCTTCCAGGTTCGCCTTGGCGCGGTCGACCTTCTCGACGATCTGCACGGAGGCCCGGTCGCGCTCCTTGCGCAGGGCCACGAAGCTGATGGGCGCGGAGATCACCAGGGAGAGCAGGACGATCCACATGCCGTTGGAGTCGCCGAGGCCGCGCGGGGCGACACCGGCGTAGACGAGGCCCCAGACGACCACGAGGCAGCCCACGAAGATCCCGAGGCGCATCAGTGTGTAGCGGAGCATCTCAATCCACTCTTCCGTTCCGGCTGAAAGTTCCCCTGAAGGTCCCAAAGGGCCAAAGGGCACCTTCCAGTGAAGCACGCCCGGTACCCGATCTTGCAGGGGGTCCACAGCGTCCACAGCATCAGGTCAGCGGGAGCCACATCATGATGTCGTCCCGGTAGTCGTCCGCGGACACCCGCAGCCCGCCCGGCACCCGGCCGACCTCCTTGTACCCGGCGGACGCGTAGAACCGCTCCAGGCCCAGGCCGCCCCGGCAGGTCAGCTTCAGCGCCTCCAGGCCGAAGCCGCGGGCCCGCGTCTCGACCTCCGCCAGCAGGGTCCGGCCGTGGCCGCCGCCCTGGACGGCCGGGTCGACCATGACGGTGTAGAGCCAGGCGTAGTGGCTCTGGAGGCGGTGCGCGTTGAAGCCGAAGAAGGCGGTCGCCCGCAGCCGGCCCTCCGCGTCGGACCCGGCGAGCAGACGGTGGCGCCCGGCCGCGGTCGACTCCGCGTAACGCTCCACGTCCGGACGTACGTCGTCATACGTCGTCGTACCGGTGAATCCGACCGCCCCGCCGGCGTTGTTCACGTCCACCCACAGGTGGGTCAGCTCGTCGAGCAGGGCGGGGGTGAGGTCGGGGTCCAGGCGGTACGTGAGCTCCATGGGCCCCGAGTCTAGATTCCGCGGATCATCACACCCGCATCGGCTGCGGGGACTCGCGACGGGCCGGGTCGGGACCGTCGTACTCCCGGATGATCTCGTACCGCGTGTTCCGCTCCACCGGCCGGAACCCGGCGTCCCTGATCAGGTCCAGGAGGTCCTCGCGGGTCAGCTTGTTCGGCGTGCCGTAGTTGTCCGCGTCATGGGTGATCTTGTACTCGACGACCGAACCGTCCATGTCGTCGGCGCCGTGCTGGAGGGCCAGCTGGGCGGTCTGGACGCCGTGCATGACCCAGAAGACCTTGACGTGCGGGACGTTGTCGAACAGGAGCCTCGACACCGCGAAGGTCTTCAGGGCCTCCGCGCCCGTCGCCATCTGCGTGCGCGCCTGGAGGCGGTTGCGGACCTTGCCGTCCTTCAGGTCGACGAAGTCGTGCTGGTAGCGCAGCGGGATGAAGACCTGGAAGCCGCCGGTCTCGTCCTGGAGCTCACGCAGCCGCAGCACGTGGTCCACCCGGTGCTTCGGCTCCTCGATGTGGCCGTAGAGCATGGTGGAGGGGGTCTTCAGACCCTTCTCGTGCGCCAGCCGGTGGATGCGCGACCAGTCCTCCCAGTGCGTCCGGTGGTCCACGATGTGCTGGCGGACCTCCCAGTCGAAGATCTCGGCGCCACCGCCGGTGAGGGACTCCAGACCGGCGTCGATCAGCTCGTCGAGGATCTCGGACGCCGACAGACCACTGATCGTCTCGAAGTGGTGGATCTCCGTCGCCGTGAAGGCCTTGAGGGAGACGTTCGGCAGCGCGGCCTTCAGCTCCCGCAGGGACCGCGGGTAGTACCGCCACGGCAGGTTCGGGTGCAGCCCGTTCACGATGTGCAGTTCGGTGAGGTTCTCGCTCTCCATCTCCGTCGCGAGCTTCACCGCCTCCTCGATCCGCATCGTGTACGCGTCCTTCTCGCCCGGCTTGCGCTGGAAGGAGCAGTAGGCGCAGGACGCCGTGCACACGTTGGTCATGTTGAGGTGGCGGTTGACGTTGAAGTGGACGACGTCACCGTTCTTCCGCGTCCGCACCTCGTGCGCGAGGCCGCCGAGCCAGGCCAGGTCGTCCGACTCGTAGAGCGCGATGCCGTCCTCCCGGGTCAGGCGAACGCCCTCCCGTACCTTGTCCTCCAGCTCGCGCCTGAGCCCGACGTCCATGCCACAACCTTTCTACGACGACCTGCCCCACCGTACGTCTACGCCTCTTCGGGAAGCTCTCCGACCCGGTTCTCCCACTTCGTGGAGAGCACGATCGTGGTACGGGTCCGGGACACGCCCTTGGTCCCGCTGAGCCGCCGGATGGTCTTCTCCAGGCCGTCGACGTCCGCGGCCCGCACCTTGAGCATGTACGAGTCGTCCCCGGCGATGAACCAGCAGTCCTCGATCTCGCCGAGGTCCTTCAGCCTGCGGGCCACGTCCTCGTGGTCGGTGGCGTCGGAGAGGGAGATGCCGATCAGCGCGGTGACGCCGAGGCCGAGCGAGGCGGAGTCGACGGTGGCGCGGTAGCCGGTGATGACACCGGCCGCCTCCAGCCGGTTGATGCGGTCGGTGACGCTGGGTCCCGACAGACCGACGAGGCGTCCCAGCTCCGCGTAGGAGGCCCGGCCGTTCTCCCTCAGGGCCTGGATGAGCTGCCTGTCCACCGCGTCCATGCGATCGAAGCCTTCCGCTGAGAAGTTCCCGAAGTGATGAGAGGTACTGCTGACGTACTGCGACTTGCTCAGATGGCGTTCACGTCGTGTGGGTTCCGCCGCCGAGTTCGCCCTTCCAGCGGCGGTAGAGCCGGTGCTCGACGCCCGCCGCGTCGAGGACCCGTCCGGCGACGAAGTCCACGAGGTCCTGGATGTGCGTCGCCCCCGCGTAGAAGGCCGGCGAGGCGGGCACCACGGTGGCGCCCGCGTCGTCCAGTGTCACCAGGTGCCGCAGGGTCTGCCCGTTCAAGGGGGTCTCCCGAACGGCTACCACCAGCTTGCGCCCCTCCTTGAGGGTCACGCTCGCCGCACGCTGCAACAGGTCCTTGGAGAGCCCGAGGGCGACACCGGCGACACAGGCGGTCGAGGCGGGCACGATCAGCATCCCCTTGACGGGGTACGACCCCGAGGACGGCCCCGCGGCCAGGTCCCCGGCGGCCCAGTACCGCACCCGCTCGATGCCGGCGCCGATGTCGAAGCCGCCCGGCTTGCCGTCTGCCCCCCTGGCCAGCCATTCCCGCAGGTCGTCCTGCCAGTGCGCGTCCCTGAAGGAGATCCCCGTCTCGTCCAGGAGCGTGAGCCGCGAGGCCCGGCTGACGACCAGGTCGACGCTCTCGCCGGTGTCGAGGAGCGCGCGCAGCACGGACGCGGCATACGGGGTGCCGGAAGCGCCGGACACCCCTACGATCCAAGGCGTACGCCGTGTCTCTCCTGGCTTGACTGGGTTCACACCCCCGAGCCTATCCGGCGTCGCAGGGTGGGAACCGGTCAAGGGGGTCTGGCCGTTCTCCTGAGGGGAATGGGGGTTGCCATGTCCGGTGCCGGGGTGGAGTGGTCGCGGGGCGACCGTGTGCGGGCGGCGGCCAAGCTGATGGTGGGCTGGGTGGCGCTGCTGTGGCTGCTGGAAGCGGTGGACGTGGCGAGCGGCCACGCGCTGGACGGCCTCGGTATCGTCCCGCGCACCGCCTCCGAGCTGATCGACGTGGTCCCGGCGTCGTTCATCCACTTCGGCTGGGCCCATGTGGCCGCGAACACCGTTCCGCTGCTGGTCATGGGCTTCCTGGCGGCCCTCGGCGGGATACGCCGCTTCCTCGCGGTCTGCGCGCTGGTCATCGTGGCCGACGGGCTGGGCGTGTGGCTCATAGCCCCGGCCCACACCAACACCGCGGGCGCCTCGGGCCTCATCTTCGGCCTCTTCGGCTTCCTACTGGTCAGCGGTTTCGTGGAGCGTCGGCTGCTCGGCGTCCTGGCCGGTCTGCTGGTCGGTGCCGTGTGGGGCAGCTCGATCCTGATGGGCCTCGCGCCCACCCAGACGGGCGTCAGCTGGCAGGGACACCTGCTGGGTCTGGTCGCGGGGGTGGCGGCGGCGTTCGTGTTCCGCCGCCGGACGCAAAGCGACGTCCTTCAGGCCTGAGCGGACGACTCCGGGTCCACGGGAAGGCGGCGGGTGTCGATGGTGAGCCGCCCGAGCTTGGTGTCCACTGTGGCCTTACCGCCGTACGCGAGTGTGTCCCGCCCGAGATAGCCGTCGGGGCCGGGATTCCAGAGCGTGACGAGGCTGCCCTGCCGCGGGTCGAAGATCAGATAGTTCGGGATGCCCCGGGAGGCGTACTGCTTGTTCTTGACCTCGTAGTCGTTGCGGACGCTGCTCGGAGAGACGACCTCGATGGCGAGCTCGATCAGGTCGGGCGAGTACGCCGTCAGGTTCCGCTGCTGCTCGGCCGCCGGGATGACCGCGAGATCGGGGCAGAATTCGAACTCGTCGCTGAACGGCACCGCCACATCGCTGATGAAGCCCCACTCCGGACCCAGTTGATCTTCGAGTTGGGTCCACAGCCTGACGATGGTCCGGTTGTGGAACGGCCTCAGGGGACCCAACACGATATTGCCCTCGACGATCTCCGTCCGGTATCCGCGGAACATGTCCTCGTACCGGGCGAGCCGCGAGTGCGGACGGTCGCTGTCCGAGACAGTCACATCGGCCTCCGTCGCTCCGCACTCGATGGTAGGCCGCACCGTACCTACACGGTCAGACCTCGAACCAAGAGATCCAGCAGCGCACACACGAACAGGGCGATCCCGATGAAGCCGTTGACGCTGAAGAACGCCCTGTTCAGGCGGGACAGGTCATGCGGGCGGACGATGTTGTGCTCGTACACGAACGCGCCCGCGACGATCATCAGGCCCACCCAGAAGAACCCGCCCGCGTCGGTCGCGACCGCGTACCAGACCAGCAGGCCCATGGTCAGGGCGTGGCAGACCCGCGCGCCCCAGATCGCCGCCGGGATGCCGAAGCGCGCCGGGACCGACATGACGCCGACCTCGCGGTCCGTCTCGACGTCCTGGCAGGCGTAGATGAGGTCGAAGCCGCCGATCCAGATGCCGACCGCGAGGCCGAGGATGACCGCGTCCCAGGACCAGGAACCGGTGATCGCCAGCCAGCCGCCGACCGGGCCCATCGCCTGGGCGAGACCGAGGATGGCCTGCGGGAAGTTCGTGAACCGTTTGCCGTAGGGGTAGACCACCATCGGAATGACGGCGACCGGCGCCAGCGCCAGGCACAGCGGGTTCAGCAGGGCCGCCGAGCCCAGGAAGACCACGACCGCGACCAGCGCGCCCGTCCAGGCGTGGCGCACCGACATCGCGCCGGTCACCAGCTCACGATGCGCCGTCCGGGGGTTCCGCGCGTCGATCTCGCGGTCGATGATCCGGTTCACGGCCATCGCGAAGGTGCGCAGACCGACCATGCAGACCGTCACGAGCAGCAGCCGGCCCCAGTGGATGTTCCTGTCCATCTGGAACATCGCGGTGAGCGCGGCGATGTACGCGAAAGGGAGCGCGAAGACCGAGTGCTCGATCATCACCAGACGCAGGAACGCCTTGGTGCGTCCCGGTTGCGGGATCGCGGCTGAAGCTGAACTCACAGTCCGTATTCCTTCCAGCGTCGGTCGACCTTCGCCGCCGTCTCCGGGTCGGACACCACCATGTCGGGCCAGCCTCCGTCACGGGTGTAGCCCTCCTCGGGCCACTTCTTCGTCGCGTCGATCCCCGCCTTGCCACCCCAGAACTGCTGGTAGGAGGCGTGGTCGAGATGGTCGACGGGTCCTTCCACGACGCTCAGGTCACGGGCGTAGTCCGTGTTCCCCAGCGCCCGCCACGCGACCTCGTGGAGGTCGTGGACGTCGCAGTCGGAGTCGACCACCACGATCAGCTTCGTCAGGGACATCATGTGGGCGCCCCAGATCGCGTGCATCACCTTCTGGGCGTGCTTGGGGTACTTCTTGTCGATCGAGACGATCGCGCAGTTGTGGAAGCCGCCCGCCTCGGGCAGGTGGTAGTCCACGATGTCGGGGACGATGATCTTCAGCAGCGGGAGGAAGAAGCGCTCCGTCGCCTTGCCCAGCGGGCCGTCCTCCGTCGGGGGCCTGCCCACCACGATCGACTGGAGCAGCGGCCGCTTCCGCATCGTCACACAGTCGATCTTCAGCGCGGGGAAGGGTTCCTGCGGGGTGTAGAAGCCCGTGTGGTCGCCGAAGGGGCCCTCGGGGAGCATCTCGCCCGGCTCCAGCCAGCCCTCGATCACGACCTCCGCCTGCGCCGGCACCTGGAGCGGCACCGTCTTGCAGTCGACCATCTCGATGCGCTTGCCCGCGAGGAAGCCGGCGAAGAGGTACTCGTCGATGTCGCCGGGGAGCGGCGCGGTGGAGGCGTAGGACACGGCCGGCGGGCAGCCGAAGGCGATCGCGACCGGAAGGCGCTCACCGCGCCGCGCGGCGACCTGGTAGTGGTTGCGGCTGTCCTTGTGGATCTGCCAGTGCATGCCGATCGTGCGCTTGTCGTGGCGCTGGAGCCGGTACAGACCGAGGTTGCGGATCCCGGACTCCGGGTCCTTGGTGTGGGTCAGGCCCAGGTTGAAGAAGGAGCCGCCGTCCTGCGGCCAGGTGAAGAGGGCGGGGAGCTGGTCCAGGTCGACGTCGTCACCGGTGAGGACGACCTCCTGCACGGGCGCGTCGCCGGACTTCACCTTCTTCGGCGGCACGTGCGTCATCGCGCCGAGCTTCCCGAAGGCCTCCCGCACGCCCACGAAGCCGTGCGGCAGCTCGGGCCGCAGCAGGCCGCCGATCTTCTCCGAGATCTCGGAGTACGACTTCAGGCCCAGCGCCTTCAGCAGCCGGCGGTCGGTCCCGAAGACGTTCATCGCGAGGGGCATCGAGGAGCCCTTCACGTTCTCGAAGAGCAGCGCCGGGCCCCCTGACTTCTGTACCCGGTCGACGATCTCCCCGACCTCCAAGTACGGATCCACCTCGGCCTTGATGCGCTTGAGGTCGCCCTCGCGCTCCAGGGCCCTGAGCAGGGAGCGAAGATCGTCGTAAGCCATGGGGTCAAGTATCCCCGAGCGGCTACCCTGGGCCTGAACCCGGGGGCCGTGCCCCCGGCCCGTCGACCGTTTCGCTGGAGAGGACCCATGCTCCGGGTGCTGATGTTCCTGATCCCCCTGGCGTTGAGCGTGTACACGTTCATCGACTGCATCAGCACGAAGGAGGAGGACGTCCGCCACATGCCCAAGCCGCTGTGGGCCATCCTCGTGCTGCTGTTCCCGCTCGTCGGCTCGATCTCGTGGCTGATCGCGGGCAAGAAGCGCAGCCCCGCGGCCGAGGGCTGGTCCGGGGTGCGCGAGCGCGGTGGGCGCGGCCAGTGGGTCGCCCCGGACGACAACCCGGAGTTCCTGAAGTCCCTCAATGAGGAGAAGTCCCTCAATGAGGACAAGAAGGAGCGCGACGAGGACGGCTCCAAGGACAGCTGATGGAGCTGCGGCTGCTCGTCACCTTCGAGAAGGTCGCGACCGTCCTGAGCTTCACCCGGGCCGCGGCCGAGCTGAACTACGCGCAGTCCAGCGTGACCAGCCAGATCCGCGCCCTGGAGGACTCCCTCGGCACCCCGCTCTTCGACCGCCTCGGCAGCCGCATCCGGCTGACGGAGGCCGGTGAGCGGCTCCTGCCGTACGCCCGGCAGATCATCGAGCTGGGCGAGGAGGCCCGCGCGGCGGTCGTCGACGCGGAGGAACCCTCGGGCGCGCTCGCCGTCGGCACGATGGAGTCGCTGACCTCCTACCGGCTGCCGCCGCTCCTGGAGCTCTTCCACCACCGCTATCCGGGGGTCCGGCTCTCCCTGCGCACGACGCTGGGCGACGAGACCCGCAAGGCGCTGCGGCAGGGCACCTACGACGTGGGGTTCCTGATGGAGCCGGAGACCGAGCACGCGGGCCTGGAGAGCAGGGTGCTCGCGCCGGAGCCGCTGGTCCTGGTCGCCGCGCCCGGCCATCCGCTCCCGCACCGGCCGTTGAAGACGGAGGACCTCGCCGAGGTCCAGCTCGTCGGCACCGAACCCGGCTGTCCCTACCGCGACCTCTTCGAGTCCGAGCTGGTCCACCGCACCGGATCCCCGCCGCCGTTCATGGAGTTCGGCACGATCGAGGCGACCAAGCGGGGGGTGGCGGGCGGTCTCGGTATCGCGCTGCTGCCGCGGGTGACGGTGGGCGCGGAGCTGGCGTCCGGGGTGCTGGCCGAGCTGCCGTGGGAGCCGCCGTTCCAGCTGTACACGCAGGTGGCGTGGCGGGCGGGGAAGCGCCGGCCACGCCATCTGACACTGTTCATCGAGACCGCGGTGCGGCTGGTGCGGGAGCAGACGTCGTACGACGGGACGTGACGACCCGGGGATCGCGGGCCAGCGTCACCTTCAGGCTCGCCAGCACGATCAGCGGGACGCCCAGCGCCTGCACGAGGCCGATGTGGTGGCCGTACACCGCCCAGTCCATGACCATCGCGACGGCCGGGTAGAGGAAGGCGAGCACGGCGATCTTCGAGAGCGGCAGCTGGGCGTAGGCGGCGTACATCAGGACGTACATGACACCCGTGTGGATGAACCCGAGCCCGACCAGCCAGCCCCAGTCCGCGCCCGTGCCGGCCATCGCGCCGAAGTCGGCGAAGGGGAGCAGCAGCGGGATGCCGACGACGACCTGGACCAGGGCGATGAGGTGGGGTCGTACGCCGGTGATCCGCTTGGTGACGACGGTGGACAGGCCGTAGAGGAGGGCGGCGAGCAACGCCTGTCCGACACCGAGGAGATAGGTCCCACCGCTGGTGAAGTCCCCCGGCGTCACGCCCGATACGAGGATCAGTCCCGCGAAGGCGAGCGCGATCCAGCCGGCCTTGGCGGCCGACAGCCGCTCGCGGAAGAACAGGGCGCCCAGCAGCACGACGTAGAACGGCTGGGTGTGGTAGACCACCGTCGCCACGGAGATCGACGTGTTCTCGTACGACTCGAAGAGCAGGACCCAGTTGAAGACGATGAACACCCCTCCCAGGACGGCGAGTCCGAGGGTGCGGGGGGTGAAGCCGAGGCCGCGTTCGCGGAACCAGCCGCGGGCGAGGATGTAGCCGCCGAGGGCGAGGGCGCCGAACAGGACGCGGAAGAAGACGACGTTGAAGGGCGAGGCGCCCGACTCGACGACGAAGACGCCGAGGGTGCCGGAGAGCACCATCGCGGTCGTCAGCTGGGCGATGCCCTTGGCCTCGGTGCCCTTGGCCCCTGTGCCCTTGCTCTGCGGTGTCATGTCCCGAAGCTACGAGCGGACGTCGTCCCTGGTCCACGGGCCAGTGGGGCGTCCTGCCGATGCCCCCATCGGCGGCGCCGATGCGTGCAGGTTGTACGCCGGTGCGGCTCCCGAAGCGGACAATGCGCCCCTGGGCCGGGGCCGGTCGGGGCCGGACACTTACGACGCATGACGACAGCTCCGGCCGGTTCCTCCACCACGGCCATCGCCCCCGCATACGGTGACAAGGTCATCGCCGTCGAGACGGCCGGCTCGGAACCGATCCCGGACTCCGAGCGCCACGGCAGCCCGCTCCAGTTGCTGTGGACCTGGGCCTCCCCGAACATCGAGTTCGCGACCGTCTACATCGGCGTGATCTCGGTCCTCTTCTTCGGCCTGAGTTTCTGGCAGGCGACCGCGGCCCTGCTCCTCGGCACGGCGCTGGGCGCGCTCACCCAGGGCATCCTGTCGCTGGACGGTCCGCGGTTCGGTGTCCCGCAGATGGCGATCGGCCGCTTCTCCTTCGGCTACCGGGGGAATCTGCTGCCGTCGGGTGTGAACGCCCTTGTCGCGGGCGTCGGTTGGTTCGCCGTGAACAGCGTGAGCGCGGCCTTCGCCCTCAACACCCTGACGGACCTGCGGCCGCTTCCCTCCCTGTTGATCGTGGTCGCCGCCGAGGTCGTGATCGGCTTCATCGGCCACAACTTCGTCCACGCCTTCGAGAAGTACGCCTTCCCGGCCCTCGCGGTGATCTTCCTGCTGGCCGGTGTCCGGACCTTCCAGGAGGCCGACCTGGGCGGCTCCGGCGCGGGCGGCGGCATCGGCGGATTCCTGCTGGCGTTCAGCACGGCCTGGGGGTACGCGGCGGGCTGGAACCCGGGCGCCTCGGACTACTCCCGCTACCTCCCCCGTACGGCGAACCGCTTCCGGACGGTCCTGTACCCGGCGGTCGGCCTGTTCGTGTCGATCGCGATCGTGTCGGTGATCGGCGCGGCCTCGGCGACGATCGTCGCCCCCGAGGGCGCCACCCCCACGGCCGCCTTCACCGGCCATCTCCCTGGCTGGCTCAGCCACTTGGTGCTGCTGGCGATCATCCTGGGCGCGGTCTCCGCGAACGCCCTGAACGTGTACTCCTCGGCCATGTCGATCACTTCGCTGGGTCTGAAGCTCCCGCCGTGGCTCGGCCGCAGCGCCATCGTCGTGCTGTGCGGTCTCGCCGGTACGGCGGCGGCGTGGGCGTCGCTGGCGGACGCGGGCCACGCCTACGAGGCGTTCCTGCTGGTGATCGCGTACTGGGTGGGGCCGTGGCTCGGGGTGGTGCTGGTCGAGCGGTGGCGGCGGGCGCGGACGCCCGACGAGGTGCTGTCGCTCAGGATCAGCGACCGCTCCTTCACCAACTGGCCTGGTATCGCGGCCCTGTTGACGGGCATCGTGGTGTCGGTGCCGCTCTTCTCCAACCAGGAGAAATACGTCGGGTGGGTGCCGGAGAGGTGGCCGTCGTTCGGTGACATCACGTGCCTGGTCGGGTTCGTGGTGAGCGCGGGCCTGTACGCGGTGCTGCGGAGGGCGGATCAGCCGGCGTCGGCGTAGGCGTGAGCCTGCGGAACGTGCTCCACCTTGATGTACCGGGGGCCGAACTCCTTCTTCACGAGGGGTTCGGCCTTCTTCGGGTCGTCGACGCCCACCCGTACGAACCCCCGCTCGTCGACGCCGACTTCACGCAGCTGGAAGGTGCCGTCCCAGCGGTACATGTCCGCACTGATCCGGTCGGCGAGGGCGTCGACGGTCTTCCGGTTGACCTCGGCGGCGTGGAGACGCAGCTTCACCCCCTTCTCGGCGGCGTCGCAGGCGGCCGTGTCGAAGCCCTCGGAGGGGATGCGCCAGACGTCGGCGGCGTTCTTGTCCTGGTCGACGCCCAGGCCGGTGAAGACGGCTGAGTGCTCGCCCGCGGCCAGCTTGTCGATGCGGATCACGGTCCGGTCCAGCGGGGTCTCGTCGGGGTCGGCGTCCGGGGGCGCCGGGCGGGTGCCGACGCACCGGTCCTCGGCCGGAGCGCTCGGCTGCCCGGCGGAGGCGCTTTCCCGCGGGGCGGCCGGCAGACCGCCGTCCGTGTGCCCGGTCTCCAGCTCGTCGATGTACAGGGCAGCCCCCACCACCACACCTGCGGTGGCGACAGCCGCAGCGATCCACCTGCGGTTCGTCGTCATGCCACTGTGACGCCGGAACGGGCCGAAGGGTTCACAACGGGTCAGGAGACGACATCCTCGCGCAGAACCAGCGCCAGCAGCCCCGGGAAACGGGCGTCGAACTCCTCCCGCCGCAGCCGGTTGACGCGCCTGGGCCCCTCGTCGCGCTGCTCCACGAGCCCGGCCGCGCGCAGGACCGCGAAGTGATGGCTCTTGGCCGCCTTCCCGACGGGCACGTCGAAGGTGCCGCAGCTGCGCGACCAGTCGGCGGAGGCGGCCAACTCCCTTACCAGCTGCACACGTACGGGGTCCGCGAGGGCGGCGAGCGCGGTCAGGACGGGGACGTCGTCGGGGTGGGTGTGCTCGGGGGCGGCACGGTGACTCGTCATGGCATCCTCTCGTGCCGCTTGCCGAGTGTTCGATGAAAACCATACACTCGCGAGTGTTCGCTTTTCGTTGAACACTCTCCAGGGCGAGGTGTGCCATGCGCGCGGTCGAGATCCAGGAACACGGGGGCCCCGAGGTCCTCAGGGCCGTCGAGGTGGACGTCCCCGAGCCCGGTCCGGGTCAGGTGAGCGTCGACGTGGCGTACGCCGGGATCAACTTCGCCGACCTCAAGGCGCGGGAGACCGGGTACCGGGTGGCGTCGCTGCCGTTCCGGCCGGGTCTCGAAGTGTCCGGGCGCGTGCGGGCCCTCGGCGCGGGCGTCACCGGGCTCGCCGTCGGGCAGGAGGTCGCCGCACTGACCGCCGGCGGCGGCTACGCCGAGGTCGCCGTCGCGGACGCGGCCACCGTCTTCCCGCTCCCCTCCGGCGTCGGCCCGCGCACCGCCGCGACCCTGCCGACCGTGCTGCCGACGTCGTACGCGCTCATTCACTCCGTGGGCCGCCTCCAGCCCGGCGAGACCGTCCTCGTACAGGGTGCCGCCGGCGGCATCGGGACGGTCGCGGGCCGACTGGCGAAGGCGGCCGGGGCCACCGTCCTCGGGGTCGTGTCGAGCGCGGGGAAGGCCGCGTTCGCGAAGGAGCACGGCACGTACGACGAGGTCTTCGTCGGCGACTTCGAGAAGGCCGTACGGGACACCACCGGCGGCCGCGGCGTCGACCTAGCCCTCGACCCGGTCGGCGGCGACACCTTCCGCGCCTCGCTGGCCTCGCTGGCGGCTTTCGGGCGCCTGGTCTCCTTCGGCAACGCGAGCGGCGCGGAGCCGTGGAGCGTCGGGCAGCCCGAGCTGTTCCCCTACGGCGTGACCGTCGGCGGCTTCTCCATCCTCACCCTCGCCCGGACCGCGCCGGACGAGCTGCGGGTGCTCACCGGGCGGGCCTTCGCGAAGGTCGCCGACGGGACGGTGACCCTGCCGGTGACCGCCGAGTTCGGCCTGGCGCAGGCGGCGGAGGCGCACCGGCTGATGGGGACGCGGACGAGCACGGGGAAGCTGCTGCTCAAGGTCGGCGGCTAGTAGGCCACTTCGTCGCACCAGGTCTCCGCCCAGGCGGACGCGCCGTACTTGTTGGCCGCGCGCACGGTGATGCAGACCTGGTCGCCGGAGAACGGGCCGTTGATCGTGTAGCTGGTGCCGCCGGTGGAGTAGACGGTGTCGACGTCCTTCGCGGTGAAGTTGCTGCCCTTGTTGGTGTAGTGGATGTCGTAGCGGGTCGCGCGGGAGACCGCCGTCCAGCTCACCTTGATCGGCATGTCGCATGCTCCGACGCAGGAGTTCACGTAGTCGAGCCGGTAGCTCGTCAGGTCGGGCGGCGGGGAGCCGGTGGACGTGCCGGAGGAGGACGACGACGAGGATGAGGACGAGGACGACGGGTCATCGGATCCGGACGACCCCGACTCCGATCCCGATCCCGAATCGCTCGAACCACCCGCTGTGCTGGAACTGCCTGAGCCGCCGCTCCCGCCCGCCGCGTCCTTACCCTTCTCCGGCTTCTTCGACTTACCGGGCGACGGCGACGGCTTCCCCGTAGGGCTCGCCTCGGAGACGGACGGAGCGGGGGACGCCGAGACCGAGACCGTGACCGAGGGTGTGGCCCGTGCCTCGTCGCGCGGGTCGGTGCCGTAGGGCACGTGCTGGATGGCGAGGGTCGTGCCGGTCACCACGACGACGACCGGGACGACGGCGAGGGCGACACGGGTACGACGGCGGCGTTCACCGCGCTCCGCGACAGCCGGTGTGGGGGCGGGCGCCGGCGGGACATCGGGCAGGGTCGGGGTCCGCACCGGCGGGGGCAGTTCGTCGGCACCCGGCACCCGCTCCGCGAACGCCGCCCGCTCCGCAAGCCGCCCGGCGACGGACGCAGGCCACCGCGCCGCCCCGTCCACCGACCCCTTCGCCGACCCGT
Organism: Streptomyces sp. S3(2020); assembly: GCF_013044505.1. Taxonomy (GTDB): domain Bacteria; phylum Actinomycetota; class Actinomycetes; order Streptomycetales; family Streptomycetaceae; genus Streptomyces. The sequence goes on along the minus strand of NZ_JABERD010000024.1, from coordinate 33,413 downwards.
CCGCCGCCCCGTCCGCCGCCTCGAACTGCCGCATCAGCTCGGCCGCCGTAGGCCGCCCCTCGGGGTCCTTGTCGAGGCAGAGGGCCACGACCTCGGCGAGTTCGGCGTCCAGTGCGCGCAGCGGCCCGAGGTCCGGCTCCTCGTGCACGATCCGGTAGAGCACCCCGTGCCCGGACTCCTCGCCGAAGGGCGGCCGGCCGCATGCCGCGTACGCGACGACCGAGCCGAGCGCGAAGATGTCGACGGCGCCGGTCAACCGCCGTGTGCCCGAGGCCTGTTCGGGTGACATGTAGGCGGGGGTGCCGACGACGAGGCCGGTGCTGGTGAGCTGGCTCTGCTCGGCCGCGCGGGCCACGCCGAAGTCGATGAGGGTGAGACCGTCGAGGGTCAGCATGACGTTGGACGGCTTGAGGTCCCGGTGCACCATGTCCAGCGCGTGCACGGCCGCCAGGCCCTTCGCCGCCTCCCGCAGCAGCAGCCACAGGGCGTCGGCGGGCAGCGGACCGCCGTGCGCGTCGAGGGCGTCGCCCAGGGTGAGGCCGGGGACGTAGGCGGTGGCGAACCACGGGGGCCGGGCGGCGGGGTCGCTGGCGAGCAGGGGTGTGGTGGCACCGGCGGGCAGTGCCGCGAGGTTGTCCAGCTCCTGTCCGAAGCGGCGCAGGAACTTCTGGTCCTCGCCGACGATGGACGGCAGGACCTGCTTGACCGCCGCGAAGCGCCCCTCGTGGACCCCGAGATAGACCCGTCCCATGCCGCCGGATCCGAGCCGCCCGATGAGCGGTATGGGTCCGACGTACCGCGGATCGTCCTCGCCCAGCGGCTCGGCACCGCTCCCGGCCAGCTCTGACACGCCTGCCCCGTTTCCCCGTTCGCGTCCCCGTGAGACCGGCGGCGGCCCGCCCGTTCCCCCCGGATACGGGCGGACGCGCACGTCCGGCAGCGATCAGTCTGGACCAGTCGGGCGAAAAATTGGAGGAGTTTTCTAGAAATTCACTCTAGAATGACAGCTGCTCTACGCTGGCGCCGATGAGCCCCAAGCAACAACGCGGCGAGGCCACGGTCGAGCTGCTTCTCGACGCCGCGCTGCGCGTGTACACGGAGACGGGCGAGCAGGGCCTGACCGTCAACGCGATCACCAAGGCCAGCGGTGTGAGCCTCGGCAGCCTCTACCACCACTTCGGCAGCCTGAGCGGGCTGACCGACGCGCTGATGAACCGGTGGCTGGGCCGCATGCTGGGCGAGCTGGTGACGGCGGTGCAGGCGACCCGTACCGCCCGCACGGGCATCCGCGCGATCGTGGAGACGTACCTCGGATTCGTCCAGGAACACCGCGACGCGGCCCTCCTGCTGCACTCCCCCATGGCCGACCGCCGGGGCATGGCGGGCGGCCAGGCGGTCCGCGACGCGCAGGAGGCGCGACTGTCGCCGATGGCCGCGTGGATCCAGGCGCACATCGGGTCGGGTGAGCTGGCACCGCTCCCTGCGGGGCTGATCGAGTCGCTGGTGATGGGGCCGGTGATCGGCGTGGCCCGGCGCTGGCTGTCCGGCATCGACGACGTGGACCTCGACGAGGCCACCCGGATCCTGCCCGAGCGGATCTGGAGATCCGTGGCAGGAGAGTGACGGGCGCCACTCACCATCGGGGTTTGCATGACCATGCGTCGCGATGCATAATCTTCCTATGTCCAAGGTCCTCACCTCCCTGCCCGCCGGCGAGCGCGTCGGCATCGCCTTCTCGGGCGGCCTCGACACCTCTGTCGCGGTCGCGTGGATGCGTGACAAGGGCGCCGTCCCGTGCACGTACACGGCCGACATCGGCCAGTACGACGAACCCGACATCGCCTCGGTGCCCGGCCGCGCCAAGGCCTACGGCGCCGAGCTCGCGCGCCTGGTCGACTGCCGCGCCGCGCTGGTCGAGGAGGGCCTGGCCGCGCTCACCTGCGGCGCGTTCCACATCCGCTCCGGCGGCCGGGCGTACTTCAACACCACCCCGCTGGGCCGTGCCGTCACCGGCACGCTCCTGGTCCGGGCGATGCTGGAGGACGACGTCCAGATCTGGGGCGACGGCTCGACGTACAAGGGCAACGACATCGAGCGGTTCTACCGCTACGGCCTCCTCGCCAACCCGCACCTGCGGATCTACAAGCCCTGGCTGGACGCGGCGTTCGTGACCGAGCTCGGCGGCCGCAAGGAGATGTCGGAGTGGCTGGTCGCCCACCAGCTGCCCTACCGGGACTCCACGGAGAAGGCGTACTCCACCGACGCCAACATCTGGGGCGCCACGCACGAGGCGAAGACCCTGGAGCACCTGGACACCGGTCTGGAGACCGTCGAGCCGATCATGGGCGTCAAGTTCTGGGACCCGTCGGTCGAGATCGCCACCGAGGACGTGACGATCGGCTTCGAGCAGGGCCGTCCGGTCACGATCAACGGCAAGGAGTTCGCCTCCCCCGTGGACCTGGTCCTGGAGGCCAACGCCATCGGCGGCCGCCACGGCCTGGGCATGTCCGACCAGATCGAGAACCGGATCATCGAGGCCAAGAGCCGCGGCATCTACGAGGCGCCGGGCATGGCCCTCCTGCACGCCGCGTACGAGCGTCTCGTCAACGCCATCCACAACGAGGACACCCTCGCCCAGTACCACAACGAGGGCCGGCGCCTGGGCCGTCTCATGTACGAGGGCCGCTGGCTGGACCCGCAGGCGCTGATGATCCGCGAGTCGCTCCAGCGCTGGGTCGGCGCGGCGGTGACGGGTGAGGTCACCCTGCGCCTCCGGCGGGGCGAGGACTACTCGATCCTCGACACGACCGGCCCCGCGTTCTCGTACCACCCGGACAAGCTCTCCATGGAGCGCACCGAGGACTCGGCCTTCGGTCCCGTCGACCGCATCGGCCAGCTGACCATGCGCAACCTCGACATCGCCGACTCCCGCGCCAAGCTGGAGCAGTACGCCGGCCTCGGCCTCATCGGCACCGGCAGCCCCACCATCGGCGCCTCCCAGGCGGCGGCGACCGGCCTGATCGGCACGATGCCGGAGCTCCCGGAGGGCGGCGCGGAGGTCATCGCTTCGCGCGGCGAGGTCTCCGAGGAGGACGCCCTGCTGGACCGGGCGGCGATGGAGCTGGGCACGGACTAGGAACACGGGCACAAGGGAGAGGCCGGTCGGGACGCCCGACCGGCCTCTCCCTGCATCTTTTCCTGTCGGGACGTCTGGACATTTTGTGCCGAATTTTGACACCGTCGGGCTATGCCCGAGACCAAGGAAGCCCTAGCCTTCTACGCCGCCCAGAGCACGTTCTCCGACCCCGGTGAACTCGCCGACGCCTACGCCGACCTGCCGCACGACCCGACCGAACTCGCGCGCATCTCAAGGGACTTGCTCATCCACCGGGTCGAGGGCGACCTCTTCGGCCACACCCACCCGACGGACCGCCTCCACAACGACGCCGAGTCCCGCTACGTCGACGACATCCTGCGCATAGTCGTCGACCGCAGCCCCGCCCCTCTCACCGAACGACGCGAGCCCGCCGACCGATTCGTCGGCGTCTGCCGGGACTTCACCCTGCTGCACTGCTCGTTCCTGCGCCACGTGGGCATCCCGGCCCGTCTGCGGTCCGGCTTCACCGACTACTTCGGCACCACCGGCTTCCACGGTGACCACGTGGTCACCGAGTACTGGGACGAGAAGCGGGGCTGGCTGCTCGCGGACGCCCAGCTGACCGACCCCGCCCTGCACCCCGCGTGGGACGTGGACTTCGACCCCATGGACGTCCCGCGCGACCGCTTCCTCGTCGCGGGCGCGGCATGGCGGGCGATCCGCGAGGACGGCGCCGACGAGCGGACCTTCGGCCTCCACCGCCCGGAGGAGGGACCGTTCTGGGGCGAACGCTTCGTCGCCGGCAACATCCGCCTCGACCTGGCCGCCCTCAACAAGGTGGAGACGCTGCTGTGGGACGTATGGGGAGAGGACGAGGGCGAACCGGGTACGCCGCTGCCGGAGCGGTCGCGTGAGTTCTACGACGAGGTAGCCCTGGTCGTCGCGGACGAGATCTCCTTCGAGACGGCACGGCAGCTGTTCGCCGACAACAACGTCCTGCGCACCCCGCAGACGGTGACCTGCTACGCCCCCTACAACGGCCCGAGCGTGACAACCCTGCGCTAGGCCAACCAACCCAGGGGCGCGGGGAACTGCGCGACCGGCCACGACGGCGCAGCAGCCGGCCGACTGCCTACGCCACCCGCCCCAGTAGCCCGCCCCCTCACAACCCGATGCGCACAGGCCGCCGCCAGCAACTCCCCCAACAAATCCGGATCCCCGATCTCCAGCCCCAACAGAGACTCGATCCGCTCCAACCGCTGATAAAGCGACTGACGCCCGATATGCAGAAGAGCGGCCGTCCGAGTGGGCGAGCACCCGTTCCGCAAATGAACCTCCAACGTCCGCACAAGATCACTCGCGTGGGCGGCCTCCCACTCCAACAGTGGCCCCAACGCATGCTGCACCAACCGCACCAGCCGGTCACGGTTCGCGTCGATGCCGCCCCGGGTCAGCTCCCGCTCCAGCGCGAGGGCCCGGGACGACGTCACCAACGACCCCTCGGGCGCCCCGGGTTCGGCGGCCGGGACGGTCAGCGCCAGCTCCAGGCTCGTACGGGCCGCCCGCAACGTATCGCTCCACCGAAGCCAGCCGCTCCCGACGGCCACGGCATGCCCGACGGCCACGGTCAGACCGGGTCGCGCGGCGGAGCGGAAGGCGTCCTGGACCCCACGTATGGGGTCACCGGAGCGGGTTCCGGGCAACGCCAGCAGCGCCAGCACGTCCCCCGGAAACGCCGCCCGCAGGACACTCGCCCCGCCCAGCACCCGTACCGCCCGGTCCACCACCCCCGTCTCCCGCGTCCCGTGCACCGACACCCCGATCAGCCGCGCCCCCGGCCCCGGATGGAACCCCGCGAGCGCCGCCCGCGCCTCCACCTCGGGCTGGTTCAGTGCCGCCCGGTCGGCGAGGTCGGCCAGCAGGGCCGCCGTGTGGTCGTCGCCCCAGGGCCGTACGACCGACCGCCCGGACAGCCCCCGTGCCACGATCGCCCGATTGGCGGCCTCCGTGATCCGTACGAAGGGCACGACCCGGTGCATGGCCAGCAGCGGCAGCTCCAGGCGGCGGGCCTCGTCGACGACCTCGGCGGGCATGGCGGGCAACGACCTCCCCACCTCCACCGCGAGCCCGGCCGCACCCCGCGCCGCCAGCTCCCGGACGTACCGGCGGCGGACCTCCTCATCGGGGTCGGTGAGGCCGAAACCGTTGGTGAGGAGCAGTTCGCCGCCGTCGAGGAAGTTGGCGCCCTCGTAGACCTCACTGGAGTGCACCCAGCGGACAGGGCGGTCCAGGGCGCCCTCCCCGGCCAGCAGCTCGGGCTCGGTGGCGCGGACGGGGTCGAGGGTGAGGACTTCACGGAGGGTGAGGGCGGGCACGGGGAACCTCCAGGGCGCTGACAGTTCGTCCGGCTGCGGGCTGCGGGGAGAGTACTTTCCGCACGTTGCCCTCGTGTTTCGGCCACAGGAGAGTGGACCCATGGACCTTTTCCGTACGTGGCTCGCCACCGCCGTCGCGGAGGCCCGCGCCGGTCTCGCCGAGGGCGGCATCCCGATCGGCGCCGCGCTCTACGCGGCCGACGGCACCACCCTGCTGGGCCGCGGCCACAACCGGCGCGTCCAGGACGACGACCCCTCCATGCACGCGGAGACGGCGGCGTTCCGGGCGGCGGGGCGGCAGCGGTCGTATCGCGGTACGACGATGGTGACGACCCTCTCGCCCTGCTGGTACTGCTCCGGCCTGGTCCGGCAGTTCGGCATCTCCCGGGTGGTGATCGGCGAGGCGACCACCTTCCACGGCGGCCACGACTGGCTCGCCGAACACGACGTGGAGATCGTCCTCCTGGACGACCCCGAGTGCGTCGACCTGATGCGCGACTTCATCAAGCACAACCCGGCACTGTGGAATGAGGACATCGGCAGTGGTGTGGAACGAGGACATCGTTGACTGCTCGCCTCCCCGTAGGGAGGTGATTCCTGGCTCAGGCAGCCTCGTGGAGCGGCGCTCCACGAGGTCTTACGCCCTCGACACCAGCCGGGGCCAGACCAGCCCGGACAAGCATCACGCGCGCGGAGTTCTTGTCCCGGGGGGACACGAGCCCGCATGCGGTGCAGGTGTAGGTGCGTTCCGACAGCGGCAGGGCGTGCTTGGCTCTCGCTCCGCACCTGCCGCAGTCCATCGTGGTATATGCGGGTTGCACCAGGCGTACGTCCCGCCCGTGTTTGCGGCCCATCTCCAACAGGGCTTTCTTCGTGGCGCCGATCGCCGCGTCCGCCGCCTTGCGCGCCATCGAACTCTTGGCGAGGAACTTCGGCTTGAAGTCCTCCACCGCGATCGCGTCATGATCGCGGACCACTTTCTTGGCCCACTTACGGCCGGTGTCCTGCCGCTGACGACCGATCTTCTGATGCGCCTTCGCGCACTGCTTCTTGGCCTCGCGGTAACCCTTCGAAGCTGCTTGCCCCTTGGGGGGCTTGCGGCGGGCCATCATCCGGTCGTACTTGGTGATCCTCGCGCTGGCCTTCCGACCGTATTCGGCGTGCGGAAGGTCGTGCGCATCGCTGGTGGTGGTCGCGGTGTCCTTGACCCCCCAGTCGACACCGATCGCGGCACCGGTGCCGGAGAGCGGCCGGACCTCAGCGGGGACGACGAACGATGCATACCAGTGGCCGATGCTGTCGCGGTACACACGCACACTGGACGGTTTGGCGGAGAGGGCCCGCGACCACACCACCGTCAGCACGATCCCGCCTGCGAGATGCAGTCGGCCGTCTTTCAGCCGAAAGCCACGCTGTGTGTAGTTCAGCGTCGGCAGTGCCTCGCGCTTCCTCTTGTGCTTCGGCATTCCGGCCCGCTGCCCGATGGGCAGCCGGTCTTTGATGTCCTTGAGGGCCTTCGCACGGGATCTACCGAAGTCTCGGATGATCTGCTGCTGCGGAACGGAGGAGCCCTCGGCCAGCCACCGCGTCGAGGTTCGCGCCTCCGTCAGCATTTTGTCCAGACGCGCCGGCCCGCACGCTTCTCTCCCGGCATAAGCCCTCTTCGACCGGGCCACACACTCGTTCCAAATCCATCGGCACCGGTCCCACTCCGCCAGTAACGCAGTCTGGGCGATGGACGACACGCGCAGGCGGTAGGTGTACCGGGCGTGCCCGGCTGCCACTCCTCCGCATGGTGTCTTCATGACACCACTTTACCACTACGATGCGTGACATGGATCAAGAAGTACGCATCACCCTCAGACTCCCCGCCGGCCTCCACGCGTGGCTGGTCCGCGAGGCAAAGTCCGCCCGCAGGTCCCTCAACTCCGAAGTCGTGTACCGCCTGGAGAACGGCCGCCCCGCTGCTGAGGCAAACGGCGAACCCACCTGACGGCGAATTCCTTTCCCTGCCCTGCTCCGCAGGCACTCCCCCTCCCCGGCCCAGCGCCGGGACACCCTGGAGGTTCTCTGTGACCACCCCAGCCCCCCGCATTCCCACGATCGACCTGAGGCCCTGGGTGGACGGTGACACGGACACCCGGGCCGCCATCGCCCGTACCGTCGACGAGGCCCTCCAGACCGCCGGGTTCCTGCTGGTCACCGGGCACGGTGTGGACCCGGGGCTGCGTGCCGCCATCCGGGAGGCCGCGCGGACCTTCTTCCGGATGCCCGTCGACGTCAAGGAGCCCTACACCGCGAAGGTCGGCGGGCGGGGGTGGCTCGGTCCGGGGGCGGAGGCCAACGGCTACTCGGAGGGCACGGAGACCCCGCCGGACCTGAAGGAGTCACTGACCTTCGCGACGCACGAGCCCTTCGAGGACCCGGCGACCAACGCGGAGTGGTACGCGCCCAACGTGTGGCCGGCGGAGGTGCCGGAACTCCGGACCCTGTGCGCGGAGTACCTGGCACGGATGGGTGAGCTGGAGAACCAGCTCCTGGACCTGCTCGGGGTGGCCCTCGGGCTCGAACACGACTTCTTCTCCCGGCACATGGACCACCCCACGTACGGCTTCAACATCAACTGGTACCCCGGCACCGAGGTCATCGGCGAACCCCAGCCCGGCCAGTTCCGCATCGGCCCGCACACCGACTTCGGCACGGTGACGATCCTCGACCGGCAGGCCGGCAAGGGCGGGCTCCAGGTCTGGACGGACGAGGGCGGCTGGGAGGACGCGCCCTTCGACCCGGCCGCCTTCACCATCAACATCGGCGACCTGATGGCCCGTTGGACCGGCGACCGCTGGCGCTCGGGACGCCACCGGGTGCTCCCGCCCCCGGCCGACGCCCCCGCCGAGGAGCTGATGTCCCTCGTCTACTTCGGCGAGTGCACGCCCGGGACGCTGGTGGAGTCGGTGCCCGAGCCGGTGGGGCGGGTGGCGTACGAGCCGGTCGACTCGCATGTGTATCTGAGGGAGAAGCTGGACTCGATCACGGTCGACTGACCTCCCTGACAGCCGCCGGGCTGTACGTAAGTCGCCGTTCCGGTGGACACACCCGAGCGGCGGCCCGGACACTTGCCTGGTGAACGGAGGAGATGTCCTTGGCTCCTGAGGAACCATCAGGAGCGGTCCTCGTCGATCAGACCATGATCGCCGACGCCGCCCGTCTGCTGCAGAACGTTCCCCGAGGCGGCGGCTTCGTGGCCTACCTGGCCGACAACGGGCTCGACCCGCTGCTGACCTCGCAGTTCGTGATACGGCAGCGCCGGGCGCCGGTGACGAACGCCGAACGCCTCGCCGATCTCTCTGCCCTCTGCGACGCGTTGCTGCTCTACGACAAGCTGTACGTCCTGCGGAGCGAGACCCCGCCGGACGCCGCGGGGCTGGAACTGCGCACCGCCCTCATCGACCTCGGTGTCGTCGAGGAGATCGACGTCTCCGCGCACGGCCCGGCCATCGCCGGCGAACTCGTGGCCTACCTGGGCGCGACGGGCGGCGCGGCCGCCTCGCCACTGCTGGAGGACATCGCGGCGGCCGTGCGGGGCAGCCTCGCCGACGAGGAGCAGCCCGGGGCGTACAGCAGAACGACGAGCATCGTCGACGCGTTCCGCGACGGTCTGGAGGGCCACCCCCTCTCCGGCGACCGCCACGCGGAGGACTCGCTGGCGGCCATCGTCCGCCCGATCGTCCGCGATGTCGGCTACTACGGCAGCGGTGCCGTGTTGGGCGCGGTGTCGAACATCCGCACCTTCGTCTACTGGCGGCTGGCCGCGCGTCTCGGTCTGCCGATGTACCCGTCGACCCGCAGACTCCCGTCGTACCGGGCACTCACCGACCACGTCGACCGGTCCCTGCGCGAGCGGGCCTACGGCGCGGTCGCGGAGGCGTTCCACACCACCGTGTCCGAGGTGTACGAGACTGAAGCGACCGTGCCGGTCTATCTGCCGCCCGGCGCCGCGATCTTCCTGGACACCCTGCGCGAACTCCGCTCGGTGCCGGACACCCTGGTCTCCGTACGCAAGCGCCACGAGGGCCTGCGCACCGCGTTCCGCAAGCTCCAGGTGAACTCCGCGGCCTCACGGACCCTCGGTGAACTGCACCGCAACCGGCAGCGGTTCACTGCGGTCCTGGCGGAACTCCGCCTCCCGGAAAGTGCCACACCCGGCACCCTGGAGACCTCGATCGATCTGCTCCCGGACGTCGTCAAGGCGGCGGCGAACCCGCTCGACGTGGCGGGCTACGGCGAGAACCTGATCCGCAGGCCCGCGACCTGGATCCAGGACTGGTGGCGCAAGCGGCCCTACCGGCTGGCGTTCCAACTCCGGGACCAGCTGCTGGAGATCGCGAACTACCAGGATCTGCTGCAGAGCGCGACCGGGGTACACATCTCGGAGACCGAGCTCCGGGCGTACGCGCAGCTCCTGGAAGAGGACGGCCACAACCCGCCGGGACGCCGACCGGGCCCCATCTCGCAGGTAGAGACCGTGACATGACGGACTACGCCCGGCGGCCGCGCCGGAAGCGGACTCTCTTCCCGCCCGGTGAGGCCGTCCGACTGAGCGAGTCGAGCCTGGCGCAACGCGACATTCCCGCGTTCAGCGCGGGGTACCGGCTGGCTGTCTACCACAGCGCCGGTGTGGTCCACGGCGACCTGCACGCACAGCACATGCTCTTCGAAGCCTTCACCGGCGGGACGGCGATCATCGACTTCGCCGACTCGAGCATCGGCGCCGTGGACCCGGACCGCATGTTCCCGGACATCGTCATGGCCCACATGACCAAGGGAGCGTCCTGGACCCGGGGCCTCCTGGCGGGGTACGCGAAGACGAGCTACCTGACAATCGAGCGGCGGCAGCCTGGATACACCGACACCGTGCTGGCCCGGGCCGCCGACGAGATCGCCTCGGTGGCCCGGCCGGCCGAGCCCGTGTTCACGGAAGCCGAGTGCGACGCGCTGCTCGCCCCCGTCCTCGACCTGAGCGACGGCACTCCCCGGCTCACCGCCGACCTGCCCACCGGGGTGCTGTCCCCCGAGGACCGTGCCCTCGTCGCGTTCGCGCTGCTCGCGGCCGGTGTCACGGGCACCTGGCGACTGCGCGCCCCCGATCCGCCCCGCGGCCCCGCCGAACGGCTGCTGTCCGCCGCGCTCACGCAGTCACCGGGCCAGCAGGACCCGAACGGCCTGCTGGCCCCCGCGGTCGCCGTCATCAAGCTGCTCTCCCGGCTGTCGGGTGATCCGGTGGTCCCGCGATATCTGGCGGGGATGACCGACGTACACGACTGGCTGGCCCTGTGCCTCGACCGTCCGGACGGGTCGGATGGGTCGAACGGGTCGGCCTTCATCAACTGCGTACGCGCCGCCCAGCTCTCCCTGATCCTCCTCCAGCTCCCGTACTGGTCGCTCGCCCAGCTGGAGACCCAGGAGCTGAAGATCACCGCACGGCACCGGCGGCTCGGCTGGTACAAGGCCATGCTGGCGGCGAAGCCGTACGACGAGCGCTACATGCAACTGCTGACCTACCTGGGCTCCCGGATCACCCTCTACGAGAGGATGTTCGCCGAGCCCGCACCGACCGAACCTGACGTGAGCAACCTCCTCTGGTCGGCCAACTGGCGGGCACTGCTCCTGTCGAGGACGACGCTGCGGACCCTGCTCGCCGCCCTGCGCGCCGGCACCGTCGTCGAGATGTCGGAGGAGCTGACGGTCCGCATGGTGGAGTTCATGACGACCAAGTGCATGCGAGCCGCACGGGACAACTCAGCCGCGATGCTGACCTCGCGCGGCTCCGCTCGGCCGTTGGATCTGGGAGCCGTCTTCGCCGAGGACCGGTTCCCCCAGGAGCTTGAGGAGACGAACGGGCTCATCGAACTGGTCAGGACCGAGCGTCCCGGCCTCGCCCGGCTGTCGGCGAGCGAGCAGGTCTCCGCCCTGCTCGCCCGGCAAGCACCGCTGACCAGCCACGATTTCGACTGGCTGGTGGCGTACGCCCAGGGTCCCGACGAGCGGCATCTCTAACCGCCGCCCTCCACCACCTCGACCAGCCTCTCGCACCGCGTCCGCCGGCGCGGCTCGGACTCCACCTCACCCTGGAACTCGTGGGTGAGGCGGAGGACCGAGCCGTCGTCACCGTCGCGTTCCAGATGGAACCTGATCCGGCCACCACCCTCCACCGTGTACTCGGCGACCCGCACCACGTCCCAGGCGGTGACATGCCCCGCGCCCAGCCCGCGCAGGGTAACGGCCCCACCGAGCCGGGGCTCCAGCATCTCGGCCTCCGTGAACCAGCCCGCGAGCCCGTCCGCCGTGGCCAGCGCGGGCCAGACCGCCTCCATGGGCCTCGGCAGCCGCACCAGGAAGTGCAGGATGTGCGTGTTCCCATGGGTCTGGCTGGTGCCCTGCTCGATGGATCCGGTCATGACACCAGCCTGACCCGTGGGGCGAGGTTCTGCACATGGTCAGGGGCGCTGGTCCTTCTTGTCGACGATGGCGCGCTCCAGGACCGCGGTGACGGCCGCGACCGATCCGGCCTTGATCACGCCGTCGCAGCCCACGTCGAGCTTGCTCTTGACGTCCTTGAGTTGCACCGACCGGGTCCCCAGGGGAAGCCATGTCTTGCTGTTGAAGATCAGCTCCTGTCGGTAGGCCCCCTTCCCGTGGACGAACCCGACGGCGGTGCCGTGCCGCCCGGCGGCGTCCACGGAGTCCTTCACCAGGACAACCCCGGGGATCTTGGCGACCGCCCGGTAGAGCGCGGCGCCGACCTCAGGGGGCAGGATGCTCTCCAGGGCCAGCCCGGTCGCTGTTTTGAAGGCGTAGTACGCGTCGCTGTACCCCTCCTTGCCGGTGTTCTGCTCGTAGAGCCAGGCGAGCATCTTGTCGGGGTCGGTGGGGAGCTTCTCCCAACTGCGGTAGAAGTTCCCGGAGTCCGGGTCGGGGTGGACCGGCAGGGCGCCGACCCCGGTGCTCCGCAGCAGCCCCTCGCGCCGGCCGTCGACGGACGTCCAGATCTCCCTGTTCTGCAGCGGCCCGGCCGTCGCAACCTTGCAGGTGCGCTCCGAGACGCCCCACGCTTCTTTGGACTTGATGTAGGTGAACTGGTCGTCGCGCACCTTGGGCACGTCCTGGTGCTCGGCGACGAGGGCCGCGTCCTCCAGGAGTTGGGTGACCGCCGTGGAAGGATGCGCGGCGGGCGGGACGAAGGAGTCGCCGTCGGACGACAGCACGGCGAACGTGAGGGTCACGGCGGTGACCGCCGCGACGGCTCCCGCGACGAGGGCGGGGCGCAGCCAGGGGCGGCGTACGGGCTTCTTCTCTTCCTGCCGGATCTCGGTCATCAGATGCTCCCTGAGCAGTCGGTGACGGCCCGGCGGAAGGTCCTTCTCGGGTAGCTGGTTCATCGGTTTCCCTCCCTCAGGGGCCTGACCGCGGTGGTGCGGTCATCTCTCATCTGTCCGACCGTTTGGGAGAGTTCCATATGTTTCGCGAGTGTCGTTCTCGCGCGAGAGAGTCGCGACCGCACGGTCCCCACCGGCACCCCGAGCGCCTCCGCGGCAGCCGCGTAGTCGAGCCCCGCCCACACGCACAGCGCCAGCACCTCCCGCTCGGCCCGCCGCAGCCGCGCCAACGCGGTTCGTACGACGGCCAGTTGCGCCGCATCGTCGAGCCGCCCTGCGATCTCGTCGGCGAAGTCCCGCACCGCCTCCGCACGCGGTAGCCGGGCGACGGCGGCGGCATGACGACGGGCCGCGCGGCGGGTGTTGCGCGCGACGTTGGTGGCGATGCCCAGCAGCCAGGGCCGTAGCGAGCCGCCCTCCTCGTCGACCTTCGCCCGCAGCCGCCACGCGTCGAGAAAGGTCAGCGAGACGACGTCCTCGGCGGTCGTCCACTCCCCGGTGAGCCGGTAGGCATGGTTGTAGACGGAGCGTGCGTACGCGTCGAAGAGGTCACCGAAGGCATCGTGGTCCCCCGCGCGAATCCGTTTCCGCAGATTCGTATCCACGCCCCTCTATCTGTCCGTACGACGAAGGCCGGTTCCCATGACTGAGGTCACAGGGAACCGGCCTTCACCGTAAGGGGGTCACGCCCGCGTGCTACACCCCCGCGTAGGAGTGCTTGCCGGAGACGAAGATGTTCACGCCGTAGTAGTTGAACAGCCAGCAGCCGAAGGCGAGCAGGGCCAGGTAGGCGGCCTTGCGGCCCTTCCAGCCGGCCGTGGCGCGGGCGTGGAGGTAGCAGGCGTAGGCGACCCAGGTGATGAACGCCCAGGTCTCCTTGGGGTCCCAGCCCCAGTAGCGGCCCCACGCGTCGCCCGCCCAGATCGCGCCCGCGATGATCGTGAACGTCCACAGCGGGAAGACGGCGGCGTTGACGCGGTAGGAGAACTTGTCCAACGAGGCCGATGCGGGCAGGCGCTCCAGGAAGGACGTGGCGAAGCTGCCGGGCCGGCCGCCGTTCGCGAGCTTGTTCTCGTAGGAGTCCTTGAAGAGGTACAGGATCGTGCTGACCGCGCCCACGTAGAAGACCGCGCCGCACAGGATCGCCGTGGAGACGTGGATGTACAGCCAGTACGAGTGAAGGGCGGGAACCAACTGGTCGCTGGCGGTGTACAAGACAGTGACGGCGATGCCGAGATCGAGGAGGACCGACGTGATCAGGAACAGCCCGAGCCAGCGCACGTTCTTCCTCAGCGCGAGCAGCGTGAGGTACACCCCGACGGCCACCGTGGAGAAGGTGATGTTGAACTCGTACATGTTGCCCCACGGCGCCCGCTCCACCGAGGCCGCGCGGGCGATGACCCCGGCGAGCTCGATGAGAAAGGCGAGCACCGTGAGGGACACGGCGATACGCCCGTAGAGGTCCCCCTGCTCGTCCCCACCGTGCGCTCCGGGCCCGTCCGGCACATCCCGCTGACCGGCCGCGGCCCGCACGACGACCTTCGGCCGTTCCAGTACGGCGGTGGAGCCGCCCTTCTTCACCGTGACGGCCGGCCCCTTCGCCTTGCCGTCCGCCCCTTCGGTCAGCGCGGCGGCGGTACGGCCGATCTTGCTGCGGCTACCGAAGATCCATTCGGTGATGTAGGCGAAGAAGGCCAGGGTGTAGACGGCCATCGCGGAGTAGATCAGCGTGTTGCTGAGGTTCGCGAGATGTTCGTTGGTGGCGGCGGCCAGATCCGTCGCGGCGGCGAGAGTCACTTCTCATGCCCTTCGGCAGGTACGACGTGGGGTTCGGGGGTATCGGTGGGGTCTTCGTCTGCTTCGGGCGCCCCTGGCGCCTGGTCGTACAGGATCCCGGCGAGGTCGCCGAGTTCCTCCGGCACCTTCGCGGACTCGCTGCGGCCGAGGCCGGCCATCTCGACGACCGTCACACCGTCGGCGCCCTTGACCGCGCGCACCCACACCCGGCGGCGCTGGATGAACAGGGAGCCGGCGAGGCCGAAGATCGCGACGATCGAGCCGGTCAGTGCCCAGTCGCTGGCGGGCTGGCGGGTGACCTGGAAGTTGGCCCACTCCGCGGTGGACTCGTAGGTGATCGAACCGGCGCCGCCCGGGAGCTTCATGGTCTCGCCCGGCTTGAGGTTCTCCCGCTGCTGCTCGCCCTTGGAGTCCTTGAACTCCTTCAGATGGGACTTGTCGAGCTGGTAGACGCTCTGCGGGATGCCCGCGTCGACCCCGAGGTCGCCGTAGTAGCCCGCGAGGTTCAGCACCGGGTTGTTCAGTGCCGGGAAGGTGGAGGCCGTCTCGCTGCCGGTCGTGTACGTCGGCAGGAAGAAGGCCTCGAAGCCGAGCTGCTCGCGCACACCCTTGGTGTTGCGGTAGCCGTCCATGACCTTGATGACACCGGAGGAGGTGATGTTGTTGTCCAGCGGAAGGAGCGGGACCGCGTCGCGGTAGACGACCTTGCCCTTGCCGTCGCGGACCGTGATGACGGGCGCGTAGCCGTGGGCGGTGAGGTAGACCTTGGAGTCGCCGATCGCCATCGGCTTGTTGACCTTGATGATCGTCCGCTTGTCCTTGCCGTAGGCGCCCACGCTGTAGCTGACGTCGGCCTGGAAGGTGCGCGCGGTGCCGCGGTTGGGGCCGCTGGTCTCGTAGGTGCCCTGGAACTTGTTGAGGGTGAAGCTGAACGGGTCCAGCTCGTCCTGGGTGAAGAGGGTGCCGGACTTGAAGTCGTCGTACTGCGTGAGGGTGTTGGAGAACCCGTCGCCCTCGACGACCAGCTTGTTGCCCTCCATCTTGAACAGCTGGCCCCAGGCGAAGGCGATCAGCATCACGATGAGCGCGATGTGGAAGGCGAGGTTGCCGACCTCCCGCAGATAGCCCTTCTCGGCGGCGACGTTGTCTCCGGCGAGGTGGGCGCGGAAGCGGCGCTTCTTCAGCAGGGTGAGCGCGGCCTCGCGGACCTGCTCGGGCTCGGCCTCGGTGCGCCAGGTGGTGTAGGCGGGCAGCCGGGTCAGCCGTTTCGGGGCGCCCGGCGGGCGGCCGCGCAGCTGGCCGACGAACTGCCAGGTGCGGGGCACGATGCAGCCGATGAGGGAGACGAACAGCAGGATGTAGATCGCGGAGAACCACACCGAGCTGTAGACGTGGAAGAGGCCGAGCTTGTCGTAGACGTCCCCGAGGGTGGGGTTGGCGTTACGGAAGTCGGCGACCTTCGTCTCGTCGGTGCCGGACTGCGGGATCAGCGAGCCGGGGATCGCGCCCAGCGACAGCAGCAGGAGGAGGAGCAGTGCGACCCGCATGGAGGTGAGCTGCCGCCAGAACCAGCGGACCCAGCCGATGACGCCCAGCGAGGGCAGGTTGGGGGCGTCCTCCACGGGGGCGGTGGAGAGCTGGGAGCTCGCCGCGCCCAGGTCCTCGTCACCGGTGGCCGGGGCCGGGTCGGACCCGGTCTTCGAAGTCGTGCTCATCGATTCAGATCCCCACAGTGAAGCCGTTGGACCAGACTTGCATCTCCTGCACGAGGCGGTCCCACGCGCCCGTCAGCAGCAGCACACCGGTCAGGATCATCATCGTGCCGCCGATGCGCATCACCCAGACATAGTGGCGCTTGACCCAGGCGAAGGCACCGAGAGCCTTGCGGAAGGCTACTGCGGCGAGCACGAAGGGGACGCCGAGGCCGATGCAGTAGGCGACCGTCAGTATGGCGCCGCGGCCCGCGCTGCCCTCGTTGGCCGCGAGGATCGTCACGGAGGAGAGGGTGGGGCCGAGACAGGGCGTCCAGCCGATACCGAAGAGCGCGCCCAGCAGAGGTGCACCGGCGAGCCCGGTGGCGGGCTTGGTGTGGAAGCGGAACTCCCGCTGGGTGAGCCAGGGCATCAGGCCCATGTAGAAGACGCCCATGAGGACCATCAGGACGCCGAGGATCTTCGTCAGGACGTCCTTGTTGTCCTGGAGGTTCGAGCCCCAGTAGCCGAACAGCGCCCCGCCGGAGACGAACACGACCGTGAAGCCGAGTACGAACAGGGAGGCGCCGGCGACCATCCGCCCGCGCCGGGCGTCGGCCAGATCGGTACCGCTGACCCCGGTGACGTACGACAGATAGCCGGGTACGAGCGGCAGCACGCACGGGGAGAAGAAGGAGACGAGGCCGCCGAGCACGGCGATGGGCAGTGCCAGCAGCAGGGCGCCGTGCAGCACCGTGCCGTTGGTCGTGGCCTCGGCGAGCGTGGCCGTCGCGCTCACGTCACTTCTCCGCGAGGACGGGCTTGATCATCCCGGTCAGCGTCTCCTCGCTGAGCGCCATGAGTGCCCGCGCGGCGATCTTGCCGCTGCGGTCGATGACGAGCGTGGAGGGGATCAGCTGCGGGTTGAGCGTGCCCTTCTCGAAGCGGAGCATCTGCTTGCCCGTCGGGTCGTACAGGCTCGGGAAGGTGACCCCGAACTCCTTCTCGAAGTTGATCGCCGAGGTGGTGTTGGTGTCCCGGGTGTTGATGCCGACGAACTGGACGCCCTGGTCCTTGAGCTTCTCGGAGACGGCCTGGAGGTTCTTCGCCTCGGCCCGGCAGGGGGTGCACCAGGAGCCCCACACATTGACGACGAGGATCTTGCCCTTGTAGTCGGCGGTGGAGAGCTGCTCGCCGTCGATGGTCTTGCCGGAGAGCACCGGGGCGGCGTCCCGCTTGCCCTGGGCGACCGTGTCGACGCCGTCGTTGCCGGTGATGAAGTTGGTGTCACCGCTGCCGCCGACCTTGCCGCCGGAACTGCACGCGCTGAGGGTCAGCGCGGCTGCGGCGGTGAGCAGTAGGGCACGACGGTTGGTGCGGGTCAGGGCACTCATGTGAAAAGTTTCGCATGCCCGTTCTGGGGATCTTGCGCACCCCCCTTGCGGGCGGAAATCCGCATATCAGGCGGCGTTCGCGGAGCTCCCCGAGGTGCTGCCCGCGCTGCTTCCCGCCGTGCTCTTCGAGCCGTCCTTCAGGAAGGAGTTCCAGCCACCGACCGGCGCCTGCCCGACATCGAGCGTCCGCAGCTTGGCCAGCACCTCCGGCTTCTGTACGTCCATCCAGTCGACGAACTGCCGGAAGGAGACCATGCGTACGTCCTCGCCCTTCTCCTTCTCCGCCGCGATGTGCTTCAGCGCCTCCTCGACGGAGTCCATGTAGATGCCGCCGTTCCACTGCTCGAAGTGGTTGCCGACGAAGAAGGGGGCGCGGTTGCTCTCGTAGGCCCGCTGGAAGCCGGCTATATAGGCCCCGGCGGACTGCTCACGCCAGGCCGGGTAGTTGTGGGCGGGCGCGTTGGTGGAGTTGATCGACTGGTTGGCGAGCATGTTGTAGTCCATGGAGAGGACCTCGAAGCTGCGCCCGGGGAAGGGGATCGCCTGGAGCGGCAGGTCCCACAGCCCGTCCTTCTTCTCCGGCCAGACCTGGCGGCCGCCGGGCGAGGAGGCGTCGTAGCGCCAGCCGAGCTCGCGCGCGGTCGGCAGCAGGTTGTCCTGGCCGAGGAGGCAGGGCGTA
This sequence comes from Streptomyces sp. S3(2020), assembly GCF_013044505.1. GTDB lineage: Bacteria > Actinomycetota > Actinomycetes > Streptomycetales > Streptomycetaceae > Streptomyces. The sequence goes on along the minus strand of NZ_JABERD010000024.1, from coordinate 14,944 downwards.
CGACCGCCGACGAGTTCCTTGTCGTAGTCGAACGGCAGGGCGGGCAGCTCGGTCCATCCCGTGTTGGTCCGCCACTCCTTCACGAAGGCCTTGGCCTGGTCGATCTCGCTGCGCCACTGCTGGGGCGTCCAGTTGCCGACGGTGCCGGAGCCGGCGCAGAAGTGGCCGTTGAAGTGGGTGCCTATCTCGTGCCCGTCGAGCCAGGCGCGGCGGACGTTGGTCAGGGTCGCCTTGACGTGTTCGTCGGTGAGGTAGCCGATGTCGGAGGCGCCGACCGGGTTGTTGGGCGGGTCGTAGAGGCGCTTCTTCGACTCGGGCAGGAGATAGAGCCCGGACAGGAAGAAGGTCATGTGGACGCCGTGTTCCTTGGCGAGGTCCAGGAAGCGCGGGAAGAGTCCGTTGCCGACCTCGCCGGCGCCGTCCCAGGAGAAGACGACGAACTGCGGCGGCTTCTGGCCCGGCTCCAGCGGTTCGGGCCTGGCCGGCTGGTGGGGCTGCTTGCCGGTGTAGGACGTGGAGCCGTCGCCGAGGGGGCGGGCGCGGTGCGCCTGGGCAGTCGGCTTGCTGCCGGTGGAACCTCCGGCATGGCTCGGCCCCTCTGAGGGGGTGAGGGTGCCGCAGCCCGCGAGCCCGAGGGCGGCCGCACCACCCACACCGAGTCCGAGTGCTCCCCTGCGGGTGAGAGTGCGCATGACATCCCCGTTCGTCACGTCCTGTGAAGTGGTCACCCATTCAGAGGACGCGACGAACGGGAAGGTTCCTCCCGATCACAGCGGATTCAGCAACAAATGTAACGAGCGTGCGTTAAGCGCCCCTTCGGGGGCACGGGGAGCTGTGCGACGACTACGCCCCGAACGCCTTGTCCTTGCCCTTGACCGGCTTGGCCCCGGCCCGGAGATGCGCGGGCACCAGGTCGATCGCGGGCTCGCTGTACCCCACCGACACGATCCGGTCGCCCTGGTACGTGAACGTGGTCAGCGAGGCGAGCGTGCACTGGCGTCGGCGCGGGTCGTGCCACAACCGCCGCTTCTCGACGTAAGAGCGCACGATCCAGATCGGCAGCTGATGACTGACCAGCACCGCCTCATGCCCGCGCGCGGCGTCCTTCGCGGCGTCCAGCGCACCCATCATGCGGACGACCTGGTCGACGTAGGGCTCACCCCACGACGGCTTGAAGGGGTTGACGAGGTGCTTCCAGTTCTCGGGCCGCTTCAGGGCCCCGTCGCCGACGCCGAAGGTCTTGCCCTGGAAGACGTTGTCCGCCTCGATGAGCCGGCCGTCGGTCGCGAGGTCGAGGCCGTGCGCCTTGGCGATCGGCGTGGCCGTCTCCTGCGCGCGCTCCAGAGGGGAGGAGCAGACGTGGGTGACGTCCCGGGGGGCCAGGTGCTCGGCGACCCGGTCGGCCATCTGCCGGCCCAGTTCGGACAGGTGGTAGCCGGCGAGACGGCCGTAGAGGACCCCGTCGGGGTTGGCGACCTCGCCGTGCCGCATGAGGTGGACGACGGTGATGTCGCCGTTGGTCTCGGAGATGCTCACGCCTGGGCCTCCGCCGCGGCTCGGGCCGCCGCCGGGAGGGCGTCGGCGATCTTCTGTACCGCCCGCTCGTCGTGGGCCGTGGACACGAACCAGGACTCGAAGGACGAGGGCGGCAGATAGACGCCGTCGGCGAGCAGCGAGTGGAAGAAGGCGGTGAAGCGGAAGGACTCCTGCTTCTTGGCGTCCTCGTAGTCCCGCACCTCACGGTCGGTGAAGAAGACGGAGAACATGTTGGAGGCGTTCTGCACCCGGTGCGCGACGCCTTCCTTGGTGAGCGCCTCGGTGACGAGCGACTGGATCCGCGCGGACACGGCGTCGACCTTCGCGTAGGCGGCGTCGTCGAGCAGCCGCAGCTGGGCGAGGCCCGCGGCGGTGGCGATCGGGTTCCCGGAGAGGGTGCCGGCCTGGTAGACGGGTCCGGCGGGCGCGAGGTGCGCCATGACGTCCTGCCTGCCACCGAACGCGGCGGCGGGGAAGCCACCGCCCATGACCTTGCCGAAGGTCATGAGGTCCGGCTCGACGCCGTCGATCCCGAACCAGCCGGCGCGGCTCGTCCGGAAGCCGGTCATGACCTCGTCGGAGATGTAGAGGGCGCCGTTCTTCGAGCACGCGTCCTTGAGGCCCTGGTTGAACCCGGGCCGCGGCGGTACGACGCCCATGTTGCCGGGCGAGGCCTCGGTGATCACACAGGCGATCTCGCCGGGGTGCCGGTGGAAGGCCTCGTGCACGGCTTCGAGGTCGTTGTACGGCAGGACGATGGTGTCGCCGGCCTGGGCGCCGGTGACGCCGGGCGTGTCGGGAAGGGCGAAGGTGGCCACACCGGACCCCGCCGCGGCGAGGAGCGAGTCGACGTGACCGTGGTAACACCCGGCGAACTTGATGACCTTGGTGCGCTGGGTGAATCCGCGGGCGAGCCGGATGGCCGACATGGTGGCCTCGGTGCCGCTGGACACCAGCCGCACCTGCTCCAGCGGCCCGATCCGCGCGACCATCTCCTCGGCGAGCGCGACCTCACCTTCACCGGGCGTACCGAACGACGTACCGCGCGAGACGGCGTCCTGGACGGCGGCGATGACCTCGGGGTGCGCGTGCCCGAGGATCATGGGCCCCCAGGAGCAGACGAGGTCGACGTACTCACGCCCGTCGGCGTCGGTCAGGTACGGGCCGGTGCCGGACACCATGAACCGGGGCGTACCGCCCACGGCGCGGAAGGCGCGCACCGGGGAGTTCACGCCGCCCGGTGTGACGGTGGCCGCACGGTCGAACAGTGCCTGTGAGGCAGGCGCATCGTATGAATAGGGCGTTTCGCTCATGACCTGCGACTTCTCCGACTTCTCGGACTCCGGTTGCCGACTTTCCTCCTCAGGGTAGGCCAGCGGTCCCGGCCGACAGCGGCCTGTGGTCCGACGGCATCTGCGAAACTGGGAGCTGTGGGAGCTGATAGACACAGCTCGTGCGGCCCCTGGTGTTCGGGTGCTGCGAAGATCCTGCGGACAGGTGTTTCAACGCACGTTTCGGCGGGCGGCCGTGGGGGAGGTCACTGACACGATGATCGGGTTGCGCGGCGGGGACCACGCGTCCTAGAAAAGCAGTCGGGTGGAGATATGCATCGCGGTGGCGGACTGGGCGAGGGGACTGATGACCTCGGTCCTCGACGTGCCCGGCGGGGAAGGCACCGGCGCGACGCGGAGGAAGCCGCAGAATCACGGGTACCGAGTGAGACGGAGCAGGACGAGCGACGTATCGAACGTCGGATCGACCGGCTGAGGGCGGGGAGCAGGAATGGTGGTCGGGTGGGGGTGACGTACAAGTACTTCGGCGCGCCCGACGGCGCGACCGCGGCCCGTGTCCCGATCTCGATGCGCCCCGAGGAACTCGGCGGCGACGAGCTCGGCATGAACGGCATGTTCACCAAGATCAAGCCGGAGACGATGGCGGCGATGGTCCTCACCGGCATAGAGGGCGTCCCGCTGCACAAGGTCCCGCCGCTGGAACTGGTCGTCCTGCACCCCGACTACGCGGTCGTGAAGCTCCCCATGACGGTCGTCGACCCGCTGCGCGGCATAGGCGAGGAAGCGGTGGGCGCGGCGGCGTTCATCTGGTCGACGGTCCCGGACCGCGGCGGTCCGCGGGACGCCTTCAACGTGTACCAACTGCTGCACGAGTGGCAGGACTTCAGCCACCGGCTGCATGAGGCGGGGCATCAGCCGTACTGCCTTGTGTGGCCCTGACCTGGGGTTTCAGTGGTTGTCGGGCGGGGTTCCGGACCCCGCCCTCGTCATGTGCGGGGAGCGCCGGAACCTCCAGCGCGTCCTCGCCCGCGTCACCTTGGGCGTGGGTCAGTCCTGGTCGGACGCGTCGCCGTAGACGTTGCCGGGGCTGACCACCTGGGTGATGGCCCGGCCGAGCAGGGTGCTGGGATTCTCGCCGTTCGAGGCGATGTCGGTGTTGAGCAGGATCACCATCGTCGCCTTCTGGGCGGGCAGGTAGACCGTCAGGCTCTGGTAACCGGGCAGGGAGCCCGCGTGGCCGATCCACCCGTGGTTGATGTCGATGCCCAGCCCGTAGGCGTCACCCGGCGCGCCGGTGGGCAGCGCGTCGAGGCGCTTCGCCTGGGTCTGCGGGGTCAGCAGTCCGCCTGTCGCGACGTTCTTCGCCCAGGAGCGCATGTCGTCGAGGTTCGAGATCATCGCGCCGGCCGCCCAGCCCCAGCTGGGGTTGAAGTCCGTGGCGTCCGCCACCGTGCCGTCCGGCGTCTGATCGGTGTAGCCGTGGGCGCGCGGCCGCGGGAACTCCGCCGCCTTGGGCAGGAAGGTGTGGTCCAGGCCGCTCGGCTGCGTGATCAGATCCCGGATCGCCTTGCTCAAGGGACGGTGAGTGACCTTCTCGACGACCAGGCCGAGCAGCACGGTGTTGGTGTTGGAGTAGTCGAACTGCGTGCCCGGGGGGAACTGGTTGGGGTGCTCGAAGGCGATGCGGAGCAGTTCCTTCGGCGACCACTGGCGATGCGGCTCGGTCGCCAGCAGGTGCTGGAAGTCCTCGTCCTTGGTGTAGGCGAACAGGCCGCTGCGCATGTTCGCGAGCTGACGCAGCGTGATGTGCTCTCCGTCGGGCACTCCGTCGACGTACGCGGAGATCGGGTCGTCCAGGCCGACCTTGCCTCGGTCGACGAGCTGGAGCAGCGCGGTGACGGTGAAGGTCTTGGTCTCGCTGCCGATCCGCATGTTCAGGTCGGTGCGCATCGGGGTGCAGTCTTTCGTGTCCGCGACGCCGAAAGCCCGCACATAGCGCGGCTGTCCGGGCTTCCAGACGCCCACGATCACTCCAGGGACACCGGCGTCCGCGGCCGTCTTCTGGATCACCCGGTCCAGTTCCGCCGCGGTCGTGTCCCAGGGCTGTGACGCGGCGGCCGACTCGCTGGGAACCGGTACGGCCGCTGCGGCAACCGGGGGCAGGGAGGCCGCCGCGCAGGCGGAGATGACCATCGCGATGCTGAGCAGGGCAGTTCGGCCCGTCCGGATGCACATGCGTTCTAGGTAAGTTCCTCCAGATCTTTGCCCGCAGCGCCACGCCGCCCCCCGGCGCGCATTCATCCGAACGCCTCGGGACGAAGCGGTCGCACATCCAAAGGCCAAGTCCGACACGGAAATGCACGAGGCGTCCTGCCGCGGGACACACCGAGCGAGGACTCGTTGGTCGATGCGGCTGGACGGGTGCAGTTCGGCACCTGAGTCCGGCGACCTCCAACCGGAGCGGCACACCGCCGGATTACATGGGCCTGCGTCTCGGCGCGGGGCGTGCCGGTGTCCTTCACGGCCCCGGATCCGACGAATGAAAGAGCGCAATGGCAGAGCGCGACCCTCGCAACCGCACTGGCCGCAGCCCGCTACTTCGCGGGCTCGCCGCTGCCGTGCTCGCGGCCGGCATGCTGGCGGCCTCGACAGGAGCCGGACACGGAGCCGGCATGGCCACCGCGGCGCCCGGCGCACAGTTCACGCCGTTGACGGCGGCAGTGCTGACCAAGCCGACGCCGTTCGTCGCCACGGACGGCAAGACGCACATCTCGTACGAACTGCTCACCACGAGTGCCCTGCCCACCAGCACGTCGCTGCGGCTCGACCGTGTCGACGTCCGAGACGCCCGCACGCATCGGGTCGTCGGCTCGCTGAGCGGGCAGGCGCTGGCCGATGCCGCCAATCCGGTCGGCGACCCCCTGCCGGGTGCGGACGGGTACACCCCCGCACCGCCGGGGCCGACGCCGACCGTCATCCCGGGCTCCCAGAAGTGGATCATCTGGCTCGACCTGGTCCTCGACCGGGGCCGGCCGGTGCCCAAGGTCCTCGAACACCATCTCACCGGTGCCGTCCTGACCCCCTCCGGCCCCTCCGCCTTCGAGGAGACGGTGCAGGCCACCCGGACCGGCCGTACCCCGCCGTTGAACCTGGACCCGCCGGTCCGCCCCGGCACCTGGTACTCCAGCGAGTCGTGCTGCGGCAACACCCACCACCGGCGCGGCCTCGCCCCGATCAACGGTCGCTTCGATGTGCCGCAGCGCTTCGCGATCGACTGGTACCGGGTCGGCAGGCAAGAGCAGACCTGGGAAGGCGACCCCACCCGGCTCTCCAGCTATCTGAGCTACCGGCAGCCGGTCGTGGCCTCGGCCGGCGGCAGAGTGGTGGAGGTCCAGGACGGGATCCCGGACAACACGCCGCCCCTCACGCCGCCCATCCCGCCGATCGAGAACACGGTCGGCAACCACGTCACCGTGCAAGTCGCGCCGGGCCGCTATCTGCTCTACGCGCACCTGAAGCCCGGCTCGCTCAAGGTCCGGGAGGGCGATCGCGTCGAAAGCGGCCAGGTCCTCGGGCTGATCGGCAACAGCGGCAACTCGACCACGCCGCACCTGCACTTCCAGGTGATGACCACGGCCGAGTTCTTCCCGACCGACAGCCCGCCGTTCACCTTCCGGCAGTTCCGCGTCCTCGGCCAGGTCGAACCCCGGCTCTGGGACGACAACCTGGGTGTGCAGCCGACCGGCGTCCTGCCGATCACGCCCTCGCCCTACGACGGCCGTCACCATGCGCGGTATCCGCTCGACCGCGAGGTGCTGAAGTTCTGACCGGGTTCCGCCGGGCCCACGGCCGGGCGCCGGCCACCGCGGCGTAGGGCTCTGCAAGAGCCCGGGCAGGGAGAAACCCCAGGTCATTGACCTGGGGTTTCTCCCTGCCCGGACCCGGTCGCGCCTTCAGTAGGCCCGTTGTGCGGCGGCGGCCAGGCGGGTCAGGGTCGCGCGCTGGTCGGGGGTCCACAGGCGGGGTGCGGTGTGGTGGACCGACACCACACCGATGAGCCCGCCGTCGCCGGAAGCCAGCGGCATGGACATCACCGACCGCACGTCCGCGCCGAGCACGACGTCCAGGGCCGGTGTGCCCAGGAAGATCTCCGAGGCGGCCACCTCTTCCACGAAGACCGGTGCCCGGTCCTCGGCGGCGGCGCCGCAGGCAGACTCCCGGTCGCCGACCGTCTCGAAGAAGGTCAGGAACGGCTCGCGGAAACCGCGCTGGGTCACGATCCGCAGGGCCCCGGTGTCGGGGTCGTACAGCTGGGCGTTGCCCATCGGCGCCCCGGTCAGCCGCAGCGCCTCGATCAGGAAGCCGCGCAGCAACTCACCGTGCAGCCGCATCGCCAGGCCGTTGACGACGGGCGCCGAGCCGCGCTCCAGGTCCAGTTGGTCGATGTGGCCGGTCATGCGGAGGACGCGCAGTACCGAGCTGTGCGCCCGCTCCACGCTCACCGCGCGTCCCTCGGCGGACAGATGCCGGGAGAAGGCGAGCAGCGCGTCGGCGCCGGCCGAGTCGCAGAAGGTGACCCGGCCGAGGTCGAGGGCCACCCGCCCGGCGTAGGTCTTCACCTGGGGCAGCGTGTGCACCAGCACGGGCAGGGCGTGCATGTCGAGCTCGCCGGCCAGCCGGACGGCGACGTGCTCATTGACTCCGACGACGGCCGCGCGCACCGGGCCACGCAACTCCGACCAGGTCATAGCTCCTCGCCACATCCGGTACGTACAGGACCAAGGTATCCGCGCAGCGTCGTCCTGACAGCCCATCGAGGAGGTCGGCTACGATCGCCGGGTGAACTCGTACTGGCACGTCGTTCTGCCGCCGCTCTGCGCCTGACCGGGCGCGGACACTGAGAACGGTTTGATTCCGGCCCCGACCGGCTCGTAGCAGCCGTCAGGGGTTTTGTCGTGCGCCCGTTTCGGATCCAGTCCCAGACGCATTCGACGACGGAAGACCACGACTGTGCCGAACCGCACGATCTCCCTGCCTCTCGCACGCCCTTCTCGCGCCGGTCGCCTCGGCGGCCCCGCGCCCATCCTCGTCTCGGCCGTCCTGTGGGGTACGACCGGGACCGCCGCCTCGCTGGCGCCGGCCGGCGCACCCGCCGCGGCCATCGGCTGCGCCGGGCTCACCCTCGGCGGGCTCCTGCTGTTCCTGATCTCGCCGGGCGCCCGCTCACTGCCGGCCGCGTGCACGCGCGGCGAGCGGTGGCTGCTCGTCCTCGGGGCACTGGCGGTGGCCGGGTACCCGGTCACCTTCTACCCGGCGGTCGCCCGGACCGGGGTGGCGGTGGCCACCGTGATCGCGCTGGGCAGCGCACCGGTCTTCGCAGGCCTGCTGTCCTGGCTCACCGGAGGGGCCCGGCCGACCGCACGCCGGGCCGCCGCCACCGGGGCCGCCGTGCTGGGCTGCGCCCTGCTCGTACTGGGCCCCGAACTCACCGGAACGGCCACACCGATGGACCTGACGGGCGTCGCCCTCGCGACGGGCGGGGGACTGTCGTACGCCGTCTACTCGCTGATCGGTGGCCGGCTCATCACGCACGGGCACCCGTCCGACGCGGTGATGGGCGTGCTGTTCGGCACGGCCGGGCTGCTGGTGCTGCCGCTCCTCGGGTACGTCGACACGCACTGGCTCACGACCTCCCGCGGCGCGGCAGTCACGGCGTACCTCGCCCTCTTCACCGTCTGCCTGGCCTACCGCCTCTTCGGCCACGGCCTGCGCCACACCTCGGCGTCCATGGCCACCACCCTGACCCTCGCGGAACCCGCCGTCGCGGCGGTCCTCGGCGTCACCCTCCTCGGCGAGCACCTGACGACCGCGTCCTGGTGCGGACTGGCCGTCCTGGGGACGGGGCTGGTGCTCCTGACCGTGCGGCCGGCCGACGCCGAAGGCTGAGGCCGCGCCGGCCCGCGCCCCGCCGGTTCAGGCGGCGGGGTGCGGGTCCCGTGAGGTCAGCCTGCGGGCGAGAAGGCCCAGCAGCGCTGCGTTGACGAGCCCGCACAGGACCGTGCCGGCGGTGAAGAACAGCGGGGTCAGCCAGCTGAGCGAGGAGTCCACGTCGGGTGCCAGCCCCATCAGCGGCAGGTTGACGAGCATGCTGAGCGGGGCGGTGGCCATGATCGCCCAGATCCCGGCGAACCCGGGGTCGGGCGACAGGTACACGGCCCACAGGAAGACCCCCAGCGACGCGGCGACCACCGCGAGATAGCCCCGCGCGAGCCAGTTGTCGACGGCGGGCGCCAGCAGGGCTCGGATCCTCGGGAATCGGGGGCGTGCGGTACGGGCCATGTCGGTGCCTTTCTCTGCGAGTCTCTGCGAATCTCTACGAATCTCTGCGAAGGGTGGAAGAGGTTCAGGCGTGCCGGGCATCGGCACGGACGTCCCGGACGTGATGGGCGAGCGCGCCCACCACGGCGGCGTTCACCAGAGCGCACGCGAGCAGCCAGGCGCCCATGCCGACGGAGGCGGCCACGACGGCCGGCCCCCCGCTGCCCTCGGTGACACCGGCCCCGAAGGGCACGACCGCGCTCAGCATGGACAGCGGCTCAGTGAGCAGCACGGGAGCCATCGCGTACACACTGTCCGGGAACAGGAACGCCACCGGCACGGAGGCGGCGAAGACCGCCAGGTACCCCCGGCCGGCCCAGTTGTCCGTGGCGAGCGCGAGCAGCCTCCGCGGCCACGCGGCACGGCCCGGACGCGAGACGTTCGCCATCGCGGATCCCTTCGGTTCGGTCGTTGTCACTGTGTGTCCCACAGTGGCCCGGCGACCGGCGGCGGGGCATGAGTACGGGTGCTCATCTCCGCCTGGGTGTCCGCCCCCGGTCGGTCAGGGCGCGACCCAGTAGGTGCGCGTGTTGGTGAACTCCCGGATGCCGGCGGCCGCCAGCTCCCGCCCGTAGCCGCTGCGCTTGGTGCCGCCGAAGGGCAGCCGCGGGTCGGAGGCCACGACCGCGTTGACGAAGGCGGCCCCGCTGGTGACGCGGCGGGCCAGCGCGAGACCGCGGGCGGGGTCGGCCGTCCATACGCTCATCCCGAGCCCGTACACGCTCGCGTTCGCCAGCCGTACGGCATCCTCGTCGTCGCGTGCGACAGCGATCGCGGCCAGCGGTCCGAACGTCTCCTCGTCGAAGGCGGGCATACCCGGGCCGGTGTCCGCGAGGACGGTGGGCTGGAACCAACAGCCCGCGCCGGGAAGTGACTTGCCCCCGGTCAGCAGCCGTGCGCCCGCCGCCACGGACTCCTCCACCTGCCGCTGGACCGCCGCCCGCAGATCGTCGCGGGCGAGCGGTCCGACCTGGGTGGCCCGCTCCCGCGGGTCCCCGATCCGCAGCCCCCGCACCCCTCGCACGAAGGCCTCCGTGAAGGCGTCGGCGACCGCTTCGGCGACGACGAACCGCTTGGCGCACACGCAGCTCTGCCCGGAGTTGGTGAACCGCGCCCGCACCGCGGCCGCCGCGGCCAGGTCTGCATCGGCGTCGTCGAGGACCACGAACGCGTCCGAACCCCCCAGCTCCAGAACGGACTTCTTCGCCGCCCGCCCGGCCGCCGAACCCACCGCCGCGCCCGCCCGGTTGCTCCCGGTGAGGGTGACGGCGGCGACCCGGTCGTCCTCGACGAGCCGCGCGGTGACCTCGGGGACGTCCGCGTCCGCGACGACCAGCGCGGTCACCAGGTGCTCGGGAAAACCGGCGGCCACGAACAGGTCCTGGAGGGCGAGCGCGCTGCCGGTCACGTTGGAGGCGTGCTTCAGCAGTACGCCGTTGCCCGCCACCAGCGAGGGTATGGCGAAGCGCATGACCTGCCAGACGGGGAAGTTCCACGGCATCACGGCCAGCACGAGCCCGAGCGGTTCGTACGCCGCCCAGGCCCGCGCCCCCTCGACCGCGACCGGCTCGTCGGCGAGGATGCCGGGCCCCTGGCGGGCGTAGTACTCGGCCGTCACCGCCGACTTCTCGATCTCGCCCTCGGCCTCGACGACCGGCTTGCCCATCTCGGCGACGACCAACTGGGCCATGGAGTCCCTGTGTTCACGCAGCAGCCGGGCCAGGCCCCTTGCCCGCGCGGCCCGTTCGGCGACCGGCACGAGCGCCCAGTGCCGGGCGGCGGTGTGCGCGCGTTCCACGGCGGTCTCGACGCGTACGGCGTCCCAGGGCCGGTATCGCGAAATCTCCTCGCCCGTGGCCGGGTTGACGGTTCTGATCATGAGGTGGCCGCCCCGCCCTTGTCGTGCTCGGAGAGGTGCGCGAACGTCTCGCCGGTGGCGGTGATGGTGCGGGTGACGTCCCGGCCGCCGTAGACCCAGTAGATCCGCATGACGCCCTCGCCGCGGTTGAGGAACCGGTGCGGGACGCCGGCCGGCACCCAGGTGGCCTGGCCGGCGGTCAGGTCGAAGAACTCCCCGTCGATCTCCGCGGTCGCCTCGCCTTCGAGGATCAGCACGGACTCCTCGACGTTGTGGCTGTGCAGGGGCAGTCCGGTGCCGGGCTGGAAGACGGTCTGGCCGGTGGTGATGACGGCCGACCCCGAGTTCCACTTGCCGACGTAGGGGATGGTGGCGACACCGCCACCGCGGTCGAAGCGTTCGACGTCCTGCGGGTCGATGACCAACGTGCACATGGCGGAGCTCCGTTCAGGAGTGGTGGAACAGACGGCGGGAGAGGGTGTTGACCTGGCTGCCGGGCACGACGTACCGGCCGACCGCCTCGCGCCAGACCTTGAAGTGGGGTGCGGCGCGGTGGGCGTCGACGGCGGCCTCGTCGTCGTAGATCTCGTGGAAGACGAAGTGGTGGTCGTCGGCGAGGTCGCAGACGACGTCGAAGTAGTGGCAGCCGGGCTCGTCGGTGAAGGTCCGCTCGGCGTTCTCCTCGATGGCGGCGAGGAAGCCGGCGCGGTGGCCGGGGACGACCTGGAGGGATACGGTCAGCGCGATCATGCGGGGAACTCCTCGCCTGCGGGAAGGGGTACGGCGGTCGTGGCGGCGATCGCCGCGAGCGAGGCCCAGGTGTCGTCGACGACCGTGATGCCCTCGCGGCGCAGCCGCTCGGCGGTGCGGGTCTCGGGTTCGCCGGGGACGAGGACCTCGGTGGCGCCCGGGGCCAGGGGCGTGGACCTGGTCTCCTCGACGAGGGCCTCCATCCGCGCCCCGAACTCGTCCGGGTCGGCCATGGACGCGATGTCGACGCAGATCAGCAGATGGCCGACGCCGCTGCGGCCGGTGCGGTGGTAGGGGCCGACGACCGCCGAGCCGAAGGCGCTGCCCGTCAGGACCCCCGCGAGGACGTCGAACATGAAGGAGATGGCGTAGCCCTTGTGGCCGGCCATGGGCAGGATCAGCCCCTCGACGGCCCGCCGCGGATCGGTCGTGGGCGTCCCGTCGGCGTCGGCCGCCCAGCCCTCGGGGATCGGCTCGCCGCGCTCCTTGGCGTGGTAGATCTTGCCGCGCGCGACGGCGGTGTTGGCGATGTCCATCACGACGGTGCCCTGCCGGCCGCCGGGCGCGGCGATGGACCACGGGTTGGTGCCGAGCCGCTTCTCCCGGCCGCCCCAAGGGGCCATCGCCGGGCTGGAGTTGGTGGCCAGCAGCGCCACACAGCCCTGGGCGGCGGCCTTGCGGGTGAAGTAGGCGGCGGTGCCGAAGTGCCCGGAGTTGCGGACGGCGACCGCGCTGATCCCGTGCCGGCGGGCGCGCCGCACGCCCTGGGTGACGGCGTGGTCGGTGAGCACCTGGCCGAGTCCGTCGTGGCCGTCGACGACGAGGACGGCGCCGTTGTCGCTGACGGTCTCCGGGGCGGCGACGGGGGTGGTCGCGCCGCTCGCGAGACGGTCGAGGTACCAGGGCAGGCGCAGCATCCCGTGGGAGGGGTGGCCCCACAGCTCCGCGGTGACGAGGGTGTCCGCGAGGAGGTGGGCGTCGGAGGGCGGGACGCCGTGGGCCTCGGTGGTGGCGGCGGCGAACCTCAGGAGGTCGGCGGCGCCGACGGTGTGGGGCATGGGAGGGCCTCCGCGTCGAACGACATGATCGAATCCATTACTGCATCCATTGCTGTATCCGCTCCTGTATACAGCAATGTATCCAGAGAGGCCACACCCTGTCGTACGACGGGTTTCAGCCGGTTTCTACGACGGTTTCAGCCGGTGACGTCGACCCGGACGTCCAGATCCTGGCTGGTCAGACTGTCGATCAGCGCCTGAAGGGTCTGCGCGAGATGGTGCCGGCAGCCCGCCTCCGCCGCCTGCGCGTCCCCCTGCGTGATCGCCTTGAGCATCGCGCGATGCTCCTCCAGCGAGGTCAGCATGCGGCGCGGCCCGCTGTGCGAGAGGTGCCGCAGCCGCACGGTCTGGCTGCGCAGATCACGGATGGTCCGGGCGAGATACGGATTGCGGCAGGCGGCGATGACGGCCTGGTCGAAGCCCTCGGACAGGTCGTAGAACTCCTGGTACGACCGCGCCTGCGCGCCGGCGTCCAGCGCCCGGAACGCCTCGTCGAAGGCATCGAGGCGCTCCAGCAGCCCCCGGAACGGCACCAGCACCCGCTCGTCCGCCGCCCCCGCCGTCGCGACCGACGCTGCCGCCCGGGGCTCCAGAAGCATCCGGAACTCGAAGAGCGCCCGCACCCCGCCCAGCGAGATCGCCGCCACCCGGGCCACCTCACCGGGCGCGAAGTCGACCAGCCCCTCCCCCGCGAGCCGCCGGATGGCCTCCCGCACGGGTGTCCGCGAGGCCCCGAGCTCCTCGCCCAGCTGCACCTCGCTCAGCTTGGCCCCCGGCCGCAGCCGCAGTGACTCGATGTCACCCTTCAGCCGCTCGTAGACGGCCTCGCTCTTACCAGTCGCCCGGGCCATGAGGCTCCTTGTCCGTCCTGCCGCGTACTTGTCTGTATACAGGCTACGGCCACCCGGTGACCTACGGTTTCGATGCCGCGCGGTGGGGCCTCACGATGAGGTCTCGCGGTCAGGCTTCGCGGTCAGGAGGTGAGCGCCGCCCGGCCGGTCGGGGTCAGATGCCCGTGGCGCCAGGCCGACAGCGCGAAGACGGCCGGGAGCTGAAGGGTGAGCAGCGCGAAGATCAGCATGAGGAAGGCGGAGTCGGCGGGCGAACCGTCGTAGGTCACGGCCTCGGCGGCGGTGACCAGCAGCAGGACGAGGGCGTACAGACCGGTGTCGATGCCGGCCGTGCTCCAGCGCGACAGCGGCGGCAGCAGCAGCCGCGCCTCGACCAGTACGACGATCGCGACCAGCGGGAAGGCGAGCCGGTCCGGGGTGAGGAGCACGTTCATCACCCAGTCCCTCGAAGGGAGTTCGGGACTCCACAGGAAGTTCCCGACCTCCCCCACGGCCAACGAGACGAGCGTGACGATCGCCGCGTACGACACCGCACTGCGCCAGGATGTGAACATGGACGGCTCCTTACCCCGTGGGCCGAGACGACCCACTCGACCCACTCAAGAAGATCGCCGAACGGGCCCGCCGGTTCCCGTCACTTCGTCTCCACCGTCCGCAGCACCGTCAGCGCCAGCGTCCGCGCGACCGCCACCACGTCCCGCACCGACACCCGCTCCCGCGCACTGTGGGCGACCTGGATGTCCCCCGGCCCGAACTGCAACGTCGGAATCCCGGCTCCGGCGTACAGACGCAGATCACTCCCGTACGACGCCCCGCGCTCCCTGAGCGGCCCGCCCCCGGCGTCCGCGTGCGCGCCGCGGATCACGCCGGGCAGCGGATGCCCCTGCGGCAGCCGGCCGCTCGCGAACTGCCCACCGGGCCAGGTCACGTTGACCGGATGGCCGGCCAACCAGGCGTCCTGGGCGCACACTTCGGCCACGCACCGCTCGAACGCGGCCCGCGCCGCCGCCGGGTCCTCCCCCAGCCGCACCCCCAACCGCCCCTCCGCGACCAGCAGATCGGGCACGCTGCTCGCCCAGTCCCCCGAGCGCAGGGTCCCCACGGACAGGGCGTACGGGATCGGGTACTCCGTCATCAGCGGATGCGGCTCCCGGTTCCGCTCGGCCTCCAGCCGCCCCAGCGCCCGGTGCAGCGGCAGATAGGCTGTCTCTTATACACATT
>NZ_JABERD010000023.1 GCF_013044505.1 Streptomyces sp. S3(2020) | reverse complement strand
AGAGGTGTATAAGGGCCAGCCCCCGCACCGGCCCGCCGCCGCGGCTCCGCGGGCACCCTCCTGTCCAAGGGCGCCGTCAACGGCATCCTGCTCGTCGCCGCGTTCTACACGCTCATGCCGGTCAGCTGGCTGCTGTTCGCCGCCACGAAGAACCACCGCGACCTGTTCGCCACGTCCGGGTTCGCGTTCGGCGACTTCAACCTGTACGCGAATCTCCAGCACCTCTTCACCTTCAACGACGGCATCTATCTGCGCTGGTTCGGCAACAGCGTCCTCTACTCCGTGGTCGGCTCCGCCGCGTCCACGTTCCTGTGCGTCGCCACCGGCTACGCCTTCGACAAGTACGACTTCAGGGGCAAGGAGAAGCTCTTCGGCCTGGTGCTCGGCGGTGTCCTCGTCCCCACCACGGTCATCCAGCTGCCGATGTACCTCCTCGCCACCGAGGCGGGAGTGGTCAACACCTACTGGGCGCTGCTGCTGCCCGCCCTCGTCAACCCCTTCGGTGTCTATCTCGCCCGGGTCTTCTCGGAGGGCTACGTACCGAACGAGGTCCTGGAGGCGGCCCGCGTCGACGGTGCCGGCGAACTGGGCATGTTCGCGCGGATCTCCCTGCCCATGCTGGCACCCGGCTTCATGACGATCTTCCTGTTCTCGTTCACCGCGAGCTGGAACAACTTCTTCGGTGCCCTTGTCATGCTCAACGACGACAAGCTCTACCCGGTCAACCTCGGTCTGTTCATGTGGAACAGCACCACCGCGCAGCAGCCCGAGTTCTACTCGCTCGTCATCACGGGTTCCCTCGTCGCCGTCGTCCCGCTGATCGTCGCGTTCGTCTGCCTCCAGCGCTTCTGGCGCTCGGGCCTGACCGCCGGCGCCGTCAAGTGACGCCGCCCGCCCCGGAAGGCACCCTCCTGAACAGCGTCCACCCGCCGACCGCCCCGCCCCGTCCGCACACGCTGCTCGCCATGGGCGCCACCATCCACCAGCGGCTCCTGACCGAAGGCGGCCTCGACCGGCTCCCCTCCGTCGCGCGCGTCGACACGGCCACCGTCGTCACCGACCTCACCACGGCCGACGCCCGTCAACTCGCCGAGACCGAGGTCCTGTTCACCCACTGGGGCGCACCGGAGCTCACCGAGGAGACCCTGCACCGACTGCCCCGGCTGCGCGCGGTCGTCCACGCGGCCGGCTCGGTCAAGCACCATGTCACCGACGCCGTCTGGCGACGCGGCATCGCGGTCTCCTCCGCGGCCGCCGCCAATGCCCTGCCGGTCGCCGAATTCACCCTGGCCGCCATCCTGTTCGCGAACAAACGCGTCCTCGACGTGGCCCGCGTCTACGCCACCGCCCGCGCCCAGCCCGACCTGTTGCCGTACTTCAGCGGTCACGGCAACTACCACCGCACGGTCGGCATCGTCGGCGCCTCCCGCATCGGACGCCGGGTCATCGAGCTGCTGCGCCCGCACGACCTCGACGTACTCCTGCACGACCCTTACGTCGACGAGCAGCAGGCCCGCGTCCTCGGAGCGGAGCCGGTCGGCCTCGACGAACTCGCCCGCCGCAGCGACGTGGTCTCCATCCACGCACCCCAACTCCCCGAAACACGCCATATGTTCGACGCCCGCCGGATCGCACTCCTCAGGGACGGCGCCACACTGGTCAACACCGCACGCGGCTCCCTCGTCGACACCGGCGCCCTCACCGAACACCTGGTCACCGGCCGTGTCCACGCCGTCCTCGACGTCACGGAACCGGACGTGCCGCCCGCCGACTCACCGCTGTACACACTGCCCAACGTGCTGCTCACCCCGCACATGGCCGGCTCCCTCGGCAACGAGCTGCACCGGATGGCCGACTGGGCCATCGACGAGGTCTCCCGATACGCGCGAGGCTTGCCGTTCGCCCACGAGGTCGGGTCCGAGGAACTGTCGCGCTCGGCCTGAACACCCCACACCCGAAGGGACATCCCGTGCAGGATCGTGTTCTGGTCGTCGGCATCGACGGCGTACGCCTCGACGTACTGCGGCGCCTGCCCACCCCGCACCTCGACACACTGGCGGCCGACGGCTTCCTGACCCCCGTCGAGGTGGACGCGGACACCCCGACCATGTCGGGCCCGTGCTGGGCGACCATCGTGACCGGTGTATCGGTGGCCAAGCACGGGGTGTGGAGCAACAACTTCACCGGCCACCGGCTCGACGTCTTCCCCGACTTCGCCACCCGCCTCGCCGAGAAGGACGGCAGCCGCACGTTCGTGGCGGCCGGCTGGCAGCCCCTGATGCAGGTCCGCAACGGCGGCCCGCTCTTCCGGGCCCCGTCCCGGTCCGTCTACCTCGCACCGGCCGAGGACACCCCACCGGCCTGGGAGGAGTGCGACGCGCAGATCACCGCGGCGGCCGCACGCGTACTCGCCGAGGAGGACATACGGGCGTCGTTCGTCTACCTCGGCGCACCCGACGAGACGGCGCACTTCCTTGGCTGCGGCGAGGAGTACGAGACCTCGATACGCCGGGCCGACGTCCGCCTCGGCCGGCTGCTGGCGGCGGTGCGTTCGCGGCCTTCGTACGCCGGCGAGCGGTGGACCGTCCTCGTCGTCACCGACCACGGCCACGTCGACGCGGGCGGCCACGGCAGGCGTACGGCCGAGGAGCGCACGGCGTGGCTGGTCGCGGCGGGTCCGGGCATCGGCGCGCCGCCCTCCGTCGTACGCCATGTGGATGTCGCCGCCCAGGCGCTGGCCTCCGCGGGCCGGCATCCGGACCGGCACTGGTCGCTGGACGGCCGCCCCTTCGCCGCCCGCCCGCACGCCGTCCTCCTCGACATGGACGGCACTCTCGTCGACACCGAGTCGCTGTGGCTGCGCACGGTCCGCGAGAGCGCACCCGACGTCGACGTGACCCACGTCCTGGGCCGCTCGGTCGCCGACACCGCCGCCCACCTGCACAGCCGCACCGGCGCCGACCCGCGGGCACTCGCCGCCGACCTGGAGGCGCGCTTCCTGACGGCCGTCCGGCAGGAGGCCACCCCGCTGCCGGGCGCGCTCGACCTCCTGGACCTCCTCGCGGAGTCCGGCATCCCCGCGGCCCTGGTCTCCGCCTCCTCGCGCCCCGTCGTGGACGCGGTCCTCGAAGTGCTGGGCGCCCACCGCTTCCGTACGACGGTCGCCGCGGGCGAGACACCCCGCACCAAGCCCGCCTCGGACCCCTACCGCGCGGCGGCCCGCGCGCTCGGCGTCGACCCGGCGGCCTGTCTCGCGGTGGAGGACTCACCCACCGGCGTGACCGCCGCCGAGGCGGCCGGGTGCCGGGTGCTCGCCGTCCCCTCGTACACGGCCATCGACCCCGCGCCCCGGCGGACCGTGCGCCCCGACCTGAAGGGAATCGGCCCCGAGGACCTGTGGACAGCGGGACTGTGACCTCGTAGACCGGCATTTTGTTCGAAGAACACCCGCCGCATACGATCGCTGCTCCCCGCCGCCGAGGAGAGCCGAGGAGACCCGCATGCCTCGCATGCCCCGCATCCTGTACGTCACCGACCTGGCCTACGAGGCACGCGGGCGCCGGTACTGCGACGAGGACATCTTCCTCACCTCACGGCTGCGCGAGGACTTCGACCTCGCCCTGTGCGACCCGCGGGACGCGGCGGCGCTGATGGACGCCTTCGACGCCGTCGTCGTCCGCAACAGCGGGCCCGTCCTCACCCACCAGGACGCCTACGACGACTTCCGCGAGCGGGCGAGGGCGAGCGGGACCCGTGTCTACAACCCGCTGTCCGGCAGGGCCGACATGGCGGGCAAGCAGTACCTGCTCGACCTGAGCGCGGCGGGGTACCCCGTGATCCCCACGGTCGACAGCGCCGCCGACCTGCACCGGCTGCCGCCGACGGACCGGTACGTCGTCAAGCCGAAGCAGGGCGCCGACTCGATGGGCCTTGAGATCGTGACCGGGGACCGGGTGCGCGCCCTCGTCACCGGGGACGTCCTGGTCCAGCCGTGCGTCGACTTCGCCTACGAGGTGTCCTTCTACTTCGTCGACCACGACTACCAGTACGCGCTGTACGCGCCGCGTCCCGACCGGCGCTGGGAGCTGGAGCCCTACGAACCCACCGACGGCGACCTCGCGTTCGCCCGCCGGTTCATCGACTGGAACGCCCTCGACCACGGCATCCAGCGCGTCGACGCCTGCCGGGCGCCCGGCGGCGAGCTGCTGCTCGTCGAGCTGGAGGACCTGAACCCCTATCTGTCCCTGGACGCGCTGGACGACGACGGCAGGGACGCCTTCGTCACGGCGATGAAGGCGTCCCTGCACCGGTTCCTCAGCCGAGCGTGACGGTGATCTTCTGGGTGACACCGGCCAGCGCGGTCATGTCCCCGAAGACCAGCTGAAGCGCGGATCCCGTCGTCGCCGAGGTCACCGTGGACGGCTTCGACACCACCGAGGACACCGCCCGGTTCCAGGTGAGGGTGAGGCCCGTGTTCATCCGCTTCGGATCGCTGACGCAGATCACCGCGGTCCCGTCGCCCTTCTCGGTGATCATCACGGAGCACGGATCGCTCGCGACGAGGCTGCCGACCGTGCCGCCGAACCAGAAGTTGACGCCGGTGAAGCCCAGCGAGGGAACGGACACGCCCTGCTGGCTGTCGGTGTTGGCGAGGACGGTCAGCCAGGTCGTGGCGGCGGCCCGGGCCTGGGTCTGGGCGGCCGTGGCACCGGGCATGAGCAGATAGGCGTAGGTGCCGTTCGTCGGGTTCGTGCCGTGGTCGACGTACATCGTCAGGTACTTGCGATTGAGGACCGTCGTCGAGCCGCCCTTGTTGACGGCGCTCCAGGTGCCGTCGCGTGCGTCGCGCAGTGCCTGCACGGTCGCGCCGCCGGGGAAGACATAGCCGCCCATGCCGCCCAGGTGCGCCCAGGTCGCGCCGGTGAGCGTCTCGGACCAGGGGTAGGTGGCCGGCTTCACGGTGCCGTCGACGGTGAAGGAGTGGTTGCCGGTGGGGCCGAGGTTGCGGTTCTCGACGGTCGACTCCACGGTCGTGCCGTCGGCGCACTTGATGCCGGCGCCGAGGCACAGGATCGAGTCGTCCAGACAGAACCAGGACTTCTTCGCCATGAGGGTGGACTGAAGTCCCTTGAGGTACTGGCCGATCGAGGCCCGCTGTCCGTCCGTCGCCCCGCCCACCCAGTTCACGTCCGGCAGGGACGCTCCCCAGTCACCGCCGGCCGCGTCCGCGAGCGTCAGCCGGGAGGCGGTGGTGCCGGGCAGCCGGTACGGGTCGACGGTGGGCCAGAAGGCGTCGCTGTACTGGCCGTTGGCGTAGGTGTCGCCCCACCAGTAGAGCATTCCGGAACCGGTGTGCCAGCCGCGCAGGTTCTCGCCGTTGCCGGTCTCGTAGTAGGTGATGCGCCGGTCGGCCATGCTGATCGACGCGGCCCAGCCGGGTCTGCGGTGCGTGGCCCGCGCCATGTTGGTGAAGAGGCGGTGGGCGGTCGGCTCGGCGATCGCGGTGACGGACGTGTCGTCCAGGACGCCCTTGAGCCGGGCCAGACCTGTCAGGCCGAGCGAGGGGTTGCTCATCGGCGGGCTGTAGTAGTCGCGCTGCATCCAGCCCTTGACCAGACCGCGCCAACGGGCGTTCTCCGTCGTGCTCGCGCCCTGTCCGAGCAGCACGATCGACGCGAGGATCGGATGGCCGCGCAGGTGATCGTCCTGCTGGATCTGCTTCGTGTCGGTCGCGGACAGGCCCCGGCTGATCGCCCGGCCGGACACCCCGTCCATCACGAGCCCGTTGTAGAGGAAGGGCGCCCACGCGTTCTCCACGGCGTCGAGCACGATCTGCCGGTTCGTGTCGGTGACCGCCCAACTCGACCCGGTGAGCAGCGCGAACAGCATCCCGAGGCCGCCGAGCATGACCGAACCGTAGGAGCCGGTGTACGGCACGGTCGTGTGCTGGACGAACGAGCCGTCGGTGTAGAGACCGTCGCCGCCGCTCACATACGGGAAGACGGGGGAGAGGGCGTCGCGGGCGAGCGCGACCTTCGCGGACGAACCGCCGACGATGCCGCGCAGCGCCAGCACCCGGCACAGGTCGACCCGGTTGGCTCCGGTGCTGGTACCGGTGTAGGCGGCGACGGCCGAGTCGGGCACGAAGTGGTCCACGGCGGCGACATGGTCGGCGATCTGTGCCGTCGACAGCTGGTCGTACATCAGCACGCACACGTCGAGCAGCGCCTGCGGTGCGCCGATCTGCCAGCTGTACCAGTTGCCGTAGCGGGTCTGGCCGGCGTTGTAGACCTCGGAGTGCAGATGGTCGAGGCCGGTGAGGATCGCGGTCGCCAGGTCCGCGTCGCCGGTCAGCCCCGTGCCCTGCTGGCAGTACGCCTGGGCGAGCGTGCTCAGCCGGTTGTAGCTCGACTGGAGGTTGCCCGAGTAGCCGTACGACTCCTGGTCGGTGTCGGGTTCCGGGTCCGCGTACACCAGGTCCGGCCACAGCGAGCCGGACACCGGCGCCATGGCGGACCGCAACTGGGCCGCGGTGGTGCCCAGTTCGGTGAGCCGGCTCTTGAACGGCTCGGCGGTGGGACTGAACCCCTCGCCGAGGAGCAGGGTGCGCCACTTCGCCCGCAGCGTCGTGAACTCGTCCACCTCCGCGGCCTGGAGGGCGGACGCGGGGGCAGCGCTCGACTGTGCGGGGAGCCCGACAGTGACAGCGGCAGCGGTGCTTGCGGCCAGAAAGCCGCGACGTGACCAACGAGTCGTCATGACGGCGGTTTCTAGCATGCCATTGATCAAACGCTCAATAGTTCACGCCAATTTGAGCGTATCGATCGTTTGGGGGTGAGTGGATCTGCTGAACCCACCGGGCCGTGGCCGCGTATCACTCCGCGAGGGGACGGGCCCGGCCCCTGGCTACGGGACGGAAGGAGAGCGAGATGCCGATACCGCCCGAGCGCGGTCAGCAGCAGGACCCCCCGCCCCTGGAACCGATCAGGGTGCTGCGCCCGCGGCGCACCGACGCCCTGGCGGAACTCTTCAGGGAATCACCGCAGGAGAGCGCCCGCTACGAGTCGGTGGTGATGCCCCGGCGACTGTCCGGCTCCGAGGACGAGACACAGGAACTGCCGCCCGTCCCCGCCTACGACGGTCCCCGTCCCTTCGGCTTCGGTCCCGGTCTGCGCCGCGCCGCCGTCGTGGTCGGCGTGAGCGCGGCGGCACTCATCGGCTTCGGCTGCGCCCTCCTGCTGCCGGGCCGCGCCGACGGTACCGCGGCGCCCGCACCGTCCCCCACGGCCACGGCCGCACCCTCCGCCGTCACCACCCCGGCCGCCACCGACCCGGACGGGCCCGGCACCCTGCGCGAGGGCGCCAGCGGTCCCGAGGTGACCGACCTCCAGGAGCGCCTGCTGCGCATCCCCGACGTCTACGCGAACGGCTCCACCAACGGCACCTACGACGCCGTGCTCACCGAGGCCGTGGCCCGCTTCCAGGTCTGGTACGGCATCCGCGGCGACGAGAGCGGCGTCTACGGCAACGACACCCGCCTCGCACTGGAGTCCCGTACGGGCTGACCTCTCGAACGCCGGGTAACACAAGGAGAAAGAACAGGGGACCACGGGCCGACGGGCCTCACCATGGACGCACCCGTCCGACCCGAAAGCCGTGCCGATGACCGTCTCCCGCATCCCGGGCCTCCTGCTGCCCGCCGTCTTCCTGCTGGCCGTCGTCGTGGGCACGTTCTGGTACCTGCGACATCGCGGCGACGAGTGAAACGGGCCCTGGGGAGCGCTGAGCGCTCCGCTGGATGAGCGGTGTTGTGCCGTCGTTCGGCCGCGGCGCCGTCGTGGCTGGTCGCGCCGCGGCCGAACCGCAGCGGACTTCGCCCGACCTGCTCGGGCACCCGGATGCGGTATGCCGCCCGGCCGGCGGCGTGCGGTGTGCCGACCTGGCGCGCTGGAGTGTGTCCTGGTCAGCGTCCGGTGCTGTGCTCGACGAGGGCCTGGGAGACGGCCCGTACGCTGCGGGCGATGTGCTGGAGCTGGAGGACCTCGGCCGCGTACAGCTTGATCGTGTGTTCGATGACCGACTCGGGCAGGCCGAGGCCCGGAAGGTCGGCGCGGGCGGTCTGGAGGGCGGTGCGGGCGACCCGGATCTCCTGCTGGACCTGGATCTGCGCGTGCCGGGCCAGCAGCACGGGGTGGCGGATCAGCGCCGGGTAGCTGGCGTAGCGCGCCGGCACCAGTTCGCGCAGCCACTTGGCCGCCGAGCGCTCCCAGTCGTAGCTGCCGGGCGTCTTGACCTGGCAGGGCCAGTCCGGGCTGATGCGCGTGGTCGTCAGAGTCATGGGAGTCATGGCCATCTCTTCCGGGTGTGCGGCGTCAGGAGGGGGTGGTCCGACGGATATGGGCGGCCCCGGCCTAGGGGATGACCGGGGCCGCCGCGGGCGCTCGCCGAGGCGATGCCCGACCGAACACCCGATGCGCCGTCGCGGGTAGGTGGCGGCGGCTTCGGGTGTTCGCGCAGGGGCCCGGACTGCGGACGGCGCCTGCGCGGCGGATGGTTCAAGCGTGCGCATGGGCGGACCGTCGGCTTTCTGCGGGCTGTTGCGAGGGGTGGGGACGGGGGTGCGGAACGGGTCCCGGGAGCGTCC
This sequence comes from Streptomyces sp. S3(2020), assembly GCF_013044505.1. Lineage (GTDB taxonomy): Bacteria > Actinomycetota > Actinomycetes > Streptomycetales > Streptomycetaceae > Streptomyces. Next base: position 64,164 of record NZ_JABERD010000023.1, on the reverse strand, counting down.
GGGGCGATCCGTGAGCAGTATTTATATATGCCGTCCGGTTTGCAAGGCGTATGAAAACATTCATGCGGGAAATGAGGTGATTGGTCCCTTTGCGTTTTGATTCGTCGGGTGTGGCCGCTGAGGGCCGGAAGGGGCGTTGTCGGCCCGGTGCGTCAGTCGCGCAGGAAGAACTGGTGCTGGTCGGAGATCTGCTCGTACTCCTCGAGCCGGGCCTGGGTCCGCTCGGGGTCGGCGTCGGTCATGGCCTGGAGCAGCGCGGCGGCCATCACCCCGGGGGCGGCGTAGGAGTCGAAGACCAGGCGGGAGCCGGTGCCGGTGGCGAAGACGATGTCCGCCTCGTCGGCGACCGGGCCGAGCGCCAGGTCGGTGATGAGGGCGACGCGCAGCCCGGCGCTGCGCGCGACCTGCACGGCCGTGAGGGTCTCCTGCGCATGGCGGGGCATCGAGAACGCCAGCACCCAGGTACCGCCCGCCTCGCGCGACTGCAGGAGTGCGTCGTAGGCGACGCTGCCGCCCAGGGTCACCAGCCGTACGTCGGGATGGACACGGCGTGCGGCGTAGGCGAAGTACTCCGCCAGCGACACCGAGATGCGCAGGCCGAGCACGGTCAGCGGGGTCGACCGCGAGAGCTTGCGGCCGATGTCGATGAGCTCGTCGGGGTCGGCGAAGTCGCGTCGCAGGTTCTCCAGGTTCTCGATCTCGGCGTCGGCCGCGGCCTGCAACTCGTTGCCGCTGTTCTCCTCGGCCGCCGCTGGACCGCCCGCCAGGGTGCCCAGCGCGATCGACTGGAGCTTCTCCCGCAGCGCGGGGTAACCGCTGAAGCCCACCGCCGCGGCGAACCGTGTCACCGAGGGCTGGCTCACGCCCACCCGCTCGGCGAGATCGGTGATCGAAAGGAACGCCGCCTCGGTGATGTGCTCGATCAGGTACTGGGCGATGCGGCGCTGTCCGGGGGAGAGTCGGGGTCGGTCGAAGAGGGTCCTGAGCTGGGAGGTCGGGGAGGCCTCGGCCTCCGGAACCGACTTGCCCGAGGTGATGGCGGATGCCTGCGCGCGTGCCTGCTGCGGCGATGGCACGGCTGCGCCTCCTTTGTCTTCCACAGTGCCTCAACATAGCCCACACACTGTTGTGACCAGGGGCTGTACGGTCACCGTCGATAGATCGTGATCGAGTGACCGACTTGATCGATCGATCGGCTGGTATTGATCAATTCGGCCAGTCGGCCCGTTGCCTTGGCGACCGAGGAGTCCGAGACCACCAGCAGCCCGTGGACGTCGTCGAGGGGGGCCTCGCGCGGATCGGACGCGTCGATGCCGTAGTACGACGGCACACCACTGCCCTTGTAGACGAGCCAGATCCGCTCCGCCGGATACCGCTCGCGCAGCCGGTCGGCGAGGCGGCCCAGGTCCTGGCCCCAGTCCACGTTGGAGTCGTGCAGCCGCAGACGCGTCTCGGCGGGCCCGCCGAACGCCTCGTTGGAGTACGGCAGGTAGTAGGGGAACGTACGTACCGAGCTGACCGCGACGAACAGCACCAGCGCCCCCGCCGCGACCCCGGCCCACCGCCGTCGCACCGCGAGGACCCCGGCCGCCGCCACCGCGAGGAACATCGGCACGAACACGGCGTACCGGGTGCCGAAGTCCCGGGAGCCGGTCATGGCCGAGGCGAGCAGCACGGCGGTGGGGACCAGCAGATAGGGCGCCGCGGGCCGCAACCGCCGTACCGCCACGACCGCGACGGCGCCCGCGGCCCACAGGGCGAGCATGCCGAGCGGGGTCTTCACCAGCAGCGCGGCCGGCAGGTAGTACCAGAGGGAGCCGGTGTAGAGCCGCCCGAACAGGAACCCCTGCCACGGATGGTTCTCGAAGCCGAACTGCACCCGCATCCCGTCCCGGTAGGCCTCCGGGAACGGCATCAGATCGACGAGCAGCGCCCGCAGACCGTGCACGACGGGCACATGCTGCTGCGGACTCCAGCGCAGCCGCGGATCCACCACCAGATACGAGAGCCATACGACGGCGATGGCGGCCACCGCCACGACGACCGCCCCCGCGGCCGCCCGAGCTGCCGCTCGCGCCGGCGCCCCGCGCCGGTCCAGGGAGTCGTGGTGCCACACCGACCAGGCGGCGAGTGCCAGCAGTACCGGAACGGCCGCCAGCGCGCTCATCTTCGTCGCCAGCGCCGCCCCGGCGGCCACTCCGGCGAGCGGTACGTAGAGCCGTGGCCGTCGGCGGGCCCGCCACAGCAGCCACACCGACGTCAGCAGGAAGCCGGCCGCGGGCACATCGAGGGTGGCCAGCGAGCCGTGCGCGATCACGTCGGGGGAGAAGGCGTACAGGGCGAGCGCCAGGATCCCGCCCGCCGGGCCGACGAGTTCACGGGCGAAGGCGAGGACCACCAGGCCGAACGCCAGCGTCAGTGCGATCACCGGCAGCCTGGCCCACAGCATCAGCTGCCAGGGGTCGTTGCCGGACTCGTACAGCAGATGCCGTCCGACCTGGCCCTGGTCGCCGCTGAAGGAGGGGTCGTAGCGCGGATCGGCGAGGGCCACCCCGACCGCGATGACGAGCTTTCCCAGGGGCGGGTGTTCGGGGTTGTAGCGGATCTCGTGCTCGTGCAGGGAGTCGGCGGCCGTGCCCACGTACACGGGCTCGTCGATGGTGGGCGTCTGCTGCACGGCCGTGGTCACCATGGCGACGGCCATCTGGGCGAGCAGCAGCACGGCGAGGAGCGGCACGAGCCACCGCCTGCCCGGCCGTCCCGCCGGCCGCGGGGCGGGTGCTTCGGGGGGCGTGAGCGGTTCGAGGACCGGGTGCAGTTCGCGCGCCATCATCCGCCCCGCGACGACATGGGCCGCCAGGGGGCGGGAGCGATGCCAGGACGCCTCATGCGCCTACTCTGCATCAGCTCCCGCCCCTTGGGGCGTCACCGCTTCAGGAGTCGTACCGACAGACCTTCCGCCGTGTAGACGGGTACGGCCCGCAGCGTGTCGGAGTTCAGCTCCACCCGGTCGAACCGGCCGCGCAGTCCCGCGGCGCCGATCACCCGCACCACGCTCCCGGCCGCCGGCGGCTTGTCGGCGTCGAGCCGCAGCGACAGCACGCTGCCCGCGCCGAGCACCGCGCGCCGCGTCACTTCAAGGGCGGGGCCGCGGCCCGAACGCAGCGTCACGTCGAGCGTCGAGGACTCCTGGGCGTAGGTCCCGTGGATCTGCACCGACGACTTGGTCGCCACCCGCAGGGTGCCGCCCGACACCCGCACGTCGCCGTGGCCGAGGGCGTGCGCCGAGGCGGCGGACAGCACGCCCTCGCGCACCACGGTGCCGCCCGTGTACCGGTTGTGGCCCGCCAGCGTGAGGGCGCCGGTGCCGCGCTTGGTCAGAGCGCCGTCGCCGTCGATGTCGTTGCGCCAGGCGTCGGCCGCGCCGAAGCCGCCGGCCGAGGCGTCGAGGGCCACGGTCACGTCGGAGTCGAAGGAGCCGTAACCGTCCGCCGCCGCGAACAGGTTGATCCTGCCCCACTGCTCGAAGCCGTCCAGCAGGACGTACCCGGAGGGCAGCGCGGTCGTGCGCAGCACCTCGCGCCGCTGCTCGGCGTCCAGGTAGGGCAGCCGCGTCTCCAGCAGCACCTCGGCGCCCTTGGGCACGGTCAGCGGTGTGCTGCGGCCCCGGCGGGTGAGGACGTACGTCAGCTTGGGCTCGACCAGGCAGGCGTTGTCGTCACGGTCCGCGTAGGCGTCCGAGGCGTCCGCGTGGGCGTAGGCGTAGAGCGTGTCCGCCGTCGTGCCGGTCCGCGCCTCGAAGTAGGCGAGGGCCTGGGCGCGCGCGGCCGCCTTGAGGTCGGCGTTGGCCGGGTCGGCGAGGGCGGCGGCGGCCAGGGCGGTGGCCATGACACGGCCGCCGAGGACGTCGACCGTGGAGTGCATGCCCGACATGATCCGGGTGTGGCTGAGCTCGAAGGCGCGGGTCACCAGTTCCTGGAACCGCTCGGGAACGGCGTACGCGAACGCCAGCGCCGCCAGGTGGAAGGCGTTGGTGTGACCGCTGGGGAAGCCGCCGTCCTCGGCCGGGTTGGTGCCGCGCTGACGCAGCAGCTGGATCACGACGACCACGTCCGAGTCGTACACAGGGAAGCCGAGCGCGTCGGTCGTGCCGGTGTCGACGACCTCGCTGTCCTCGTTCATCCGCCACGGACGCGGGTACTGGAAGGCGAACTTGGCCGGGTTGCCGGAGGCGAACGGGCCGCGCACGGTGTCGACCAGCCTGGCCACCTGGCCGAGGTCGGAGGTGTACGAGCCGGCGCCGATCGCGGAGCCCGCGGGCGCGTCGGCCGGGACGGCGTCGCTGATGGTGGTCGCGGGTGTGGTGTCCGGCGCGCTGGTGATCGACGTGACCGCCTTGGCACCCGACCTGTACAGGTCGGCGAGCGGACCGAGCGCGGCGATCATCGCGTAGCTCTGGTGCTGGCGGTCGTAGACGAACGCCTCCTTGGCCTGCGCCTCGGTGCGCGCCTGGGTGAGGCGGGCGCAGTAGCGCATGTTGGCGCGCAGGATCTCGGGCAGCAGCGGCGTGCCGGTGTTCCAGGTGGCGCCGGTCTTCCATATCTCGGCGAAGCCGCCGAGGATCCGCAGCACCGCGTTGGTCTCGGCGGTCTGGTTCGCCGTGATGTTGGTCTTGTAGTCGTCGACGAACGCGGCGGCGCCCGAAGCGGCCTTCGCGTCCGCGGCGCCGAGCCACGAGGCGAAGGTGGGCGCGGCCAGGACACCGGCCGAGACACCGAAGGAGGTCCTCAGGAACCCCCTTCTGTTCAGAGCGAGTTCACTGACCGACGACGTGGAGCGGGGCCCGGCGGATGACGGCATGCTGCTGCCTCTCTTGAGTTCTTCGGCCGTGCGGCCGGGGAAGTCGTGCGATGACAGCCCGTGGGGCGCGGGGGATGGAGCGATCCGCGATGTGCCCCATGAGGCTTACGAGCGAAGATCTACGGGCGAGTTGTGTCGGACGGGGGCGGGCCCGGCGTCCGGCGGGTGTCACAGAAGTGAACGCGCCAGCGCCACCGCCCCCTGGACCGGCGGCACCCGCAGTGGCTGTGGCCTGGCTGTGGGCACCGTGTCCGAGAGGGCGGAGGTGAAGGCGTCGTAGAGGACGGGCTGGGCGAGAACGGTACTGCCCGCGACCACCACGTCGTCCACCGGGACCCCGCGTGCGGCGAGCCGCTCGACGAGCGAGGCCAGCGACCGGCCGCCCTCCTCGATGACCGCGAGGGCCAGCGGTGAGCCCGCCTCGGCGGCGGCGAACACCGCCGGTGCGTGCCGGCCCCACTCGGCGGAGATGTCCTCGGCGGCTTCCATCGCCGCCCCGATCGCGGGGACTTCGGCGACCCCGAAGGAGGCGACGAGACCATGCGCGAGCGCGTCGGGCTCCTCCCCGCGGTCATGGGCCGCCCATACGGCGCGTGCGGCCTCGCGGACGAGACCGGCGGCGCCGCCCTCGTCTCCGAGGACCGCGCCCCAGCCGCCGACCTGAGCCGGGCGTCCGTCGGGGAAGCGGCCCACCGCGACCGAACCGGTGCCGGCCACCAGACCGACCCCCTTGTCCAGGCCCGCCGCGGGCACGAGGAGTTCGGCGTCGCCCACGACCAGCGCGGGCGCGTCGAAGTGGAGTTGCAGGGCGGTACGGATCTGGGCGCACTGGCGAGGGGTCTCGCAGGCATGTCCGCCGACCGCCAGAGCGGACGGGCGGGCGCCCGCCGGAAGGGCGTCGGCGGCCAGCGCGGCCAGCCAGCCGGCGGCGGTCACGGGGTCGTGCGGCCGCCAGCCGCTGCTGGAACGGACGTGATCGGCGACCGGGGTGTCACCCGCGAAGGCGCGCAGATGAGTCTTGGTGCCGCCCACGTCGATACCGACCACGAGAGGGCCAGAAGGTATGGCGTCCTGCACGGATCCTCTTTCGTCGTTGCGCTGAAGCATGCGACGGCGGGCGAAACCGTGCCGGAGGAAGGGCAGTTGAAGCACGTTGATGAACTAGGGAAGCCCCGGGACGGGCCTCTGGACGGACCACGGCAGGCGAGTACCGTGACGTTCGTTAGGAAGTTAACTAACGAAGTACAGTGCGTCAAGAGAAATCGCGCACTCGACCACCGCAGGGCCGCTGCGGGGCGGGAACGCGTGACGTCATGGCATCCCATCGCCGCACCCCGTGAAGACGCTTCGACCCGGGGTACGGCGCTCGACCTCCGCGGGAGAACTGTGGAACACGACGTGGCGGAAGCCCTCCGTCTGACCGAGAGCGCCAGCGCTGTGTTCGCCGTGCTGGCACAGGCCGGCACGGCTACTCGCCCGCAGCTCGCGAGCCTGGCGGGCCTGTCGAAGCCGACGGTGTCCTCCGCCGTCGCGGAACTCGAGAGCGCCCGCCTCGCCGCCCACTCCGGCACCGCCTCCGGCGCCACCGGGCGCTCCGCCGCCGTATACGGCCTCGGACCGGCCGCCGGCGCGGTACTCGCCGTCGACCTCGGCCCCGCCCTCACCCGGGTGCGCGGCTGCGCCCTGGACGGCACCCTGCTCGCCCAGGCCACCGGCTCCCGGGACGAGGCCGCCGACGTGGTGCGCGAGGCCGTCTTCGCGCTTCCCGACGGCGCTCCGCTGCGCTCCATCGTCGTCGCCGTCGGTGACGTCACCGCCGAGCAGGACGGCGCCGCAGCCCGCCCCGCCACCGCCAAGGCCGGCCCCGTCTTCGACGCCATGGCCGTCGCCCTGCCCAAGGGCGTCCCGGTCCATCTCGAGAACAACGTCAACTGTGCCGCGCTGGCCGAGCTGCACGAGGGCGCCGCCCGCGGCCGTGCCTCCTTCGGCTATCTGCGGATCGGCGTCGGTATCGGTCTCGGCATCGTCGTGGGCGGCCATGTGCTGCGCGGGGCCAACGGGGCGGCCGGTGAGCTCGCCCGGCTGCCCTACCCCTGGGACGAAGCCGTGGAGCCCCGCCAGGAGGCCCTGGAGGAGTACATCGGCGCCCGCTCGCTGGTGCGCCGGGCCGCCGAGGCCTGGCCGGAAACCGACGGGCCCTGCCCGCGCACCCCCGACGAGCTCTTCGCCCTCGCCCGGGAGGGCCGTGCGACGGCCCGTACGGTCGTGGACCGCCACGCCGCCGACATCGGCCGCCTGGCCGCCGCGGTGACCGCCGTGCTGGACCCCGGACTGATCGTGCTGGGCGGCAGCACCGGCGCCGATCCCCAGCTCCTGGCGGGGGTGCGGGCCGAGATGGCACGGCTGAGCTGGCCCACCGAGGTGGTGAGCAGCACGGTGGGTGATCTCGGCACCGTCGTGGGCGCTTCCCGGCTCGCCGTCGCCCGGGGAGTCCAAACCGTGACCGATGTGGCGCGGGCCAAGGATTGACGGTTTCCGGCTCGGTCTGCCAATGTCCGGACAAGCGCTTTCTAAGTCGGCCGGGACGCCGGCTTGGAGCGAGCTTCCCGCCCGTACTCAGAGGTACGGCAATCGCACGAGGGCGTGCCCGTGCGGTGACGGCCACAGGCCGGGGATCCTCGCCCGTCAGGATGACGCGGCCGGGCGAGGCCGCGCCCCCGGAGAGCGACTTCTCCTGCAAGATGCACCCGTGCCGCCTTGATCGGCGCCGTGCTCCGTCCCCTGCGACGAAAAAAGGGATCGAAGATGACCAATGTAGGTGTGCGGCGCTCCAGCCGACTCGGCCGCGGCATGCGCCGCATGGTTCCCCTCGCTGCCGCGGCGTCGGCAGGCGCCCTGCTGCTCACCGCCTGTGGCGGGGGCTCCGACTCGGGCGGTACGTCCAAGTCGCTGACGTTCTGGATCTCCACGGTTCCGGGGCAGGACGCGGGCTGGAAGAAGTCGGTGGCGGCGTACGAGAAGGAAACCGGCGTCAAGGTCAAGCTCGTCAACATCCCCTACGACGGCTACACGACGAAGCTGCGCAACTCCGCGCAGGCGAACTCGCTGCCCGACGTGGCGGCCGTGCCGGCGCTGGACCCGATCTGGTCGAACAAGCTGATCGACCTCAGCGAGATCGCCAACAACAAGACGAACAAGATCAACGCCAACTTCGTCGCCAAGGACTCGTCCGGGAAGGTGCTGTCCATCCCCTCGGACGTCACCGCGTCCGGCATGTTCGTCAACAAGTCGCTCTTCGAGAAGGCCGGCGTCGAGTACCCGACCTCGCCCGACAAGACCTGGACGTGGGACGAGTTCATCAAGGCGGCGAACAAGGTCCGGGAGAAGACCGACGCCAAGTACTCCCTGACCTTCGACCAGTCGCCCTCCAGACTCCGCGCCATGGTGTACGAGAAGGGCGGGCAGTACGTCCACGCCGACGACTTCGGCAAGTTCTCGGTGGACGAGGCGACCAAGAAGGCCGTGAACACCTTCGTCGGATGGAACGACGACAAGGTCATGCCGAAGTCGGTGTGGACCAGCGGCGCCGACCCGTCGGCCATGTTCCAGAGCGGTGACGTCGTCGCCTACTGGTCCGGCGTGTGGCAGGTCGCCTCCTTCGCGGACAGCATCACGAAGTTCGAGTGGGCGAGCGTCCCGACCCCCGCCCAGCCGGTCCAGGCCAGTGACGTCAACAGCGGCGGCATGACGGTGGGCTTCAACAACAACGCCGACGCGGCCGCCGCCGCGAAGAAGTTCCTGTCCTGGCTGTACGAGCCGGCCCACTACCAGGCGCTGTGCGAGGCGTCCGGCTTCCTGCCCGTCGAGACCGGTCTGAACCCGACGTACCCCTTCAAGTCCGAGGCGGCGCAGGCGGCGTTCAAGCTCTACAACGAGTCGATCCCGCTCTACGACCCCATCTCCGGCTACTTCAACAAGGCCCAGACGAACTGGGTGCTGAAGGGCAAGAGCCTCGCCGACGACCCGACCAAGGCCGAGATCGGCAAGGCGATCAACGGTGAGCAGTCGGCCGACAAGGCCCTGGAGAACATCGTGGCCGGCTACAACCAGCAGGTCGGCGGCTGATCGTGGGCCGGCGGCCGGGCGGCGGCGACACGCCGCCCCCCGGCCGCCGGCGCCCCATGTGATGCCGGGCTCATGGCGTGAGCCCACCGCAATCCCATCCACCAGCACGGAGTCAGGAAGATGACAAAACGCGCCTCGGACGTGTCCGTGAGCCCGCCCAGGAGCCGCAGCAAGTACACCGTCGCGCCGCTCGTCCTCATCGCGGCCAATGTCGTGCTGTTCGCGCTGTTCTTCGTCTGGCCGGCGGTGATCGGGCTGGTCTACTCCTTCACGAACTACACCGGCGTGGGGGCGTTCCAGTTCATCGGACTGGACAACTACCAGAACCTGGCCGGGGACTCCACGTTCTACGACGCGCTGATCCGCACGCTGCTGTACACCGTGCTCTTCGTTCCCCTGAACTTCGTGCTCTCGCTGCTCATCGCCAACCTGCTGGTGAGCAAGCACGCCAAGGGCGCGTCGGTCGCCCGCGTCTTCTTCTTCATCCCGTGGCTGCTGTCGCCCATCATCGTGGGTGTCCTGTGGCGCTGGCTGTTCGGTGAGAACTTCGGACTGGTCAACTACCTCATCGAGAAGGTCGGCGGAAGCGCCGTTCCCTGGCAGTCGAACGCGGACCTGTCGCTGATCGTGGTCGTGGTGGCGGCGGCCTGGGCCTGGACGGGCTTCTCGATGCTGCTGTTCATCGCGGCGATCAAGAACGTACCGACGTCGTACTACGAGGCTGCGGCGCTCGACGGCGCCGGTCCGTGGCGCCAGTTCTTCAGCATCACCCTGCCGAGCATCGCGCCCACCTCCTTCATCGTCATCCTGCTCAACACGATCCACGCGATGAAGGAATACGCGGTGTTCGCCTCCCTCAACAACGGCGGACCCGGAACGTCGAACAACCTGCTGGTCCAGTACATCTACCAGACCGGCTTCAAGTCCGGCCAGATCGGCTACGCGAGCGCCGCGTCGTTCGTGCTCATGCTCATCCTGATGGGCGTCGCGGCCATCCAGATGATGGTCAACCGGCGGGTGGAGAACCGATGACAACCACAGACATGCCGCAGAAGGTCGATGCCGACTCCGCACGGGCCGTCTCCAAGAAGAGGCGCCGTGGCTCGGCGACCGGCGGGCTTCGGCGCGCGATCGCCCCGACGACTCTGCTGTGGTTCATGGCGGGCCTCTACGGGATTCCGGTGGCGTGGTTCGTCCTCAGCTCCTTCAAGCCGGCGGGAGACCTGTTCTCCCTGCCGCTGACGGTGTTCCCGGACAACCCCACCGTGTCGGGTTACAAGGAAGCGTGGGCGAGCGCCAACTTCGCCGGGTACTTCATCAACACGACCCTCGTGTGCGTGATCGCGACGATCCTCACGGTGGGAGTCAGCTGCTGCACCGGGTACGCGCTGGCCAAGTACGACAACAGATGGCTCAAGGCCTTCTTCCTCTGCATCCTGGCCACCACGATGCTGCCGGCCGAGGTCATGCTCGCCCCGCTGTTCCTGGTCGTCCGCGACCTCGGCTTCTACAACTCGCTCTCCGGCATCATCCTCCCGGCCCTGCTCACCGCGACCGGGTGCTTCATGTTCCGCCAGTTCTTCCTGACGGTCCCCGACGAGCTCATCGAGGCCGCCCGTATCGACGGCGCGAAGGAGCTGTCGATCTTCCTGAGGATCATGGTGCCGCTCTCCCGGCCCATCGCGCTGACGCTCGCCATCCTGTCGTTCCAGTGGCGGTGGAACGACTACATCTGGCCGCTGCTGATGCTGAACGACCCCGACAAGTTCACCGTGCAGATCGGCATCCAGAGCCTCGTCGGTGCGCAGAACATCAACTGGTCGGTGCTGCTGGGCGGTTCGGTCATCTCCATGATCCCGCTGATCGTCGTCTTCCTGGTGTTCCAGAAGTACGTCATGAACGCCGACATCAACGCCGGCCTGAAGGACTGACCTTGCCCGTCCCGCTCGACCACGAGTTCGGCCGCGCGGTGGCCCGCGCGGCCGACCGGCAGGCCGCCCCGCTGGCGGCCTGCCCGCTGGCGGACGGCCCGGACGTGGAACCCGTCGGCGTGACCCACCGCGTCCTGGCCCGCCGCGTGAAGACCCTGATCGCGGCGTACCGTTCCCCGGACTCGGTACTGCACGGCAGCGGCTGGGCCGTCGCCGCGGCGAAGACCCACCTCCGTGCCCTGCGGGCCGTGCAGACCGCCACCGGCCTCTTCGCGGGCGGCGACAACGTGCAGTCACCGCCGGACTCCGCCTTCACCGTCAACGACGTGTGCGACGCCCACGTCCTCGCCGCGGGCGCGGGTCCGGGACTGCGCGACGTCACGGACGCGCTCGCCGAGATCGCCGGCGCCGCCACCGAAAGTCTCCTCACCGGCGGGGTGCACACCCCCAACCACCGCTGGGAACTGAGCGCGGCGCTGGCCCGGCTGCACCGGTCCTTCCCCGACGGCCGGCTGCTCGACCGCGTCGAGGAGTGGCTCGCCGAGGGCGTCGACATCGACGCGGAGGGCCTCTACTCGGAACGTAGCGCCGTCTACGCTTCCCACGTGACGAACCCGTCGCTGCTCCTGCTGGCGGATGTGCTCGGCCGCGCCGACCTTCAGGACGCCGTCGAACGCAACCTCGCCACCACCCTGGACCTCATCAGGCCGGACGGCACGGTGGAGACCCTCCACTCGCGCCGCCAGGACCAGAAGCACCCGTTCCCGCTGGCGCCCTACCTGCCGCACTACCGGCTGCTCGCGATCCGCACCGGCCGGGGCGACTTCGCCCGCGCGGCGCTGCTGGCGGCCGCCGACGGCATCGACGACTCCGACCTGCTCGCCCAGACCCTCCTCACCCCCGACCTGTGCCGCACCCTGCCGGCCCCGGTGACGGAGACGCTCCCGCGCGACCGGTACCTCACCACCGCACGCCTCGCCCGACACGCCTCGGCCACCGCGCACACCGTGGTGTACGGCGGCTCCGACGTGCCCGAGCACCGGCGCATCCGCTCGGGCCTCGCCTGCAACCCCACCTTCCTGCGCCTGTTCGCAGGCGACGCCGTCCTCGACGCGGTCCGCCTCTCGCGCGGGTTCTTCGACCTGGGCCCGTTCCGTGCCGCCGACATGCGGCAGCTCGCCGACAACCGGTACCGGCTCACCCAGGCCCTCACGGCCGCCTACTACCAGCCGCTCGCGAAGAACGAGAGGCGGGACGACGGCGTCTACCGGCTGGTGGACGACGGACGCTTCTCGGCCTCGATGGCCTTCCCGGACCGGCCTCGGGACGAGGTCTCCCACACGACCCGCGTCGAGGTGGACCTGCGGGACGACGGGGCCGACCTGCGGATCGACATCAGCGGACCATCGGTGCCCTGGTCCCTCGAACTCACCTTCCGGCCGGGCGGCGAGCCGCAGGGCGCGATACCGCTCGGCGACGGACGCTGGTGCCTGACGACCGAGCCGATGACCTACCGCGTGGGTGACGACGAGATCCGGGTCGAGGCCGCCGTCGAGACGGGCGAACCCCTCGCGGGACCGGACCGGATCGACGTACTGCGCTACGACCCCGGGCAGGACCACACCGTGGTCGGCGGCACCGACGCGACGACCGGGAACCGCGTCTACCTCGGCGGGCACGGTCCGCAGACACTGACTCTCACACTGCGCGCCACCTCTCAGGCATGAAGGGCTGATCTCCTTGCACCTCCCACGCCAGCTCGGACCGCTGCACGACCTGCCGGACACCCCGCAGGCGTACGACGCCGTCCTCGCCGACGTCACCGAGCAGGCCCTCGCGCGCCTCACACCCGAGGGCAACCTCGAACACCCCGCCTGCGTCGACGACATCGGCGACACCTCGCTCGGCATCACCTCGCTCCTCGCACTCGACTGGCAGCGCGGCAAGGACCCGAGACTGCCGGAGGCGGTGAACGGCAGCCTCGCCTTCCATCTGCGGGAGCGGGTGTACACCGAGGACAACCCCGGCTACCCGAACCTGAAGGTGCGCGACTCCGGCCTCCCGTACGCCCGTTACACCCTCGCGGCGGGCGCCCACCCCATCGGCGACTGGCCGAGCACGGTGTGGGCGCTGCTCCAGGCCGTCAACGTGCTGGACCTCGCGGACGGCCTGGTCGAGGACGACGCGCGAGCCCAACTCCTCGACGTGGCACGCGGGTACTGGCGCTGGCTGACCGAGGCGACCTTCTTCAACCCGCAGGAGGCCGGCAACCAGGCCATCGGCTGCGTCGTCGGCGGCCTGATGCTGGCCCGCCATCTGCCGCCCGAGCAGGGGGAGTCGGTCCGGTCGCAAGCCGTCGAGCTGTACGTCGACGAGATCCGCGCCCACCGGGTCCGCGACCGGGGCGCGCTGCTGCCCCCCGAGCACGGTGGCGCCTACGACAACAACTACGGTCCGATCTCCCTCTCCTTCCTCGCCCAGGCCCACCGGATCAGCGGCGAGGAGATCTTCGCCGAGGACGGCGAGGCCCTCGCCCGCTACATCGACGCCCGCCTGACGGGCGGCGGCTTCGACAACGGCGGCCCCCGCTACAGCGAGCAGCACTCCGCCTTCGAATCGGTCCTGGGCCTGCGGTACTTCGGCGCCCGCATCGGCTCCGACCTGGGCCGCTACCGGGGCGACAGCCGCTGGGCGCGGCACGCGGTCAAGGAGGACGGCGGGGTCGACGGGCACTTCGCGTGGATGCTCGTCTGGCAGATCCAGGACAGCACGCGCTGGCACCGTACGCCCTCGGTCGCACCGGTCCGCCATCAACTCCGGGCAGGCACGGTGTCCGTGGCCTTCGACAGCCACCTGACGCCGGCGGTGGTCGAGGCGGGCGGCACCTACTACCTGCCCGCCGCCGTCAACCGCCAGCACGGCCACGGCCCGGTCGTCGACGGCTTCCTGTTCTGCCGGCCCATGGGCGAGGTCCGCGTCCGTGACGTCCGCGCCGAGGGCCTCGCGGCCAAGCTGGTCACCAAGCCGGTCGTCGGCCGCGACCACGTCCTGCGGCACGTGCGGTCCCTGTACGTCACCGACGGCACGAGCCTGTGGGTGACGGTCGCCGTGGAACGCCTCCCCGGCACCCCGTATCTGCTCGCCGGGATGCCGTACGCCACGGACGACGGCGACCGGGTCCGCCGGACCGCCGAGGCCCAGGTCGTCTCCGTCGGCGAACTCCGGCTGACCCATCCGCGGTCGGAGGGCGCCGACCACTTCGACGCCCGCTCCGACACCACCCAGGAGCAGGCCGCCTTCGCGCTGGCCGAGGACCCCCGTGGCTACGGAAACCCCGACGAGGGCTGGCGCCGTCTGGTCTCCTCGACGGCCCTGGAATCCGACCCGGCACCGGACGCCCCCGAGGACCTGCACGTCTTCGCCGTGCGCTACGGTCCCGGCGGCGCGCTCACGACGGTGGTCCGGCAAGGGGCCGAGGGCCTGACGGTCCGGACCGAGGCGTTCACCGCCCTGATCGGGGACATCGCGGGCGACGCCCACGGCGAACCGGAGCTGACGCTGCACGTCTGAGTCACAGCGGCAGGCCGACCAGCCCCCAACCCCGCCGGTCGGCCTCGCCCACCACCACCGCCCACTCGCGCAGCAGCACCGAGAACTCGTCGAAGTCCCCGATCCACCGTCCGGGACACGCGGCGTGCACGGCGAACGGCCCGCGCAGGGCCTCCAACAACGGTTCCACCAGGGCCCAGTGGGCAGCGAGCGCGGAGACGGCCGGCGGGGGACACACGAGCAGCAGCCCGGGGCGCCAGGGGTCGGGGTCGGCCGGGAAGAGGCCGGTGTCGTCCTCGTCCCAGAGCAACGGGCCCAGGAACCCGTTCAGTTGCTCGCGCACCACGGGGTCGGCGAAGTCGCGTACGTCCTCCCAGGCCTGTCCCGCCCAGAAGTGCGCCTTGTACGAGCCGCTGGTGCTGTGGAACTCGTACCGCCCGCACCACGGCACGTTCGGGGCAGCCGGCCACACCCAGCCCCGCCGCGGTTCCGCGTCCCAGTCGATCTCGTCCTCGGGAAGCGCCGCGTCCTCCAGCAGCCCGAGCCGCTTCTCGCGCGGTGTCGTCTCCAGCCGCTGCCAGTCGACGGCGAGCACGGTGATGTCCAACCCCATGCGGCAATTCCTACCGGAACGCGGCGGCGTTCCGCAGCGCCCAGTCGGCGAACGAGCCCGGGGCGCGGCCGGTGACGCGCTCGATGTCGGGGCTGACGCGCTGTTCGGCGGGGGTGGGGGCGCCCAGGACGTCGAGGGTGGTGTCGGCCACGGGTTCGGGCATGAAACGCAGCAGGTGGGTCCGGGCCTCGTCCCGGTCCAGCTCGACGAACCGGACCGGCTCGCCCAGCGACGCGCCGAGAGCCGCGGCCTGCTGACGGGGCGTCACCGCCGCCGGGCCGGTCAACTCGTAGACCTGTCCGGTGTGTCCGTCCTCGCGCAGCGCCACCGCGGCGACCGCGGCGATGTCCGCGGGGTCGACCGTGGGCAGAGCGACGTCGCCGAACGGGGCGGCCACGGTGCGGCCGGTGCGCACGGACTCGGCCCAGGCGAACGCGTTGGAGTGGAAACCGTTGGGCCGCAGGATTGTCCACTCCAGGCCCGACTGGCGTACGGCCTCGTCGATGGCCCGCCCGGTGCCGCCGTGCGAGACCGACTCCGGCCTGGTCACGACTCCGAGCGAGGACAGCAGCACGACCCGCCGGACCCCGCCCGCTTTGGCGACGTCCATGAGATGCGGAACGTCGAGCAGGTGCGCGGACAGACCGCCGTCATGCAGGAAGAGAGCGTCCGCTCCGTCGAGCACGGCCCTGAGACTCTCGGCGTCCGCCAGATCCGCCGGCCACGCGCGGACCCCCTGCGGCACGTCCCCGTCGGCGATCCGCCGGGACGTGGCGGTCACCAGCGTGCCATCGCCGACCAGCGCGCTCACGAGCTCCCGGCCGACGTTGCCCGTCGCCCCCGTCACCACGATCATGAACAACTCCCTTGTGAAATCAGCGTTGTTGCCGATGAAGGGACGCTAACAGCGTGGATATAGTAGGTACCTAGAGGAAAGTGGCTATCCCGGAGGGACGCGTATGAAGGCCGAGGCGACGACCGACCCCGCACTCGCCTGTCCCATAGGCCCGGTCGTGGACATCGTGTTCAGCCGCTGGACCACCCCGATCCTGTGGAGCCTGCACGCGCACGGCCGGCAGCGTTTCGTCGAGCTGGAGCGGCGCATCACGAAGATCACGCCGAAGGTCCTGACCCAGCGGCTGCGGCAGTTGGAGCGGGACGGGCTGGTCATCCGCACGTATCACCCCGAGGTTCCGCCCAGGGTCGAGTACGAGATCAGCGAGCTGGGCCGCAGCCTCGCCCCGCTCTTCGCCCACCTCGCCGACTGGTCCGCCGACCACCTCGACGAGGTCGAGCGGGCGCGGCAGGCCTACGACACCGCCTGACGGCGCTCCAGGATCCGGGTGGGGACGACGAGATCCGCGCGATCCCGGGTCGCCGCGACCAGGCCGGCGTTGCGCCGGTCCGTGCCCAGCGCCCAGGCCACGGCTTCGTCGTGCTCCTTGCCGAACCGCTCGTGCCGGGCCACCAGCCGCCGGACCCGCTCCGGCTCGTCCAACTCGCAGAACCACACCTCGTCCAACTGGCGCCGCACCCGCACCCACGCGCCCGTGTCCAGCAGCAGGTAGTTGCCCTCGGTCACCACCAGCCGGGCCGTCGGCGGCACCGGCAGAGCGCCCGCGATCGGCTGCTCAAGCACCCGCTCGAACCCGGGCGCGTACACGATGTCGTCGTCCTCCATCGCGCGCAGCCGGCGCAGCAGCGCGGCGTATCCCGCCGCGTCGAAGGTGTCCGGCGCGCCCTTGCGGTCCAGGAGACCGAGCCGCGCCAGTTCCACGTCGGCGAGGTGGAAGCCGTCCATGGGGACATGAGCGACCCATGGCTCACCGCCCGCGTTGAGCTCCCGCACCAGAACCTCGGCGAGTGTCGTCTTGCCGGCGCCGGGGCTGCCCGCGACACCGAGGATCGCGCGCCGGTCGTCGCGGGCCAGGGCCCGGGCGCGGAGGAGGAGGTCGTCGAGTGTCAGCGGCACACGCAGAGTGTGTCATCCCGCCGCCGGGCGGGGACCCGGACCGGCGGGGAGGATGGCGAGGGGACACAGGAGGGAGCCGCCACCGTGCCCGACGACGCCGCGCAGATCCGCGCCCTGATCACGAACTGGGCCGACGCCGTCCACCGGGGCGACCTCGACGGCGTACTCGCCGACCATGCCGAGGACATCGTCATGTACGACGTACCGCCGCCCCACCACGGCATCCATGGACTGGCCGCGTACAGCGCCGCCTGGCCGCCCTTCTTCGCCTGGCAGGCCCAGGGCGCCTGCTTCGACATCGAGCACCTCGACGTCACCGCCGGCTCCGAGGTCGCCTACGCCCACGCCCTCCTGCGCTGCGCCACCCCCGAGGAACTCGCCGAACACCCCGGCCTCCGGCTGCGCCTGACGTTCGGGCTGCGCAAACAGGACGGGCGCTGGCTCGTCGCCCACGAGCACCACTCGTTCCCGCACGACTGACGCATAGTTCGCACAGTTGCGCTGATTATCGGACGAAATATCAGGCACCTGGCCGAACTTCCCGCTGCGCACAGACCGGACGCGGGTTAATTTGTCCATGTTTTCTCTATTTCCCCAGCTCATGGCCGTGGGGTCTCGGAAACCCTGCGACGCGTAGGGGTAAGGGGTGGACGATGGTGCACGGCGCGAACGCGACGCTCGTGAGTGTGCGACGGCGCGACACGGCGACCGTGCCCGGCACGGACCGGCGGCGGCACGGTGACGTTCTGCTCGCCGTGGTGGCCGGTGCGTTCGTCCTCGCCCAGCTGGTGCTCGTACGGCCCTGGATGGGCCTCGGCTGGGACGAGACCGTGTACGTCAGCCAGGTCGGTGCCCAGGCGCCACCCTCCTACTTCAGCGCACCACGCGCGCGTGGCATCTCGCTACTGGTGGCGCCCATCGCGTCCTGGTCCACGTCCACCGCACTGCTGCGCGTCTACCTCGCCGTGCTGTCGGGCATCGGCCTCTACCTCGCCCTGCGCGTCTGGCGCGGCGTCTTCCCGTCCCGTGTCCTCGCCGGCGCCGGCGCGCTCTTCGCCTCCCTGTGGGTGACGCTCTACTACGGCCCGCAGGCCATGCCCAACTACTGGGTGGCGATCGGCGCCCTGGTCTGCGTCGGCTCCTTCCTGCGCGCCCCGGCCAACCCGTGGGGCATCGCGGCGGGCGCCGCCCTCATGGCACTCATGCGGCCCACCGACGCCGTCTGGGTGACGCTGCCCCTCCTCGTCCTCGCGATGGCGCTCCGCCACTGGAGGCTGCTCCTCGCCCTCTTCGCGGGACTGGCCCTCGGCGCCGCCCAATGGGTCGTCGAGGCGTACCTCAACTACGGCGGTCTGGCGCAGCGGCTGCACGACGGCTCCCGCATCCAGGGCGGACTCGGCTGGAACCTCGCCGTCGACGACCAGATGCGCAGCCTCGTCGGACGCACCCTGTGCCGGCCGTGCACCGGCTCGATGCCCCACCCGGCGATCACCGCGTGGTGGTACGTCCTTCCGCTGCTCGCCGTTCTCGGCCTGCTCGTCGCGGTCCGCGCCGGCCGCACCGCACGCACACTCGTCACGCTGGCCTGCGCCGCGTCGACGGCCTTCCCGTACCTGTTCCTGATCGGATACGCGGCGCCGCGCTTCCTGCTGCCCGCCTACGCGCTCCTGGCCATCCCGGTCGCCGACGCACTGCGCCACCTGGTCACCGCACCGGGCGGCGGGTGGCGCCCGCTGGCCACGACGCTGGTCGCGCTGGGACTGGCCGGACACCTCGCCGTGCAGTACTCGGTCCTGGAGCGCACGGTCACCCGCAGCACCGCCGACCGGCAGGCCTGGGAGCGCACCGCCGCCGACCTGCACCGCCTGGGCATCCGGCCGCCCTGTCTGCTCACCGGGGAGGAGTCCCTCCCCATCGCCTTCTACACCGGGTGCTCCTCCGCGGCGGTGAGCGGTCCCAACAAGAACTCCACGCCGGCTCGGATCCGGGAAGACGCCCGCCGGATCCCGGTCGCCCACCTCGTCCCGGCACACGGCGGCCCGGCCGGGTACGCCCGCGACTGGACCCCGTACGGGATCGACGGGATCCAGGTACGGATCGGTCCGGCGGCGGAGGACGGTGGTCCATGACGTCCGAACCGGTCGTCGTCGCCCCCGGTCGAAGGCGCGTCTACTGGCACACCGCACTCGCCCTCCTCGTCCTGGTGGGCGTGGCCTGTCTCGCCCAGCGGCACTGGCCGGTCCTGGAGCGCGGGGCCGTGCGGCTCGCCGTCGCCGACCAGGGCTGGCTGCTGGTGGGCGGCACGGCGGCCGCCGCGACCTGGGTCTGCGCGGCGCTCGCCCAGCAGGGCGCGGTCGTCCGGCGGCTTCCCCAAGGGCGGCTCGTGGCCGCGCAGTTCGCCGCCTGCGCCGCCAACCATCTGCTGCCCGCCGGGCTCGGCGCGGGCGCGGTCAACCTGCGCTTCCTCATGCGCTGCGGGCTGTCGGCAGGGCGCGCGGCGAGCGCCCTCGCCGTCAAGGGCACCGCGGCCGCCGTCGTACGGGTCGTGCTGGTCGTGGCGCTCGCGCTGGCCTGTCCGGGCGCGCTGCGGTGCCCGCGCCCGTCCGGGGCGATCCTCGTCGCCCTCCTCCTCGCCGCCGCCGTCTGCGTCGCCGGCGTGCTGGCCCGGTCCCGGTCCCGATGCAGGCGCGCCCTGGCCGCCATGGCCGCCGACATCAGGGCCGTGCACGCCAACCCGCCCCGGGCAGCCGCTCTGTGGGGCGGTTCGCTGGCCTTCGCCGTCCTGCACGCCCTCGTCCTGATCGCCGTCACCCAGGCCGTCGCCCTCTCCCTGCCGCCCGCCCGGGTGGCACTGCTCTACCTCGCCGCCAGCAGCGCCGCCGCCCTGCTGCCCACCCCCGGCGGCCTCGGCTCCCTCGACGCGGCCCTGGCCTTCGCCCTGACCACCGCGGGCGCCCCGGCCGCCGCGGCCGCCTCCGCCGTGCTCGGCTACCGGCTCCTGACCGTGTGGCTGCCGCTGGTCCCGGGCCTGGTGGTGCTCGGCGTGCTGGTGCGGCGCAAGGCCCTGTGAGCGCAACGGGCGGGTCCACGGCGTGAGTGGTGATCCCGACCGCGGGTTTCCCGTCGGTCCGCTTCAGGTAGGACTCGGATGTCGGCCCGGGGACACGAGGGGGAACAGCATGACGGAGAGCGAGCGCGGCGGACGGCTGGGGGAGGAGTTCTTCACTCCCGGCACCGCGTCCTTCACCGAGTTTCTCACCGCGCACCGGCCCGCCCTGCTGCCCACCCGCAGACCCTTCCCCGACGGTGTGCGTGCCGCCCCCGACCGGTTTCCGCACGGCACCACCGTGCTGGCCCTCGCCTACCGCGACGGCGTGCTGATCGCCGGCGACCGCAGGGCCACGATGGGCAACCTCATCGCGCAGCGCGACCTGGAGAAGGTGCACCCGGCCGACGACCACACCGCCGTCGCCTTCGCGGGCACCGTCGGTCTCGCGCTGGACATGGTGAAGCTGTACCAGGTCGAGCTCACGCACTTCGAGAAGATCGAGGGCGCGCCGATGACCCTCAACGCCAAGGCCCGGCGCCTGGCCGGCATGATCCGGCAGAACCTCGGCCAGGCCATGCAGGGCCTCGCCGTCGTCCCCCTCCTCACCGGCTACGACCACACGGCCGCCGACGGTGAGAAGGGACGCATCTTCAGCTTCGACGTCGCCGGCGGCCTGTACGAGAAGACGGACTTCCATGCCGAGGGCTCCGGCTCGCCCTACGCCCGGGGCGCGCTGAAGAAGCTGTTCCACCGGGGCATGTCCCGGCGCGACGCCGCGCTCGCCGCCCTCCAGGCCCTGTGGGACGCGGCGGACGACGACTCCGCGACCGGCGGCCCCGACATCAACCGGCGGATCTTCCCGATCGTCTCGGTCATCACCGAGGACGGCTTCGAGCGGCTGCCCGAGGCGGAGACGGAGCAGCTCACCCGCGAGATGGTCGAGCAGCGCAGCAGCCGGCCGGACGGCCCGAACGCGACACCGTGAGGAACCGCCTGTTCAGGCGCGCAGCCCCACCTCCTTGCGCCACTTGGTGATCTGCTTTTCCGGTTCCCCGGTGTAGGACCAGGGGGTCCGGGTGGCCCGCCGCCCCAGCAGCCGGAACAGCGGGCCCGCGACATCCGTGAGGCCCGCGTGACAGGCCGCGTGCGTCAGGTAGTTGAGGTCTCGCAGCTCGGCGGGGGCGACCGGGGCCTCGGGCCGCCCGGCGATCCAGCGCTGCCAGGTGCGGCGTACGTCGCTGACGGCGCCGTCGTTGCTCCAGTGCTGGGCGAGCGCCACCGAGGACTGCCGGCCCTTGGCCGCGTCCAGCGCGAACCGGTACTCCTCGACCCGGGCGTACTGCACCAGCACCGGCAGTGCGCAGCCGGGCGGGGCCACTCCGGCCGCGTCGCGGGCGAAGTCGTACATCAGGCCGTGGGTGCCGTGCCAGCGGGACGAGTAGTAGTGCAGCACCTGGAGGTGGCCCTCCACGCTGTACGGGTCGCGCTGATGCAACTCGTCCCACCAGCGCGCCAGTTCCTGCCTCCGGACGCCCGCCGGGTACAGCCGTGCCACGGAGATCAGGGAGATCCACGGGGTGGGGTCGTCCGGATACGCGTCGGCGGCCTGGAGGCTCGCCATCACCGCGGCGTCGACGCGGTGCTGTTCGATCGGCACACCGCGGCCCGCGGCGATCGCCAGGTTGAACGCCCGGGCCGTCTCGGTCGCCGCGCGCAGTACGAGCGCGTCGGCGCTGTGCGGTTCGGCGGCCAGCCACGACTCGGCCGTCGAACTGCTCGCGCAGGCCTGGGCGAGCAGCCGGACCCGGTGGCCGCGGACCGGCCAGTCGGGGCCGGTCGCCCGCAGCAGTTCCCTCAGCCCCTGCCAGCGTCCGATGACGATGTCCTGGCGGGCCGTGGTGAGGGGTACGTCCCCGCAGTCGGGGTCGAAGTCGGGCGCGAAGCGATCCCGTGTCATCGCCACACCCCTCAGAAGTCGGTGGAGAGACCTTCGTGGACACGGGACTGCGCGGGCACGGCACCGTCGGGGACGTAGTCCGCCTCGACGGCGCGGGTGGCGTCCAGCTTGGCGGGCCGGTAGTAGTCGCTGCCCTTCTTCCAGTACCAGAGCATCGGGACAAGGCCGACGGCGAGTCCGCCGACGCCGATCGTGATCGCGGCCCGGCTCAGCTCGCCCAGCGACTCGACGAAGATCCAGAACATGAACAGGGCGCCCAGCAGCGGCCACAAGCCGCCGAAGAAGAAGTTGGCGGCGGACTTCAGCAGCATCTTGCGGTAGGCGACGACGGCCGCGAGGCCCGCCAGACCGTAGTAGACGGCGATCTGCAGACCGATCGCCGAGATCGCGTCGGAGAGGATGTCGCCCACCGAACCGAGCGCGTTGGAGGCGATGAACATCACCAGCGCCACCGCG
Source organism: Streptomyces sp. S3(2020) (assembly GCF_013044505.1). Lineage (GTDB taxonomy): Bacteria > Actinomycetota > Actinomycetes > Streptomycetales > Streptomycetaceae > Streptomyces. The sequence continues at coordinate 41,652 of NZ_JABERD010000023.1, read as the reverse complement.
CCGACCACGGCGATGGCGACCCAGGGCGTGTTCCACTCGCGGTGCACCTTGCCCAGCGCGGAGGGCATCGTGCGGTCGCGGCCCATCGCGAACAGCGAGCGGGTGACCTGGATCAGCGTGGTCTCCAGGGTGGCGATGGTGGACAGCATCACCGCGACGATCAGCAGCTTGCCGCCCCAGCCCGGCCAGATCTCCTCGCCCAGCACCGCGAGCACGTTGGCCTCGTTCTCCCGCACCTGCGCCGAGGACAGCACGACGTTCACCGCGATGGTGAACACCTCGAACAGCAGGAAGACGATGCCGACCCCGATCAGGCCCGCGAGTCCGGTCGTACGACGGCTGTTGCGGGTCTCCTCGCTGAGGTTGCTGGTCACGTCCCAGCCCCAGTAGTAGAACGCGGCGATCAGCGCACCGGACGCGAAGCCGGCCATGCCGTCGAACTGGCCGAAACCGAACCAGGACCAGTCGAAGACACGGGCGTTGTCCGTGTGGAAGAAGGCCAGGACCGCGAAGAGGGCGAGTATCGCGAGCTCGACGCCGGACATGAGGAGCTGGGCCCGCACGGTGAGCCGGGCGCCGCCGAGCACGACCAGCAGCATGGCCACGAACCAGGCGGCGCCGACGACCGTGGACAGCGCGGTGTTGTCGGCGAGGCCCTCGTCGAACAGGGCGAGCGTCATCGAACCGGCCGGGAGGGAGCCGGCCACCATGAAGATGGTCGCCGACACCACCAGCGCCCAGCCGCTGAGGAAGCCGAGGAACGGGTGGAGCGTACGTCCCACCCACGAGTAACTGGCGCCCGCGTTCACGTCGATACGGCTGAGGTAGCTGAACGCCAGCGCGATGCCCAGCATGGGGATCGCGCAGTACAGGAGTGCGGCCGGGCTGGCGAGGCCCACCGCGCCGACGAGGACCGCGGTGGTGGCGGCGATCGAGTAGGCCGGAGCGCTGCCCGCGACCGCCATCACCACTGTGTCGAACGTGCCGAGGGCGTTGGCCTGCAGCCCTCTGCCCCTGCTGTTGCTCATGCTGAAGCTGCTTTCCGTCGTGCACGACGCGAGGACGACCAGGCCTCGACGGCGTTGAGGAGTGGGGGGTGGAACCCGCCGCGGACCGAGGAAGGATGGCCTCGGCCAGCGGCGGCACATTGGGGGGCGGCGGACACCGTTCAGCATCGCGTCGGCAGACGGTCACGCACCGTGTGTGCGAGTGATGATAGCCCTACCGGATCTCCTTTCAAGATTGACCGGAGGGTAATCTCCCGCATCCAACTCCGCCGCAGGTCAGGGCCGTTGTTGACCGGAGTTCAGTCGCCGATGCGGTCGATCTGACGGAGCTTGTTCGTGGCGTCGAGGGCGGCGACCTTGTAGGACTCGGCGAGCGTCGGGTAGTTGAACACCGCGTCGACGAGATAGTCGACCGTGCCGCCGCAGCCCATCACGGACTGGCCGATATGGATGAGTTCGGTGGCGCCGGTGCCGAAGCAGTGCACGCCGAGCAGCGTGCGGTCCTCGGGTGAGACCAGCAGTTTCAGCATGCCGTGCGAGTCACCGATGATCTGCCCCCGGGCCAGTTCGCGATACCGGGAGATACCGACCTCGAACGGGACGCTCTCCTCCGTGAGTTGATCTTCCGTCCGGCCCACGAAGCTGATCTCGGGGATGGTGTAGATGCCGATCGGCTGGAGCTGGTGCATCCGCCCGACGGGTTCCCCGAAGGCGTGGTACGCCGCCGAACGCCCCTGCTCCATCGAGGTCGCGGCCAGCGCCGGGAACCCGATGACGTCGCCGACGGCATAGATGTGCGGCACCTCGGTGCGGTAGAACTCGTCGACCGTGATCCGGCCCCGCCGGTCCGCCGACAGACCCGCCTTGTCCAGGTCGAGTCCGTCGGTGAGACCCTGCCGGCCCGCCGAGTACATCACCGCGTCGGCGGGGATCTTCTTGCCGCTCTCCAGGATCGTCAGCGTGCCCCGAGGATGGCGCTCGACCGCGGCCACCGTCTCCCCGAACCGGAAGGTCACGGCGAGGTCCCGCAGGTGGTACTTGAGCGACTCGATCACCTCGATGTCGCACATGTCGAGCATCTGGGCGCGCTTCTCCACCACCGTGATCTTGCTGCCGAGCGCGGCGAACATGGACGCGTACTCCATGCCGATGACCCCGGCGCCGACGATGACCATGGACCGCGGAACCCGTTCCAGGGCGAGGACGTTGTCCGAGTCCATGATCGTCCGCTCGTCGAACTCCACGCTGTCCGGCCGCGCGGGACGCGTGCCCGTGGCGATGACGATGTGCTCGGCGCTGAGCAGCCGTTCGTGACCTGTCACCTCGCGCAGGGCGACCGTGTGGGCGTCGACGAAGCGACCGGTCCCGGCGTAGAGGGCGATGTGGTTGCGGGAGAGCTGGCTGCGGATGACGTCGACCTCACGGCTGACCACGTGCTGGGTACGGGCGGTCAGGTCCCCGACCGTGATGTCGTCCTTCAGCCGGTAGCTCTGGCCGTACAGATCGCGCTGGGTGAGACCGGTGAGGTACAGCACCGCCTCGCGCAGGGTCTTGGAGGGAATGGTGCCGGTGTGGATGGAGACCCCGCCGACCATGTCGGGGCGGTCGATGACGGCCACGCGGCGGCCCAGCTTGGCCGCGGCGATGGCGGCCTTCTGGCCACCCGGACCGGATCCGATGACGAGCATGTCGAAGTCGGGCATCTTCCGCAGTCTGGCAGTTCGAGGGCCCCGTTCGAAAGGGTGAACCGGCAGGCACCGTGCAAGGGTTGGCTCGCGGCGCGACACTGGTGTCATGGGTCATCGACTCGGAGACGCGAGCGCACCCGCCCGGCTGGCCGGCCCCGACGAGGGCATCGGCCCGGACGAACTCGCCCTCGCCACCCGCAACCACGGAATCCCCCTGGAAGCCCTGCGCCACGACCTCACCCCGCCGGGCCTGCACTACGTGCTGACGCACTACGACATCCCCTACGTCCCCGACGACACCGCCTGGCAGCTCACCGTCGGCGGCCTGGTCCGCCGCCCGCTGCGCCTGGACCTGGCCGCACTGCGGGCGTTCCCGCAGGTCACCACCCGGGTGACGCTGGAGTGCGCCGGCAACGGACGGGCCCTGCTGACCCCCCGGCCGGTGAGCCAGCCCTGGCTCGTCGAAGCGGTCGGCACCGCCGAGTGGACGGGCGTGCCGCTGCGGCTGCTGCTGGCGGAGGCCGGCGTCGGGGCCGGCGCCGTCGACGTGGTCTTCACCGGCGCCGATCACGGCGTGGAACGCGGGGTCGAGCAGGACTACCAGCGCTCCCTGCCCGTCGCCGACGCCACCGGCGGCGAGCCCGAGGTCCTGGTGGCGTACGCGATGAACGGCGCCCCGCTGCCGCCGCAGCACGGCCGTCCGCTGCGCCTGGTGGTGCCCGGCTGGTACGGCATGGCCCACGTGAAGTGGCTGCGTGACGTGAACGTCGCGGGCGAGCCGTTCACCGGGTTCCAGCAGGCCGTCGCCTACCGCCTGCGGGAGCACCCCGAGGACCCGGGCGAACCCGTCACCCGGATCGCGCCGCGCGCCCTGCTGGTGCCGCCGGGCTTCCCGGACTTCATGTCACGGACCCGGGTGGTCCGGCCGGGCCTGATCCCGCTGGAGGGACGTGCCTGGTCGGGGCGGGCGCCGGTGACCCGGGTCGAGGTGAGCGCGGACGCCGGACGCACCTGGCGGGAGACCGCGCTGGAGCCGGACGGCGGACACCGCTGGGCGTGGCGCCGCTGGCACTTCACCTGGACGGCGACGCCCGGCGAACACCTGCTGAGCGCGCGGGCCACCGACGCCGAGGGACACACCCAGCCGCTGGACCAGCCCTGGAACCGGGGCGGGTTCGCCAACAACCTCGTGCAGCGGGTTCCGGTGCTGTGCCTGGACGAGGACGCACCCGACTGACGGGCCCGGCCGGACGCCGGGCCCGGACCGTGGGGGAGTTCAGGGCAGCAGCTTCTCCAGGGCGGCCGGCCCCTCGGCCGCCAGCTTGCGCCGGGCCCACTCCAGATTGGCCGGGGTCAGGTCCCGGCCCGCCGCGAGGACCACGTCCTCGGGCGACACCTCGGTGCCGGTACGGGTGTGGAGCAGGGCGTCCGGGGTGACGCGGTCCTCGGACGGACCGGACGCGTCGGGCTGTGACGTCGGCATGATCTCTGCTCCTCGGGTCGTCATCGGGTCCGCTCTCACCATTCACCCCGGGAGCGTCGCGTGCATCCGGAGCGGACTCGCCCGGGATGCCGAGGTGATCGGGCGGGCGTGTAATGGGGGTACCGAACGAAGGTCCAGGACATGTCACCCACTCGAAGTACCGCAGGGGACGAGGGGACCGCCGCCATCGGGGCACTGCGACGGCTGGGCCAGTGGTGTGCCCGGCATTTCGTGATCGTCATCGTGGGCTGGCTGGTCGCCCTGGTCGCTCTCCAGGTACTGAACCGGTCGGTCGGCGGAGAGTACGAGGACAACTTCTCCCTGCCCGACGTGCAGTCCCAACAGGGCCTGGACGTCCTGAAGAAGCACGACCCGGCGGCGGGCGGCTACAGCAGCCAGATCGTCGTGCACGACGGCGACAAGGCGCTCACCTCGCTGGGCTCCCAGATGTCGACGACCGTCGGCGACCTCCAGAAGCTCCCGCACGTCCTGGCTGTCCAGAACCCGCTGACCGCCACCGCCTCGCCCGTCGGACCGCTGTCCTCCGACGCGAAGACCGCGTACATCACGGTCCGCTTCGACGTGCAGCCCTCCACCCTGGGCGACGACTACCTGCACGGGGTGGACACCTCGGTGCAGCCGCTGCGGTCGGCCGGAGCCGACGTCGAGTACGGCGGACCGCTCGGCGAGCTGGCGCGGCCCGCCGCCGACGACCGGGTGAGCGAACTGATCGGTTTCGCGGTGGCGATCGTCGTCCTGCTCATCGGCTTCGGCAGCGTGATCGCCGCGGGCCTGCCGCTGGTGACCGCGTTGATCAGTGTGATCGGCGGGCTCGCCTGCCTCGGACTGCTCGCCGCCGCGTTCACCTTCGCGACCGTCTCGCCGACCCTGGCCACGATGATCGGACTCGGCGTCGGTATCGACTACGCGCTGTTCCTGATCACCCGCCATCGGCAGTACCTGATGAACGGCGCCGACCCGGTCACCGCCGCGGGCCGGGCCAACGCGACCAGCGGGCGTGCCGTGCTCGTCTCGGGCTGCACGGTCATCGTCGCGCTCGCGGGCCTGTCCGCCTCCGGCGTGTCGTTCATCGGCAAACTGGGCCTCGCCGCCGCCGTGACGGTCGTCTCCGCCGTGCTCGGCGCGCTCACCCTGGTCCCGGCCCTGCTCGGGCTGATCGGCACCCGTATCGACCGCTACCGGGTGCGCCGGCCCGTGGCCGAGACCGACGCCGAGGAGGGCGCCGAGCCGCACGGCACCTGGCACCGCTACGCGCTGCGCGTGGAACACCACCCGCTGCGCTACCTGGCCGCGGGTGTCGTGACCGTCGCCGTCCTCGCCATCCCGGTCTTCTCCATCCAGCTCGGCCACATCGGCGACGGCGCCGACCCCACCTCCTTCACCGACCGGCGCGCCTACGACCTGATGACCGACGCGTTCGGGCCCGGCTCCAACGGCCCGCTCACCGTCGTCATCGACCAGACCTCCGTACCGGACTCCGGGCGCTCCGCGCTCAGTTCACAGGCCCAGAAGACCCTCGACGGTGTCTCCGGCGCGGCCGTCGTCACCCCGCTGACGGCCACCCAGGACGGCGACGTCCTGATCGGCACGGTCTACTCGAAGACGTCCCCGCAGAGCGCCGCCACCACGGACCTGACCAACCGCCTGGTCGACGACACCCTGCCCGCCGCGGTCTCCGGGACCGACGCCCACGGCTACGTCACCGGCACGACCGCCGCGCAGGTCGACTTCCGCGACATCGTCTCCAGCAGGCTGCCCCTGATCATCGGTGTCGTGGTCGCGCTGGCCTTCCTGATCATCCTCGCGGTCTTCCGCGGACTGCTCGTCGCGATCAAGGCGGCCGTCCTCAACATCCTGTCGATCGCCGCTTCCTACGGTGTCGTCGTCGCCGTCTTCCAGTGGGGCTGGGGCGGACCCGCGCTCGGCGTCTCCGGCAAGGTGCCCATCGAGAGCTATGTCCCGATGATGATGTTCGCGATCATCTTCGGGCTGAGCATGGACTACGAGATCTTCCTGCTGTCCCGGGTGCACGAGGCCTGGCTGCGCACCGGGGACGCCAAGGCGTCGGTCGCCCATGCGCTGGAGATCACCGCGCGGGTCATCACCTGCGCGGCGCTGATCATGGTGAGCGTCTTCGCGGCGTTCATCGTCAGCGACAACATCGTGGTCAAGATGCTCGGTCTGGGACTCGCCGTGAGCGTGTTGATCGACGCGACCGTCGTGCGTCTGCTCATGGTTCCGGCGGTGATGACGCTGCTGGGCCGGCACGCCTGGTGGACACCGAGGTGGCTGGACCGGATCCTGCCGCACATCGACGCCGAGGGGGAGCACGAACAGGTCAGGCAGGGCTGAGGACGAGCATCGTCACATCGTCCAGGACGGTCCCGCAGTGCCCCGTCAGGTCGCGCCACACATGCCGCACCATGACCGCCGGCTCGTCGTCGGTGAACCCGGGGAGCCGGTCGAGCAGCGGGTAGAAGGCACCGTCACCGCCGCGGGCCTCGGAGACACCGTCGGACGCGAGAAAGAGCCGGTCACCGGCGCGCAATGAGACCGTGACCCCCACCGCCGGGCCCGCCCCGGACAGCCCGAGGCCCAGCGGCACACCCGCCGGCACCGCCAGCTCCACCACCCGCCCCTCGCGCAGCAGCAGCGGCGCCGGATGCCCGCACACCACGATCCGCACCTCCCGCGCGTCCGCGGAGAACTCCAGCACCACGGCCGTGGCGAACAACTCGGCGTGCGGCACGTCCGCGGAGTCCACGACCAGCCTGCGGTCGAGCCGCGCCGCGACCGATTCCGGATCCGGCTCGTCCAGCACCGCCTCCCGGAACGCGCCCAGCAGCGAGGCGACCGTCGCCACGGCCGACAGCCCGTGCCCCTGCACATCACCCATCACCGCACGCACGCCGTGCGGTCCTCGCCGTACGTCGAAGAAGTCACCGCCGACGAGCGTGCCGCGCTGCGCCGCCCGGTACAGCCCCACACACCCCACCGGCCCGACCCGCTCCGGCAGCGGCGGCACCACGGCCCGCTGGGCGGCCTCGGCGACCGCCCGTTCGGTGACCAGCTGGGCGTCCCGACGGCTCCGGACGAAGGACACCAGCACACTCAGCGCGGCGACGAAGGACACGGTCAGCAGATCGGTGGTGCCGGGATCGTTCAGCCGGAACGCCGGGACGACCAGCACGCTCACCACGAGGGCGCCGAGCAGCGCGGTCCCCGCGGGGCCGTAGGACAGCACGGCCAGCGGAGGGATGGCACCCAGCAGGAAGCCGATGTCCAGGGGCTCGGGGCTGGCCAGGGTCGCCGCGCACACCCCCGCGAGCAGGGCGGGCGGCAGCACGCGTACCCAGCCGGGCGGCGGTGCGCCGTGCAACCAGCCGCGCCGCTCCCGGTGGTCCCGTGCGACCCGCGCCTTTCCCACGCCTCTACGGTCCTCCGAGCCGGTGCGCCCCGCACGCCGGGAAATCGGCTGGACACCCAGCCGGAGCCGCTTCTAGCATGACGCCGTCACGCCCCGAGACCTACGGAAGGAGGCGAGTGCCGTGCAGTACACCGACATCCCGCGCTCCCTTCCCGTCGTCCCCGGCGTGCGTCTCTGAGCTTCCCGGGAGCGCTTCACGCAGCATGCATCCCGGAGGAATCCATGACCGCACCGGTCATCCGCCAGCTCGACGACAGCACCGCCCACGAGTTCGACTCCCTGCCCGACCCGCTCGGTGTGCGCGCCGCGCACCCGCTGACCCGGCACCGCCCCGACTGGCAGCGCGTGGCGCTGCGCGACGGCCGGATCGTCGCCCGTGCCGCCTGGTGGGGAGGACCCGACGACACCGAGCCGCTCTGCGTCGACCGGCTCGACATGGCCGACGGCGAGACCGAGGCGGCCGCGGAACTCCTGCGCTCGGCGCCCTGGCAGGTCGACATCGACTTCAGCCTGCCGCCCCGCTGGCGCGAGGACCCGGCCCTGCGCACCGCCGTCGAGGCCCGTTTCACCGCCGCACGGGCGGCCGGATACGAGCTTCTGGTCGAACGCTTCAACTACCGCTGGACCCCCGCCTGCGGGCTGCCCGAACGGCCCGGACGTCTGGTCTTCGGCGCCGAACCCGACGACGCCGTCTTCTTCGACGCGCTGCGCCGCATTCACTCCGCCACCCTGGACGCCCACGCGCTGAAGGCCGTCGAGGAGGGCGGTGTCGACAAGGCGGCTCAGGAGGAGCTCGACTTCTTCCGCTGGTGTCCGTCGCCGCGCGAGTGGTGGCAGGTCGCGCGCACGCCGGACGGAGAACTCGCGGGGATCCACATCCCGGCCCGCAACCACCAGGCCCCGATCATCGGCTTCATCGGGGTCGTGCCCGGACAGCGCGGCCACGGCTACGCCTACGACCTCCTGACCGAGTGCACCCACTACCTCGTCGCACAGGGCGCCGAGTTCATCGTCGCCGCGACGGACCAGGGCAACGTCCCGATGGCCGCGCACTTCGCCAAGGCCGGGTATCCGGTCACCCGCGAACGCGTCAACTTCCGTCTGCCCACCGGCGCGCGGTAGCCCGAGGCGCCGCTGTCGGTGCCGGATGGCAAGGTGTCCACGAGAGTCGGCACCGGGTGACGCAGGCGCAGTGGGGTTCGACGGCCAGGTCTGGCACCTGCACAGCGGCGACGTCCTGATCGGGGAGATCCTGATCGACGAAGCCGACTTCCCCTGGCTGTCGGGCCACTTCACGCCCGCTGCGGCCTTCGGCACCCTGCGGGAGCTGTTCGCCCGCGAACTCGCCCTGACCGAGGACCCGGGAGAGGAGGGCGACCGGGCCCGGTTCCGCTGGAGCGACAAACCCTTCGACGCATAGGTGCCCTCCCTGCGATCTTGGGTGGCCGAGAACCCTGGAGAGGACCTGCATGCAAAGCCACGCGGAGTTGATCGCCGACACCTACGGACTCGGTGCCGGGCCCTGGACGATGACGCCCGTCACCCGCGGCGCCCTGGGGCAGATCTGGAAGCTGACCGGGCACGGCACCTCATGGGCGGTCAAGGAGCTGCTGTTCGGCGGCAGCGAGGAGGACAGCCGGCAGGAGATCGCCCTGCGCGCCGCCACGCAGGAACTGGGGATCTCCGCACCCCGGCTCCTCCCCAACCGCGACGGCGGCCACGTCTCGCAGCTCGACGGATCCGCCGTGAAGCTCTACGACTGGGTCACCGGAACCCCGGCGGACCCCACCGACCCGGCCACCCTGAGCTGGTGCGGCCGGACCCTGGCGCTTCTCCACCGGGCGGGCGAGGGCGCGACCGGGACACCTCATGTCTGGTACGAGGAGTGCCCCCGGGACACCGACTGGGCGGTGCTCCACAAGGAGGTCCGCCGGGCCGGGATGCCGTGGGCCGACGACCTCGGCCGGTTCATCGACACCAGGGCGCCCCAACTGGCCCGGTACGTCTCCCCGTCCGGACCCGGTGACGTCGTGCTGTCGCATCTCGACATGCAGCCGCAGAACGTTCTGGTCGGCGCGGCCGGCCCGACACTCCTGGACTGGGACAACGCCGGGCCCATCGCGGCGGACCGCGAACTCGCCAGTGCCCTGTACGTCTGGGCGGGCCGCAACGACTTCACCGCCGGGTCCGCCCGTCTGCTCGTGCGGGCGTATGTGGACGCCGGCGGCCCTGCGACGGTCAGGAGCCTGGACTCGTTCTCCATGCTGTTCGCGACGGATCTGAACTTCGTCAAGGTCCAGGCCGAGGGCGCGATCGCCCCCGACGCGAGCGCCGAACAGCGCGAGTTCGCGAGCGGCAAGGTCGTCGACACACTGGCCGGCCTGCCGGACCCGGCCGCCGTCTCCCGGCTGACGGAGGCGGTCGGGAGCGAGTGGTGAGCGGCGTCAGCCGCCCAGCATCGCCTCCGCCGTTGCCAGGATCTCCGTGACCCGCAGCCCGAACACCGCGTCGCACGGATGCGGACGGCCGCTGCGAGCGGCGGCGAGCAGCGCGTCCGCGGCACGTTCGAGCGCCGGAACCGCACCGTCCGGACTGCGCGGGAGGAGCGTCACCCCGCCCTCGCCGCGCAGTTCGACGGCCGCGCCCGCCGCGGCGGGCGGCGCCGTCAGGCTCAGCGTCAGCGTGCTCGACGCGCCACCGGCGTGGTCGAGGACCAGGTGCACGGTGTCCGCGGGACCGTGCGCGGCGGCAGCGACCCGCCGTACGTCGCCCAGGACCGGCAGCAGCACCGACAGGGCGTGCGGTCCCACGTCCCACAGCGCGCCCTTCTCCCGCCGCCACGGCGAGGACCCGAACGGACTGTCCGTGGTGAACACCGCGCCGAGCCACTCGGCCCGCGCGGTGAACCAGCCCTCGACGGCGGCCTGTTCGGTGATCCACGCCTCGGTGACACTCTGGAAACGGGTCGTGAAGAAGACGACCGAGGCGACGCCCGCCTCCTGGACCGCCGCCACCACGGCCCGGCCCTCCTCGACCGTCGGCGCGAGCGGCTTGTCCAGCAGCAGATGGCAGCCCGCACGGGCCGCCCGCACCGCAAGACCGGCCTGCACGGTGGGCGGCAGCGCCACCGCGACGGCGTCCACGTCGGCGAAGAGGGCGTCGACGTCGTCGTAGGCCCGCGTGCCGAAGCGGGCCGCCAACTCCTTGGCGGCCTCCGGACGACGGCCCCACACCCCGACGAAATCCAGCTCGCCGTGTCGGCTCAGAGCGGGCGCGTGCGCCCCCTCGGCCCACGGGCCCGTACCGAGCAGTCCGATGCGCATGCCCCCGCCTTTCCACACCCCGAAGGTCCAGACCGAGAGTGCCACAGGCACCCGCGGGCCGCGCAAGCGGAATGCCGGGAAAGATCGATGCCATGCCGAGGCCTGATGCCGAAGCGTCCGGATACGTCGCAGACGGCCCGGTTCGGTGACGGTCGCTGCGCGGCGAGGCCCCCGGTGATTCAGTCCTCGCACTGCTGAATACGTTCGCGTTCTTCTATTGGACCTGCGGGCCGAGGCGGGTTCAGGCTGGTGTGCGACCGGCGCGGTGCAACCGCTTGCCGGCACCCATCGTCCCGCGCGACAGCCCGGAAGAGGTCACGAGCCCATGCACACGCGACGCATCGGTGATGTCGAGGTCAGCGCGATCGGTCTGGGCGGGATGCCCATGTCGATCGAGGGGCGGCCGGACGAGGCCCGTTCGCTGGCCACGCTGCACGCCGCCCTCGACGCGGGCGTGACACTGATCGACACCGCGGACGCCTACCACCGCGACGCCGACGAGGTCGGCCACAACGAGTCCCTGATCGCCAAGGCCCTCGCCTCCCACGACCGGGGCGCCGACGTCCTGGTCGCCACCAAGGGAGGCCATCTGCGTCCCGGTGACGGGAGTTGGACCCTGGACGGCAGCCCGCGGTACCTCAAGGAGGCCTGCGAGGCGTCCCTGCGCCGGCTCGGGGTGGAGGCCATCGGGCTGTACCAGTTCCACCGCCCCGACCCGCGCGTGCCGTACGCGGACTCGGTCGGCGCCGTGCGGGACCTGCTGGACGAGGGCAAGATCCGGCTCGCGGGCATCTCCAACGCGAACCCGGAGCAGATCCGCCAGGCCCAGGACATCCTCGGCGGACGACTCGTCTCCGTGCAGAACCAGTTTTCCCCGGCGTTCCGCTCCAGCGAGCCCGAACTGGGCCTGTGCGACGGACTCGGGATCGCGTTCCTGCCCTGGAGCCCCCTCGGCGGCATCTCCCGGGCCCGCGAACTGGGCTCCGCCTACGCGCCGTTCGCCCGGATCGCCGAGGCGCACGGGGTGAGCCCGCAGCGCGTCTGCCTCGCCTGGATGCTCGCCAAGTCGCCGGTCGTCGTGCCGATCCCGGGCGCCAGCCGCCCGGAGACGATCCTCGACTCGGTCGCCGCGGCCGACCTGGTCCTCACGGCCGACGAGATCTCCGAACTGGATGCGGTGTAATCCGGCACTCCTTGGGGAGAAAGCGCTCGCCACAGGCCCCCTGATCCGAACCCTCGGAAGGAACCGTCACCAATGGCCTCGCCGTTGGAGAGACCGCTCGACCACCGCTACCGGGGCGAGCACCCCATCCGTACCCTCGCCTACCTGTTCCGCGCCGACCGTCGCCGCCTCGCCGCGGCGGTCGGCATCTTCGCCGTCAAGCACAGCCCCGTCTGGCTGCTGCCGCTGATCACCGCGACCATCATCGACACCGTCGTCCAGCACCGGGCGATCACCGAACTCTGGCTCAGCACCGGGATCATCCTGCTGATCCTGCTGGTCAACTACCCCCTGCACATCCTCTACGTCCGTCTCCTGTACGGCAGCGTGCGCCGCATGGGCACCTCCCTGCGCTCCGCGCTCTGCACCCGCATGCAGCAGCTGTCCATCGGCTACCACTCCCGCGTCAGCGCCGGCGTGCTCCAGGCCAAGGTGGTGCGGGACGTCGAGACCGTCGAGCAGATGGTCCAGCAGACCGCCGAGACCGGCCTCGGGGCGGGCACCGTACTCATCGGCGGCCTCGTCATCATCGGCATCCGCACACCGGAGTTCCTGCCGGTCTTCCTCGTCGTGGTCCCCGCCGCGGCCCTCGTCGTGGCCCGCCTCCGCGCCCGGCTGCGCACCCACAACGAGCACTTCCGGCACGAGGTCGAGACCCTGTCGTCCCGCGTGACGGAGATGACCCGGCTCATCCCGGTCACCCGCGCCCACGGACTGGAGGGCAAGGCGCTGCGCCGCATGGACGGCACCCTGCACCGGCTGCTCACCTCCGGTATGCGCCTCGACCTGGTCAACGGCCGTTTCGGGTCGCTGGCCTGGGTGGTGCTCAACGTCGTCGGGGTCCTCGTCCTCGCCGGCGCGGCACTGGTGTCGTACTACGACGTCTGGGGCGTCACCCCCGGCGACGTCGTGATGCTCAGCGCCTTCCTCACCACGCTCACCAACTCCACGACCACGCTGGCAGGTCTCGCCCCCGTCATCACCAAGGGCCTGGAGTCCGTCCGCTCGGTCGGAGAGGTCCTCCAGGCGCCCGAACTGGAGGACAACGCGGGCAAGTCGCAGGTGTCCGAGGTGCGCGGGGCCGTCGCCTTCGAGCAGGTCGGCCACGCCTACGGGGCCGGCGAGCGGCCCGCCGTGCACGACTTCACCCTCTTGGTGCGGCCGGGGGAGACCATCGCCCTCGTCGGCGCGTCCGGGGCGGGCAAGTCCACCGTGCTCAACCTCGTCATCGGCTTCATCCGCCCCACCTCGGGCCGGCTGCTGCTCGACGGCACCGACATGAACACCCTCGACCTGCGCACCTACCGGCGCTTCGTCTCGGTCGTGCCGCAGGAGTCGATCCTCTTCGACGGCACGATCCGCGAGAACGTCGCCTACGGCATGGAGGACGAGGCCGACGAGGAGACGGTGCGCACGGCCCTGCGGGACGCCAACGCGCTGGAGTTCGTGGAGCGGCTGCCGCAGGGCCTGGACACCCTGGTCGGCGAGCGTGGCGCCCGGCTGTCCGGTGGGCAGCGCCAGCGCCTCGCCATCGCCCGCGCCCTGATCAGGAACCCCAGGGTGCTGGTGCTCGACGAGGCGACCTCCGCCCTCGACACCCGCTCCGAGGCCCTGGTGCAGCAGGCGCTCGCCAGGCTGCTGCGCGGACGGACCACGTTCGTGGTGGCGCACCGGCTGTCCACCGTGCGGGGCGCCGACCGGATCGTGGTGATGGGCGACGGCCGGGTCCAGGAGATCGGCACGCACGACGAACTCCTGCGCCGGGGAGGGGCGTACACGGCACTGCACAGCGGGCAGGTCGCCTGATCGCACCGCACCCGTCAGGCGGCGCTGCTCCGGGGGACGCGGTGCGGGCAGGTCGCGTCGTGCTCGGTGCCGCAGCTCGTCCACCAGCGCTCGCAGCACGCGGCGTCGAGTTCGATGCGCACCACGTCCTCATCGGCATCGGACCCGACGGAGCGCAGTCGCCGTGCGATCGCCGGCTCACGGGGCTCGGCCTCACGGACCAAGGCGACCAGGGGGACGAGGCTCGCGGCGGCGAAGAGACACGCGGCCCACCAGGGGCCGTGACGGAACTCGTGGACCGTGGTCAGGGCGAGTCCGGAGCTCGTGCCGACGTAGAGCGCGCAGAGCAGGCGCTGGGGGTGGTTCATGGGCGTACACCGTTCGTGCGTTCATGCGTCCGTGCTGAGGGGCTGCCCCCTGTTCAACTGTCCGCGGCCCCCGGGAGAAGCGGGTCGACGCCGTACCCGCCGTAACGTCACTCCTGTGGGTTTCGCACCGGTGGGATTCGAGCGTCAGTCGGGTGCCCGGCGACAGGATTCCGTCAATCGCGAGCCGGAGGGCGGGAGATGGGATCGGCCTCCCCCTGCTCGGGCATACGCAACGGAAAATCGAGAGAGGGGCTCTCCGTGCTCGTTCCGGATCCGAAGGTCGTCAGAAGGCTGCTGACGCGGTACGCATCGCTGCGGATCGCCGACGCGGAGCGGGGCGACCCGGCGACGACAAGGGAGTTGGAGGACGTCAGCTACACACTCTGCGTCATGATGGGCACCACCGGTATCCGCGACGCCGTCGCGAAGGCGGACACCCTGCTCCTCGGCGTGGGCCGGACGGCGTCCGCGGTGCCGGAACCGGCGGGACGCGGCGGCCTGTTGGCCGTGTGAGACCTCCTCGGCACCGGAGTCCGCAGGCTCAGACGCGCGTTGCCGGGGGTCCCGGCCTCCCGTGGAAAGCCGAGCGGTAGGCCTGCGGACCGGTGCCGACCACCCGGCGGAACCGCTCGCGGAACGCGGTCGGGGATCCGAACCCCGCCTGCCGCGCGATCCGTTCGATCGGGTGGTCGCTGTTCTCCAGCAGGTACTGGGCGCGCCGCACGCGCGCCCGCAGCAGCCATTGCAGCGGTGTGGTGCCCGTCTGCTCACGGAACCGGCGGCTGAAGGTCCGCTCGCTCATCCCCGACCGGGACGCCAGCGCGGCCAGGGTGATCTCCCGGGCCAGATTGTCCTCGATCCACTCCAGGACCGGTTCGAGCGTCGAGCCGCGTGGCACGGGCGGATGGTCGTGAACGATGAACTGGGCCTGTCCGCCCTCCCGTTCGAGCGGCATGACGGACATCCGGGCGGCGTCCGCGGCGACCGCCGAGCCGAAGTCGCGGCGGATCATGTGCAGACACATGTCGAGGCCCGCGGCGGCGCCGGCCGAGGTGAGGATCTGCCCGTTGTCGACGTAGAGGACGTCCGGCTCCACCCGTACGTCCGGGAAGCGGCGGGCCAGTTCCTTCGCGGCCACCCAGTGCGTCGTGGCGCGCAGCCCGTCCAGCAGTCCGGCCTCGGCCAGCACGAAGGCACCCACGCACACCGAGGCGATCCGGGTGCCCGCCGCGGCCGCCCGGCGCAGCGCCTCCAGAACGGGCGCGGGCGTCGGCCCGGCCGCCGGGGAGCAGCCTGGCACGACGACCGTGTCCGCGTCCGCCAGCGCCTCCAGGCCGCGCTCGACGCGCAGCGAGAAGCCGCCGTCGGCCCGGACCTCCGGTGCCGCGGCGCACAGCCCGATCCGGTAGGGCGAGCGGCCGTCGGGCAGCCGTGTCCAGTCGAAGACCTGCATGGGCGCCGCCATGTCGAACGGCACCACCTGGTCGAGAGCCAGGATCGCCACGGTGTGCATGAACGCCACGATAGGCGGATTCCCGCCAGCGCCACCACAGTGCCCCGGGGTAAGGAGAGCAGGTCACAGCGGTTGGCGGGAATCCGTTGGAAGCTGTCGTTTCAGCCTCTGTGCGATCCGGCACCGGGGTCCCTAGCGTGGGCGGCCGAACACCTCCGAACCACCCTGGACGCCTCCCCATGACGAAGTTCCTGCTGTCCCTCCATGTCCTGGCCGCCATCGTCGCCATCGGCCCCGTGACCGTCGCGGCCAGCATGTTCCCGCCCGCCGCGCGCCGCGCGGACCCCTCCGGGACGGCGGCGGACACCGTCGCCCTGCTGCACCGCATCTGCCGGGTCTACGCCCGCCTCGGCGTGGCCGTGCCCGTGTTCGGCCTCGCGACCGCCGCCGCGATGGGTGTCCTGGGCGACGCCTGGCTCGTCACCTCCATCACCCTGACCGCCGTGGCCGCCGGCATCCTGGTCGCCTTCGTGCTGCCCCGCCAGGAGGAGATCCTCGAGGAACTGGGCGCCCGGCAGACCGTCGAGCGCGCCCACACCGTCCAACTCGCCATGTTCACCGGGATCTTCAACCTGCTGTGGGCCACGGTCACCGTTCTGATGATCGTCCGCCCCGGTTCCACGACGGGGGCCTGAGTCAAGCCGAACGGTGGAATTCACCCCGCAGGGTGCAGGGGCGCCTAGACTCGGCAGCTGCGCCCATACCTATGGGCCGTGACACGAAAGGCACGTTGACGGGTGTTCCAGGATTCCCCCATCTATGACCGACTCATCGCGGAGCGCGGCGACGTACCCACTCAGGTTCGCAGGGAGGCCGAGCGAGTCAGCAGGGAACTGGAGTTCGTCATGCAGCCTCTCCAGTCGACCAGCCGCTCCCACTACGGAGAACTGCCCTCCACACCGCCCGCCCCGCAGTGGCAGCGGGCGGCCCTGCCCGGCCCCGGGCAGCTGTGAGGCTCAGGGAACCACGGTGTCCCTGCCGTTGACACGCTGGGCACCCTCCGGCACGGGCCGGGCCAGCCACTCGGCGATCGAGCGGGCGATCGGCTGACCCGTCTCCACCTCGACGAAGCCGAACTGCCCCGACTGATTGCACTCCAGGAACCACCACGTCCCGTCGGCGTCCTCGGCGAAGTCGAAGGCGCCATAAGCCAGTTCGGCGTCCCGTACATAGGCGCGCACGCCCTCGGCGACCCGTGGCGGCACATCGGTGGGACGCCACGGAGAGGCGGGCGAGGCGAAACGGACGTCCACCTCGTCGTCCTCCGCGGTCGTCTTGCGCGCGGCCAGCATCCGCTCGCCCACCACCGTGAGCCGTATGTCCGCCCGCTTGGCGACCCGCCGCTGGAGCAGCGTGGGACCGAACGCGACGGCGGAGAAGTCCGTGTCCGGCGCGACCCGGCTGGTCGGCACCGCCCTCGGCGGGTCCTGCGGATGCGCCCCGGAGACCGGTTTGACCACCAGGTCCGGATAGCGCGCCGAGAACTCACGGGCGGCCTGCGGAAACGTCGTGATCAGCGTGGCCGGCACGGGCAGCCCGGAGCGCTGGGCGTGCCGCAGCTGCCAGGGCTTGTGCCGGGCCCGGAGGGAGGCGTCGGGATGGTTCATCCAGCGCGCCCCCGAACTGCGGAGCATCCCGTACAGCGCCTGTGACGACTCCTCGGTCAGCCATCCGGACGGCTCGGCCGCCCGGGTGGCCGCGGTGCCCGGCCGGCGCACCCAGACGGACCGCAGTCCGTTGATGCTCACCAGCCGGCCTCCCGCCGACAGATGGCCGCGGAAGGCGCCGTGCACGTACTCGCCGGACAGCGCGACCCCCTCGGTCAGGTCGGCGGGGTCGAGCCGGACCACCGGAACCCCCGTCGTATTGAGGTGGACGACCACCATGTCGGCGGTGACGTCCGCTTCACAGGTCAGGATCAACACGGTCATCAGTGCCTGCCTGTGTTCAGTCGTCGAAGTGCGTCTTCGACCCCGCGGTGGAGGTCGTGGTCCCGAGCTCTCTCAGCAGCGCCTGGTCACGGGCGGCGATCCGCCCGTCCGAGAGCACGTTCAACTGCAGTCCGGTGTCGTAGGCGTACGGAGCGGTGACCTCCGACTGCGCTGCCGGACGTGCGTAGTTGAGCGCGAACGGTTGCATCGTCTCTCCCTCGTGGGTCCTGCGCCGATCCAGCGATGGTCACCTTGCGCCGTCGCTCGGGCCGCCGACTCCCGTCGGCTTCCTGAGACTTATACGAATCGAACGGGTGATTGGTTTCCTTACGCTGCGTAGTCATAGGCGGTTCATGGTCCGGACAATGGGGGAGACGTGGGTGAAGTCAGGCAGGTTCACTGCCCGAGTGCCTGCGCATCGTGCGCAACGCGAGCAGCAGGACGCCGATGTCGTCGAGGTACACGGGGTCGGGCACCAGGTCGGCCGGCAGGAAGAAGTACGCGAGCGCACCCCAGAAGACCCAGCGCGGGCCGGTCGGAAGTCCGGCCTCGCGCAGCCCGCGCCGGGCCCTGACCAGCCGTACGAACACCGCGACGGCAACGGCCAGGACGGCCGCCGCGAGGAGCACGGCGACGGCGATCCATCGGGTGGTGATGTCCAACGGCCCTCCTTGTTCCGGGGCGCCCGTGAAGGGCGCACAGACAATCGGATTCCCGCTCGGGGCGCCGGTATTGCCCATCAGGGCCAAACCGGTGCACTCGAACACCAGTGGGGGTGACGGGGTGGGGGCGGCGAGCGGGACTCATACCCGTGGCTCACCCGAGTGGCGCCCGCGGCGCGGACACCCGGTAATGGTCACCGTAAGGTCGCCTGTCGCGCGTCGGGGGCGCAGCAGCGGCCAGCAGCCCCTTGCTTGGAGAACCGCGCATGACCACTCGCTCGTCCACCCCGCAGCCGAACGACCCCGCCATACCCGCGACGCAGAACGCCGGCACCCTGAGCCCGGCGCCCGCCGTCGGCGACGGGAGCGGTTCGGCCTACGACGATCCGGTGGACGGCCTCGTGCGCGCCGCCGTGGCCGACCGCCCGCTGGAAGAGGTGGCCCAGCTCATCACACTCCTCGAACAGTCCCCCCTGTACGCGGGGGCCACGATCGACGCGCTCCGCGCGGTCGGCGTGAACCGCTCCGTGGACGACGTCACCCGGCTGGTCGTCCTGCTCACCCGGCCGCCGCGCCACGGGACGAGCGTGGACGAAACGATCCGCGCCGCGGCCCGGAACCGCCCGGTCGAGGACGTGACCCGGCTGATGGCGCTGCTGCGACAGGCGCCGCTCGACCCGCACTGCGGGCAGGAGGCGGTCAGGGCGGCCGCCACCGGCCGGTCCGTCGAGGAACTCGTGGAGCTGATCGGACGACTGTCCGAGGAACGAAAGGGCACTCCTTCGCCGCAGGCCACGGAACCGGCCGAGACGGCGGACGACATGGACGACGCCGGCCAGGACCGCGACCCGGCGGACCTCACCGGCCTCGTGCGCCGCCGGCCCGCCGGACCTCCCCGCCTGCCCGGCCGCCTCACCGTCCTGGCCCTCCTCCTGTGCGCCGCCGCCCACTTCCCGGTGCACCAGGACGGGGTGTCCCTGCGCCGCTACGGACTCGTCCTCGGCCTGTCCGGGCTGTGCATGCTGATCGGCCTGCTGGTGGCCGTGCGTCCGGCGGTGCCGGTCCTGGCGGCGGCGGTCCTGGTGCCGGCGGCCCTGGCCGCGGCCCAGCTGTACGCGAGCCGGTTCGCCTCGGGCCGGCTGTCCGGGGCCCTCGACCTCACGCTCGCACCGGCCTGGGCCGCCGGCCTCACCGCCGTCTGCGCTGCCCTTGCGGCGCTGACCGCGCTGGTCGTCACTCTGGCCTCGCACACACCCGCGCGGAGCGCGGCGGACCGTCTACCGGTGGGGTGAGCGTGCGGCGGGCGCCGCGGCAGACCGGCCTGCCGCCATGACCGCGGCGCTCGCTGTGGCTAGCCGACGCCTTCCTCGTCCCGCGGGGGTCGCCGGGGCTTGAAGCGCTCCAGGGTCCGGGTCAGCTGCCGCAAAGGCGTCCCCGGCTGTTCCGCGGGCGGTCCCGGAGTCGCCTCGGCGCCCGCCTCGCGGTAGGCGGCCAGCGCCTCGTTGGCGCGCTCGGCGGCCTCCCGGTACAGGTCCCGGGACTTCGTCATCGCGTCGAGCGCCTCGGCGTACATGGCGACGAGCTCGCGCTGACGGACCAGCTCCTCCTCGGCGGTCGTCAGCCGCCACCGCTCGCGCAGCGCGGTGAGCGCCTCCTCGGCGTCTTCCGGCAGCGGCCTGGGCAGCGCGGCGAAGCGGGTCACGGCGTCGGTCAGTTCCGTGGGCCGGGTGCCGTCGAGGAAGACACTGCGCACGGAGAAGTCGTCGGCGTCGGTGCCGTGGTCGAGCGACAGCGGGGGCAGGACGACGGCTCCGCCGCGCGGGACCTGGACGTCGAACTCCTTCAGCGCCCAGTTGACGGCCCGCAGCTGGTGGGGCGCGGCCCGGTGCTCCACCACGCGGTGGCGCAGCCCCGGCGGCAGATGCTCGGTCAGCGGCCGCAGTCCACGGTCGTCGGGGGTCATCGCCTCGTGGACGACGATGTGCACGGCCCAGGAGTCACGCACACACTCCCGCAGCAGACGCCGCAGCTCCTTGTCGTCCTCGGGCAGCCGGTTGACCTCCCGGAAGCGCAGCCCGGCGACGGTGTGGTGGTCCCAGTCCGCGTCCGGGCCCAGCGGCCAGAACATGCCGACCGGGGAGGCCCAGGCCGGGTTCCACGGCCGTTCCGCCTCCGCGAGCAGGACCCACTCCTCGCCGGACCCGAGGGCGAGCCGGGCCCGTACGGTCACCTCCCCGTCGACCCGCCAGCGGGCCTCGAAGACCCGCTCCTCCTTGAGTTCGAGGAAGTCGTCGACGACGGCGCCGTCCTTGAGCTGCTGGAGGTTGACGCGGAGCACGTCAGCGGCGGCGGATCCGACGTGGCGGCCGCGGGCCGGCCACACGGTGGGGGGAAGAGTGGCGGAGGAGGAGGTCTGCATGAGTCCATCTGTGGGGCGGGGTTCCGTGCGCCCACCAGTATCGTCACCGCCGGTCCGCGAGGTCCGGGCGGGGTCGGTGTCCCGCCGGCGGCCCCGTGCGGACCGCGCACTCGGGGTGTGCTCGATCCACTTCGGGTGGCCACCGTTCACCCATGTCCGGGGTGCGATCCGCCCACCACAATGTCTGGGACGAACAGGGCCCGCCCACCATCCGCATTGGGGCGGGCCCTGTTCCCACCGACGCGCGCCGGCGCTACACCGCCGCCTTCACGGCGAGGACCGGGCAGCCGGTTCCCAGCAGGATCTGCTGTGCGGCCGACCCCGTGATCAGCTTGCCGACCGCGCTGCGCCGCCGCAGTCCGATCACCACCAGGGACACGTCCGCCTGCTCCGCCAGCTCGATGATCTCCTCGGCGGCGTCGCCCCCGCCGAGCACCTGACGGAGGTCGAACTCGACGCCCAGCGCGGCCAGATCCTCCCGGACATGGGCCAGGTCCGGCTCCTGCGCGAACCGCGGGTCCACATAGGCGTCCCCGCGCGAGGTGTTCACCACCAGCAGCTTCTCCCCGCGCAGCCGGGCCTCGTCGATCCCTGCCCGTAGCGCGGCCTCACCCTCGGGTGAGGGAACGTATCCGACCAGTACGGTCATGTCTGCTCTTCCTCTCAGGCACTTCGCTCACGCAGGGGACGGACGAGGAACCGCCGGACCAGCGGCCAGACGAGCACCAGGACGATCGTGGTGTAGACGGCGTAGGAGACCGGCCCGCCCACCAGCCCCGACAGTTCACCCCCGGACAGTTGCAGGGAACGCCGCCCCTGCAGTTCGGCCCGCGGGCCGAGGATGACGCCGACGATGAGCGGCAGCACCGGCAGTCCGAACCGCCGCATCCCGAAGCCGAGGAGGCCGAGGAACAGCAGCAGGAACAGATCCAGGGGCTGGGCGTTGACGGCGTACGCGCCCATCGACGCGAAGAACAGGATCCCGGCGTACAGATACGGGCGCGGTATCCGCAGCAGCTTCGCCCAGGCGGGCGCCAGCGGCAGGTTGAGCAGGAGCAGCAGCAGGTTGCCGATGAAGAGGCTGGCGATCAGCACCCACACCAGGCTCGCCTCCCGCTCGAACAGCAGGGGCCCCGGCTGGATGCCGTACGACTGGAAGGCCGCGAGCATGACGGCGGCGGTGGCGTTCGTCGGCAGGCCGATGGCCAGCATCGGGACCAGGGTGCCGGCGGCGGAGGCGTTGTTCGCGGCCTCCGGACCGGCCACCCCCTCGATGGCGCCCTTGCCGAACTCCTCGGGGTGTCTGGTCAGCCGCTTCTCCGTCGCGTACGACAGGAAGGTCGGGATCTCCGCGCCGCCGGCCGGCAGCGCGCCGAACGGGAAGCCGAGCGCCGTGCCCCGCAGCCAGGGCTTCCACGACCGCTTGAAGTCCTTCCTCCCCATCCACGGTGTGCCGACCGGGATGATCTCGGCGGGCCTGCGCCGCAGATGCGCGGCCACCCACATCGCCTCGCCGACGGCGAAGATGCCGACCGCGACGACGACCACGTCGATGCCGTCCGCGAGCTGCGGGATGCCCAGGGTGAGCCGCTGCTGTCCGGAGACCGCGTCGATGCCGACCAGGCCGATCGTCAGACCCAGCAGCAGCGAGATCAGACCCCGGATCCGGGAGGCGCCCAGCACGGAGGTGACCGCGATGAACGACAGCAGCATCAGCGCGAAGTAGTCCGGCGCGCCCAGGCCGACCGCGAAGTCGACCACGAACGGGGTGACCAGGACCAGCAGCAGGGTGCCGATGGTGCCCGCCACGAACGAACCGATCGCGGCGGTCGCGAGCGCCTGAGCGGCCCGGCCCGACTTGGCCATCTTGTTGCCCTCGATGGCCGTCACCACCGAGGACGACTCCCCGGGGGTGTTCAGCAGGATCGAGGTGGTCGAGCCGCCGTACATCCCGCCGTAGAAGATGCCGGCGAATATGATGAACGCCTGCACCGGCTCCATGCCGTAGGTGACCGGCAGCAGCAGGGCCACCGTCATCGCCGGGCCGATGCCCGGCAGCACGCCCACCGCGGTGCCGATGACGACGCCGATGAGGGCCAGCAGCAGGTTCATCGGGGCGACGACGTCCGCGAAGCCCTGCATGAGGTTGTCGAGGTTGTCCATCTACAGGATCCCTTGCAGCACACCGGCCGGGAGGTTGACACCGAGCCCGATCGCGAAGGCGTAGAACGTGGTGAGGGACAGCGTCACCGCGATCAGCAGACTGCGTACGTAGTGCCGGTTGCCCAGCGCGAAGGCCGTCCCCCAGAACAGCAGCGCGCCGCTGATCACCCAGCCGAGCCGCTCGATCAGCACCGCGTTCACCACGAACGCGGCGATCAGCAGCAGCACCGTGCGCCAGTCGCCGCCCTGGGACAGGTCGACGTCCTCCCCGGCCTCCGGCTCACCGCGGCCGCCGCGGGCCACGTCGACCGCGTACACCGCCGCGGCCACCAGGAGCAGCACGCCCAGGATCACCGGCACCGCGCGCGGTCCGACCGGGTCGGTGCTGCTGGTGAGGTGCGGGATCCCGAGCCCGTCCACGATCACCGCGGTGCCCAGCAGGGCGAGGAACGCGCACACGCCGTACTGTGCGCGGTCCCCGTCCCGGGCCGGACGGGCGTCCGCCACGGACCGTCCGTCGTCCGTCACCTGGGAGCTCATGCCAGCCCGAGCTCTGCCAGCAGATCGGCGACGGACTTGTCCTGGTCCTTCAGATAGGTGCCGAACTCGTCACCGGTGACGAAGGCGTCGGTCCAGCCGCGCTTGGTCAGCTCGGCCTGCCACTCCTTCGACTCGTGCATCGTGCTCAGCGCGTCGATCCAGGACGCCTTCTGCGCGTCGGTGATCCCCGGAGGGGCCACGAAACCACGCCAGTTGGTGAAGACCAGGTCGATCCCGGAGCCCTTGAGGGTCGGCGCGTCCTTCACCGCCGCGATCGGCTCCTCGCTGGTGACCGCCAGGACCCGCACCTGCCCGGCCTCGATCTGGTCGAGGAACTCGCCGAACCCGCTGGCACCGAAGGCGATCTTGTTGCCGAGGATCGCGGGCAGCAGCTCGCCGCCGCCGTCGTAGGAGACGTAGTTGACGTCCTTCGGCTCGATGCCGACGGCCTTCGCCAGCTGCATCGGCAGCAGGTGGTCAGGACCGCCCGGGGACGAACCGCCGCCCACGGCGACCTTCTTGGGGTTCTTCTTCCACGCCGTGACGAGGTCGCCGATCGTCTTGTACGGGGAGTCCTTCGACACGACGATCGCGCCGGCCTCCTCGATCAGCTTGGCGAGCGGCGTGGTGTCGGTGAGCGTCGCCTTCGACTTCGAGGTGTACGCGGCACCCACGACACCCAGGCCCATCTGCATGGCCAGCTTGCCGTTGCCCTTCTCGTTGACCAGTCGCTGGAGCCCCACGGTGCCGCCCGCGCCGGGCAGGTTGTACACCTGGACCCCGGACGCCACCTCGGAGTCCTGCATCACCTGGGCGACGGTCCGGGCGGTCACGTCGTACCCGCTGCCCGGGGTGTTGGGCACCATCAGGCGCAGACCGGTGGCCGTCTTCGAGCCACCGCTGCCCGAGTCCTCCTTCTCGGCGGTGGCACCGCAGGCGCTCACGGCGATCATCGACACGGTGGCAAGAGCGCCGAGAAGTGCGGCTCTGCGAGTTCTCATGGCTCATCTCTTTCGCTCGGGCTGGTCCGGCGCCATGATTGTGCGAATTCCCGGACAGTCCGTCTGCCTTGTGTGGGCATTGAAGGTTGAGTTCATTGTGGTCGTGAGATCGCGTCGCCCCACGCTCGCCGGTGAGCTGCTGGTACTGCAGCTCGCCATCGTGGTGATCGTGCTGGTAGCAGTGGCCGCCGTCTCGCTGGCGCAGTCCAAGGCCACGTTCGACCGGGTCGAGGGCCGCCGGGTCACCGCCCTCGCCGAGGAGATGGCCGGCAACCCCCTGCTGCGCACCCAGCTCGTCCTGCCCGCGCCCGGTGAAGTGCTGGCGCCGCTGCTCCAGACCACGCGGACCCGGTCGAACGTCACCTCGGTCACCGTCGCCGACGCGGACGGCAGGATCGTCGCCGCCACCAACCCCACCCTGATCGGCACCCGGCTCCCGGTCGAGGGGACGAACGTCGCGCGGGCCCGCGGCTGGTCGGGGGAGCTTCCGGTGGCCGGCGGCCGGGAACTCGTGGCCCAGGCACCGGTGCTCGCCGAGCACGACGACCATGTCGGCGAGCACATCGGCACGGTCATGATCGGACGGGCCTCACCGTCGGTCTGGCAGCGCCTGAGCGGTGCTTCCTCCTACCTGCTCGCCTACCTCGGCATCGCGAGCGTGCTCGGCGTGGCCGGGTCCTGGCTGCTGGCCCGCCGCATCAAACGACAGACCCTCGGCCTCGAACCACGGGAGATCGCCGGCCTCGCCGAGCACCGCGAGGCCATGCTGTTCGGGCTCGCCGAGGGCGTGATCGCCCTCGACCCGCGGCAGCGGCTCACGCTGGTCAACGAGGTCGGCCGCGCCCTGCTGGACCTGCCCGAGACCTGCGTCGGGATGAGCCTGGCCGACCTGGGGATCGAGGGCAGGCTGTACGACGTCCTGGCCGGGACCGGCGGTGAGCGCGGCGCCGGGCAGCGTGACGAGGTGGTCGTGCGCCGCGGCCGGGTGCTGGTGATGAACCGCATGGAGGTCACCAAGGACGGCCGGCGCCTCGGCTCGGTGACGACCCTGCGCGACCGCACCGAACTGGCGCGGATGGAAAGGGAGTTGGGGTCCTTCCGCAGCAGCACCGAGCTGCTGCGGGCCCAGGCGCACGAGTTCTCCAACCAGCTGCACACCATTTCCGGGCTCATCCAGATCGGCGAGCACGACGAGGTCGTACGGTATGTCCGCGCCCTGCGCAAGCACCGCGACTCGCTCGATCTGACCCTCACCAGCAGGGTCCGGGACCGGGCCGTCGCCGCGCTGCTGATGGCCAAGTCCGCGCTGGCCGCGGAGCGCCGCGTGCGGCTGCGGATCTCCGAACGCACGGCCCTGGACCGGCTGGAGCCGATGGACTCCGCGGACGTGGCCACCGTGCTCGGCAATCTCGTCGACAACGCCCTCGACGCGGCGGCGGCCTCGGAACGTGCCGAAGGCGCCTGGGTGGAGGTCGAGCTCAGCCAGGACGCCTCCTGCGTGGAGATCGTGGTCCGTGACTCGGGCCCCGGAGTGGCTCCCGAGCTCGCCCAGGAGGTCTTCACCCACGGCTTCACCACGAAGGCCGCGCGGGGCGGCGACCGGGGGATAGGCCTGGCCCTGACCCGGCTTGTCTGTACCCGCAGGGCCGGCGAGGTGTCGGTGACCAACACAGAGACGGGCGCGGTGTTCACGGCGCGGATGTCCGTGGGCCGGCCGGCCGAGCGGGAGACGGAGGAGGTCCGGTGATCGACGTACTCGTGGTCGAGGACGACTTCATGGTGGCGCGCATCCACCGCGGATTCGTCGACAGCGTCGAGGGCTTCCGTGTCGTCGGCACGGCGAACTGCGGGGAACAGGCCCTCACCGCCGTCGCCGAGCTGGAGCCCGACCTGGTGCTGCTCGACCTCTATCTGCCCGACATGTTCGGCCTGGACGTCGTCCCCCGGCTGCGGTCCGCCGGACACGACTGCGACGTGATGGTGATCAGTGCCGCCCGCGAGTCGGAGGCGGTACGCCGTGCCGTACGCCAGGGGGTCGTGGACTACCTGCTGAAACCCTTCGACGCCGAGGAGCTCAAGGACCGGCTGGAACGCTACAGCGCCCGCCGCGGCGACCTGTGCGTCGGGACGGTGAGCGGACAGGCCGAGGTGGACCGGGCGCTGGGCCGGGTCGCCGCGCCGACGGTGGCGCCCACGCTGCCGAAGGGCATGAGCGTGGAGACCTCCGAGCTGGTCGAGCGTGCGCTGCGCGCGGTCGAGGGACACCTGTCCGCCGCGGAGTGCGCGGAACGGGTCGGCATCTCCCGGGTCAGCGCGCGCCGCTACCTCGAACACCTCGCCGTCACGGGCCGGGCAGTGGTGTCCCTGCGCTACGGCCACGCGGGGCGGCCCGAACGCCGGTACCACTGGCACGGCGGGTGAGTGAACGGGTGGGCGGGCGGCGGTGGTTGGCCACGACGGGTGGGTGCGGGCGTTGGTGACGCCGCTTGGGTGTCGAGTGGTGGTGGCCGGTGGTGTCGGCGGGGTGGGTGTGTTGTCGGGTGCGGGTGCGTGGGGGCTGGTCGCGCGGTTCCCCGCGCCCCTGGGTGGGTGTCGGCAGCGGCTGTTCGGCGGTTCCCCGCGCTTCCGGGTGGGTGCGACCGTGACCGTCGTTCAGCGTGGTGCGAGCGCGGCGAAGGCCTCGTCGAGGAGGGTGACGAGGTCGAGCCGGCCGTCGGAGGCCGTCCAGTGGTCGAGGGCGACCTGGAGGCAGTCGATCGCCGCGGCCGCCCGCACCGTCTGACCCAGTGCCGGGTGCCCCTCGCTGCCGGACCGCTCGGCCAGCGCCTCGACCAGCGCGGGCCGCCAGCTGTGCTGCTTCTCCAGATGCCGGGCGCACAGGGCCGGGGTCTCCCGGACCAGCCGGGTCGTGGCCAGCGAGCCCTCCGGGTCCTCGTGGTACCGCTCGATGACGGTGTCCATCGCACCCCGTAGCGCCGACCACTCGTCCTCGTCCGCGGGCCGGGCCCGCAGCGCGTCGGCGACCCGGCGGTCGTGGCCCTCGAAGGCGCCCAGGACGGCGTCCTCCTTGGTGCCGAAGTAGCGCAGGAAGGTGCTGCGCGACACCCCGGCGGCCGTCGCCAGATCGTCGAGGGTGACCTTGTCGAACCCCTCGCGACGGAACAACTCGAAGGCCACCTGGGCCAGTTCGGCCCGTACGGCGGCCCGGGCGATGTCTCTGGTGTTCGTACGCGCTGCTCCGGTCACCCCGTGATCGTACCGCCAACCCGACTCTCACTTGCAAGAGTGAAACTCGATGGCTAGCGTGACACTCAGTTCCACATTGGACATCAAGAACCGTGGAGGCGTGACCCCGTGCCCCAGACCCTCGGACTCATAGGCAGCGGAATGATCGGCGGCGCCATCGCCCGGATCGCCGTGGCCGCCGGACTGGACGTCGTCCTGAGCAACTCCCGCGGCCCCGGGACCCTCGCCGACCTCGTCGCCGAACTCGGTCCGCACGCCCGCGCGGCGACGCCCGCGGAGGCCGCCCGGGCCGACCTGGTGGTGGCCGCCGTACCGCTGAAGGCCTACGAAACGCTCTCCACCGCCGAGCTCGCCGGCCGGACCGTGATCGACGCGATGGTCCATCACCCGCAGCGCGACGGAGACATCGCCGCGATCGACTCGGGCGAACTGACCTCCAGCTCGCTGGTGCAGCGGCACCTGGCCGGCTCCCGGGTGGTGAAGACCTTCGCCACCATCGACTTCCACCACCTGGTCACCCTCGCCCGTCCCGCCGGCGCCGCCGACCGCAGCGCCCTGCCGGTCGCCGGTGACCACGCCGGGGCCAAGGCCGACGTGGTCGCCCTCCTCGACGTGCTCGGCTACGACGCGGTGGACATCGGCGGCCTCGCCGACAGCGGACGCCTCAGGCCCGGCAGCCCCGCCTACGTCCAGCCGTACATGGGGGAGCGGCCCGAGGGGCTGAGCCCGGAGGAGGCGCAGCGGTGGTTCTTCGCGAGCCCCGGGGTGCCGGTCCCGGCCGCCCGGGTCAAGGAACTCGTCGAGTCGGGGAGCGCCGCCGTATGAGCACGATGATCGACATCCCCACGCAGGACGGCACCGCCGACGCCTATCTCGCCCACCCGGACGACGGCGTCCCGCACCCCGCGGTCCTGCTCTACATGGACGCCTTCGGGCTGCGCCCGCACCTGAAGGGCATGGCGGACCGCCTCGCCTCGGCGGGCTACACCGTCCTCGTCCCCAACGTCTTCTACCGTTCCGGCCGGGCGCCCCTGGTGGAGCTGCCCGACTTCATCAACCCGGCGGAACGCCCGGAGATCATCGCGAGCCTGCGCCCGGCCGCCCTCAGTCTCACCCCCGAGGGGGCCATGCGGGACGCGGCCGTCTATCTGGACTGGCTCGCCGCCTCCCCGCTGACCACCGACGGCAAGGCGGGAGTGACCGGCTACTGCATGGGCGCGGGGCTTGCCCTGCGCACCGCGGGCACCCACCCCGACCGCGTCGCCGCGGCGGCCGGCTTCCACGGCGCCTTCCTGGCCACCGACGCCCCCGACAGCCCCCACCTCCTCGCCGACCGCATCACCGCCGAGCTCTACTTCGGCCACGCGGACCAGGACTCCACCAACCCCGCCGACCAGACAGCCCGCCTCGACAAGACCCTCACCACAGCCGGCGTCCGCCACCGCGCCGAGGTCTACCCCGGCGCCCACCACGGCTTCACCCAGGCCGACACGGCGATGTACAGCGCCGAGGCGACGGACCGCCACTGGACGGCACTGCTGGATCTCCTGGGGCGCGCTCTCTGAGCTCAGCTGTGGAACTTGATGTAACCGTTCCGGTCCGGGTCGGAGCCGCTCTTGGTGTAGGAGTGGACGTCGGCCCGGCTGCCGGACGGCTTGTAGAGGTAGATCGTGTCCTTGTCGTTGTTCCAGATGAAGTTGCAGTTGTCGCGGTAGACGACGTTCTTGGCGTCGGAGTCGCTGCCGTTGCCGCCGCGGAGCTTCACGTAGTCACCGGGCTGGAGGTAGTGGTTCGCGGTGAACTCGAAGAAGTTGCCGACCGCGTCCTCGACGACGTAACCCTTCAGGTTCACGGTCTTGGTCGAGGAGTAGTTCTTGACGGTCACATACTCCTCGCGGGTGTTCCCGGTGGCGCAGTTGTTGGAGTCGCTGCCGGGCGCGTCGTACTGGACCCCGCGGATCTTCAGCGCGGACGTGTACTCGGCGGCCTGGGCCGGTACGGCCGTGAGCGCGATCAGTGTGCCCGCGGCGGCTGCGGTCGTGGCAGCAAGGCGTATACCCATGACAAGGCCCCCCTTGTGAAGGTTCGGTGAAGAAGAACCTGGAGCGTATACAGCCTTGCTGTGCGATCACGGCTGATTCCCCGAAACGTGACCTTCAGTGCGGATACGCGCGTGGCGGCCGCTGTCGTGGCAGTTCGTCACGGAACTCCGCGATGACGGAACTGATCTGGCGCATCAGCGCGGTGTCCTCCAGCCGGTCCAGGTAGAGGTTGCGGCGGGCGAGGGTCGGGGCGTCCACGCAGAAGTACAGGGCCATGAGCGGATTGATGAACAGCTCGCTGTTCCGGGTCCGTGCGGTGAAGCGGACGTCTCCGAAATCGCCGCGCACGGCCGCCGCGACGGAGCCGTTGACGATGCTCGGATACTCCGGGGTGCACTCCTGGGCGTGGGCCACCGCGTCGAGATAGAGGGCGCCTTCGCGGCTCGCGTGCGGCAGCGAGAACGCGCCCAGGTAGCCGCCCTCGCGGTCCAGCGCGGCCAGGTTCTCCAGGACCAGGGAGTGGTTGACCCCGTGGTAGGCGTCCACCCCGAACCCGAGGCAGGCCACCAGTCGTTCGGGTATCTCCGCCAGCCCCGCCACCGCGGCCAGGCTCGCCATGTCCTCCTCCGGGGTGCCGAGCCCGTGCTCGTCGCCGCGCAGGAGGATGTCGGTCCCGCCGTCCACCAGCACGATCGCGTCCACCGGGCCCAGATGGTCGAGGAGTGTGCGGTACGCGGCCCGCAACGGCTGTACGCCGGAGCGCGGGAAGGCGTACACCGTCGCGGGCAGGCCCTGGAGATCCAGCCACCGGGCGAGGGCGCGCTCGGGGAAGTAGTCGCCGCGGGCGGCGGTGTCGGGGCGCACGGCCGCGACGTCCTCGCCCAGCCACACGTCCAGGTCGAGGCCGTACAGATCCGCGAACGACAGGTTGGCCAGGTGCACTTCCTTTCCGGCCGACCTCAGCGCGAGGGCCAGCGGAAGACCCGCGTAGATGTCGAAACCGCCGCCCGCACCGGCGACGAGCACCCGTCGCGCGGCACGCAGACGGGTGAAGAGGGCAGGCTCATGGAGGGAGAACACCGCAGGACGCTAACAGGTGATCTTCTGTCCACGGGGTTGTGGGAGCGCTCCCAACTCTGCAGGATGCTGCGATGACTTCGTCAGCCGTGATTCGCCCGTACCGTCCCGAGGACCGGGCCGCCCTCGAGGACATCTGCATCCGCACCGCGCACAACGGCCTCGACAGCCGTCCCGTGTATGCGGACCCCGGAATCCTCCCGGTGATCTTCGCGACCCCCTACGCGGAACTGGAGCCGGACCTCACGTTCGTGCTGGACGACGGGCGGGGGCAGGCGGTCGGTTACATCCTCGGCACCGCCGACACCGTCCGCTTCGCCGACGACTTCCGCGCGAAGTGGCTCCCGCTGGTCGCCGACCGCTATCCGGAAACCAGCGGCCCGCCCACCACCCCGGACGAGGTGATGATCCCGTTGCTGCACCACCCCGAGCGCATGGTCGTCCCCGAACTCGCCGGCCATCCCGCCCACTTGCACATCGACCTGCTCCCCGATCACCAAGGCCGCGGTCACGGCCGCGAGTTGATGCGGACCTTCCTGCGGGCGCTGCGGGACCGCGGGGTGCCGGCCGTGCATCTGGTGATGGCGACGGCCAACGTCCCGGCCCGCGCCTTCTACGACCGCCTCGGCTTCCAGGAGATCGACGTTCCGGACTTCGGGGGGCACGTGGCCTGCCTCGGACGTACGACGGGAGAACTCGACCGTCTCTGACGGGCGCTGAAGTACCGACCGGCATCGTGCGGTGCCATGAGAACCCGGCGGTCGGCAGGAACGACTTCGGGGTCCGCGCCGCCGCATGGAGGCGGGCTCGCAGGTCGGGAAGATCGTCGTCACCGTCGTCGCCGTCGAGCACGGAAACGCGTGGCGGGCGGGGCCAGGGGTGCACCCCCGGTCCCGCCCGCCACGTCGTACGGCCGAACTCGCTTACGCGCCGCTTGCCTTGAGCATGTCCTCGCGCTCGACGAGCTTCACGCGCTCGCGGCCCTGCGGCTCGCCCAGTGCCTTCTCGGCGGCGTCCAGCTTGTACCAGCCCTCCCAGGTGGTGACCCGGAGCTCGCGCTCGGCGAGGAACGCCTCCACGGCCTCCGGCTCGGGGGAGGCCGGCGTCTGAAGTCGGCTGTTCGCGAAGTCGTCCAGCAGGTTCGCCACGGTCTCGTTGGCGTCGCCCTTGGTGTGGCCGATGAGGCCCACCGGACCGCGCCGGATCCAGCCGGTGACGTACACGGACTGAAGGTGCGCGCCGCTCTCCTGGATCACGCGGCCGCCCTCGTCCGGGACGGTGCCCGAGCCGATGTCCCAGGGCAGCTTGGGGAGCTTGTCGGAGAGGTAACCGACCGCGCGGTAGACCGCGTTCACGTCCCAGTCGGTGAACTGGCCGGTGCCCTTGACGTTGCCGGTGCCGTCCAGCTCGGTGCGCTCGGTGCGCAGACCGACGACCTGGCCGTCCTCGCCGAGTATCTCCGTCGGGGACTCGAAGAAGTGCAGGAAGAGCTTGTGCGGACGGTCGCCGATGTCGCGGATGGCCCAGTTCTCCAGGGTCTTGGCGACCATGTCGACCTGCTTGTTGCCCCGCCGCTCGGCGATCGAGCCGTCGTCGTAGTCGATGTCCTCGGGGTTGACGATGACCTCGATGTTGGGGGAGTGGTCCAGCTCGCGCAGCTCCAT
This sequence comes from Streptomyces sp. S3(2020), assembly GCF_013044505.1. GTDB lineage: Bacteria > Actinomycetota > Actinomycetes > Streptomycetales > Streptomycetaceae > Streptomyces. The sequence goes on along the minus strand of NZ_JABERD010000023.1, from coordinate 9,070 downwards.
CGGGCTGAACTTCGCCTGCGCCGGGCCACGGCGGCCGAAGACGTGGATCTCGACGGCCTTGTTCGCCTTGAGGCCCTCGTAGACGTTCGGCGGGATCTCCGTCGGCAGCAGCTCGTCCGCCGTCTTCGCGAGGATGCGGGAGATGTCGAGCGCCACATTGCCCACGCCCAGGACCGCGACCTTCTCGGCCTTGAGCGGCCAGGTACGCGGGACGTCCGGGTGGCCGTCGTACCAGGAGGCGAAGTCGGCGGCGCCGTAGGAGCCGTCGAGCTCGACACCGGGGATCTTCATCTCGCGGTCCGCCATGGCGCCGGTCGAGAAGATCACACCGTCGTAGAACGCGCGCAGGTCGTCGAGGTGGATGTCGGTGCCGTAGTCCACGTTGCCGAAGAGACGGACCTGCGGCTTGTCGAGGACCTGGTGGAGGGCCTTGATGATGCCCTTGATGCGGGGGTGGTCGGGAGCGACGCCGTACCGGATCAGCCCGAACGGGGCGGGCATCCGCTCGAAGATGTCGATGGACACACCGGGCTCGGTGGCCACGTCGGACTTGAGCAGAGCGTCGGCGGCGTAGATGCCGGCCGGGCCGGCGCCGACGATGGCTACCCGCAGGGGGCGGGGCATGATCAGGTTCCCTTCGAGTGGCGACAAAGCGATCTCGTCGGGAAGCCTAAACTAAGGCAAGCCTAAGCTGGTACGCGGGTCCGATCTATGAGCTCATAAGGCTACTTTATGACCTCGGCGGGCTGTGCGAGCACTCTCTCATGCCGGACGGGAACCCGATCGCGGCCATCGGCCAACAGCAGTCGACCATGCCCATGACTTCGAGGGAACCGCATGCAATCGACAAGCGATCCGCGCGTCCGGGACCGCCCGGAGGCCGCCTCCCAGGAGGACGCCCTCTGCGACGCCTCGGTCGTCGAGCGGTCCTGGGAGGAGCCCGATGCCTTCGAGATCCTCTTCCACCGCTACGCCGACGACATCCACCGCTACGTGGCACGACGGCTCGGTGTCGAGGCCGCCGACGACCTGATGGCCGAGACCTTCGTCGTCGCCTTCCAGCAGCGCCGCCGCTACGACCTGTCGCGGCCGCAGGCCCGTCCGTGGCTGTACGGGATCGTCACCAATCTCGTCGGCCAGCACCGACGTGCCGAGGCGCGGCGGCTGAGGGCCTTCTCGCGTGTCGCCTCGACGGGGACCGGCGACGGCGGCGAGGCGCTGGCCGACCGGGTCGTGGCGAGGGTCGGTGCCGAGCACTCCCGCGCCCAACTGGCAGGCGCGCTGGCGAAGTTGCCCGCGCGCTACCGGGACGTGCTGCTGGTGATCGCCTGGGGCGATCTGGACTACGCCGAGGCCGCGGAGGCCCTCGGTATCCCCGTGGGCACGGTGCGCTCACGGCTCAACAGGGCGCGGACCAGGCTGCGCGACGCACTGGGCGGGGTCGACCCCACAGCCCTTCACGAGCAGAACGAGGAGACCGATCGTGGATGACCTCACCGTGGTACGCGAGTTCGAGGCCGACGTGGCCCCGCTCACCGACGACGCCCGGGGCGCCGCCCGGGTCCGACTGCGGCGCGCCATCATCCAGGAGGGACGTCCGGGCGCGCTGTCACGGCGGCTGATGCTCAGGGTCGCGGTGGTCGGGACCGCCACGGCGGCGGTCGCGGGCGGCGTGGTCGTCGCGGCCCGGCACGACGACGGCGGGGGCACGGACGCCCCGCGGATGGCGACGCTGAGCGCGGCCGAGCTGCTGCACAAGGCCGCGGCGCGATCGCGTGCCGACAGTGCCGGGACGCCGGTTCCGCGCGACGACCAGTACGTGTACACCAAGATGTTCATCACCCGGACCTATGTGAAGGGCGGGAAGCGCAGGACCTGGACGGACGAGAGCTGGACGTCCGTGGACGGCTCCAAGCCCTCCAGGCGACAGGAGTACGGCAAGATCCACAACGATCCGCCGCTGGGCAAGCACCAGGTGATGTGGCCGCCGACCGAGTACGCCGAGCTGGCGAAGTGGCCGACAGACCCGGACAAGCTCCTGGACAGGCTGCGGATGGGGTTGAGCACCGACGACAAGTTGGCGAATGCGACGGTGGGATCGGACGAGGTCCACGAGGTGCCGATGAGGCAGGAGGACATCGACCGTGTGGCGTTCGGCGGCGCCGTCCAGTTCTTCGCGGTCCCTCGGATCATGCCGCCCGGACTGGAGGCGGCCACGTTCGAGGCGATCGCGCGGATCCACCGCATCCGGATCGACCGGGAGGCGGTGGACGGCCTCGGCCGCAAAGGAGTGGCCGTCTCCTACCCGGGCCTCGACTTCGCGTTCATCTTCGACGTGACCGACTACACGTACCTGGGGCTGCGTCTGAAGGGGAGCACCGCGGACGTGGTCGACGGGAAGTTCAAGCATCGCGACTGGTACCACGAGCTGCGCGCCCGGCAGGAACTGGGCGTCGTGGACCGCATCGGTCAGCGTCCGTGACCAGGTCCGCGGTGCCCGGGGACGGTCAGCCGATGTGGTAGCTGTCCCCGTACACCTTCCAGTCCAGAGGCGGGTTCAGGTCGAGGTTGCCCGCGCGCAGGAAGACCCGCTGGGCGGTGTCGACGCGGCTGGTGTCGCTGTGGGCCTCCTCCTGCTTCATGGCCCACACCCGCGCGTCGAGGAAGGCGTTCAGGTAGGTCACCTCGTTGCCGCCCTGGGCCGGGGGACGGGCCCGGTTCAGGGCACGCCCCCGGATGTTGCGGAAGCTGGTCGGGTCGGTGCCGTCGCCGTGCATGACGATGGCGTCGTAGTAGGCGAACTGGCCCAGCACGCGCAGCCCGTCGGCCTTGCCCTGGCGCACGGCGGGGTCGAAGTACACGCGGTCGCGCTCGTCGTTCTGCGCCTGCCGGAACGCCTGGTCCTGGGCGGCCCGGCGCCAGTCCCGGGGGAAGTTCGGGTCGAGTCCGGCGTGCGAGTCCGTGCCGTCGACCCGGCGCAGCGCCGGCAGGTAGGGGGCGAGGACGTTGCCGGGGCGGCGGTCGGCGTAGAGCTCGACGAGGTCGAGCATGTCGCCGGTGCCGGAGCAGAAGCCGATGATGCCGGCGGTGTAGCCGCGGCCGTCGCCGATGTCCTCGATGTACTGGTACTGGGCCTTCCAGTCGAGCGAGGAGTTCTCCGCGCTCGACACCAGCTGCATGGCGATCTCCTTCTTCGCCGGGTCGTCGAGTCCGGTCGCGGCGGCGCAGACCGCGGTGGCCTCGGAGGTGAGCAGGGGGACGGTGACGGCGGACGCGCCGATCAGGGTGAGCAGGGCGCGGCGGGACATGTGTTTCACGGCGGCTCCAAAAGGAGGTGGGGGGTGGGGAGTTGGCCGTACGTGAACTGATAGGAAGGTTTACTATCAGAGGCGCGTCACAATGAACACCCGTCGCGTCAAAGGTTCGTACCTATGAACAAGTCGCCGCCTACGGCAGCGGCTGCTCCGCCCAGATGACCTTGCCCTCGGGCGTGTACCGCGTGCCCCAGCGCTCGGCGAGCTGCGCGACGAGGAACAGACCGCGGCCGCCCTCGTCCGTCATCGCCGCGTAGCGCAGATGCGGCGAGGTGCTGCTGCTGTCGAAGACCTCGCAGATCAGGCTGCGGTCGCGCAGCACCCGGACGCGGATGGGCTCACCGCCGTACCGGATCGCGTTGGTCACCAGCTCGCTCAGGATCAGCTCGGTGGCGAACTCCAGCTCCTGAAGCCCCCATCGGGACAGCTGCCGGGTCACATCGGCACGCACCCGTGCGACGGCCGCCGGATCGGACGGCACGTCCCACTCGGCGACCCGGTCCGCGCCGAGCGCCCGGGTGCGCGCCACGATCAGGGCGATGTCGTCGCCCGCCCGGGAGGTGAGCCGGGAGTCGAGCACCGTACGGCAGGTGTCCTCGGGCGAGTCACCGGCCCTCTCCAGCGCGGCCCGCAGGAGTTCGAGGCCCACGTCGATGTCCCGCTCCCGGTCCTCGACCAGCCCGTCCGTGTAGAGCACCAGGCGGCTGCCCTCGGCCAGTTCGAGGTCGGCCGTCTCGAACGGCAGGCCGCCAAGACCGAGCGGGGGACCGGCGGGCACGTCCGGGAACTCCACGCTGCCGTCGGGGTGGATCAGCGCGGGCGGCGGATGGCCGGCGCGGGCGACGGTACAGCGCCGGGAGACCGGGTCGTAGACGGCGTACAGACAGGTCGCCCCGGTGACCGGGGCGCTCTCGCCGTCCTGGGTCTCGTCCTGGTCGATGCGGCCGACGAGTTCGTCCAGCAGGACCAGCAGTTCGTCCGGCGGGAGGTCGAGGGCGGAGAAGTTGTGGACCGCGGTGCGCAGCCGGCCCATCGTCGCCGCCGCGTGCAGTCCGTGGCCGACGACGTCTCCGACGATGAGCGCGACCCGGGCACCGGACAGCGGCAGGACGTCGAACCAGTCGCCGCCCACACCCGCCTGCGCGGGAAGGTAGCGGTAGGCGATGTCGAGGGCGTTCTGCTCGGGCAGGTTGCGCGGCAGCAGGCTGCGTTGCAGCGTCACCGCCATGGTGTGCTCGCGGGTGTAGCGCCGGGCGTTGTCGATGGAGACCGCGGCCCGGGCCACCAGCTCCTCCGCCAGGGCGAGTTCGTCGGTGTCGAAGGGCGCGGGCTTCTCCGAGCGCCAGAAGTTGACCACACCCAGGACCAGGGCGCCTGCGCGCAACGGCACCGTGATCAGCGAGTGGATGCCGAACTCGAGGACCTGCGCGGTGCGTTCGAGATCCTGGGCCCGCCAGCCCGGGGACTCGGCCAGGCGCGTTTCGAGGACCGCCTGCCCGGAGTGCAGCGCGCGGATCTGCGGGGAGGACGGAACCAGCCGCATCCGGTCGCCCACCGAGTGGAGCGGCGCGTCCTTGCGGATCCCGCTGAACGCCGTGCGGCGCAGATCGGTGCCCGAATCGGGCTGCCCGCCGCTCAGTACGGCGTCGAAGAGGTCCACGGTGACGAAGTCCGCGAACCGGGGCACGGCCAGCTCGGCCAGTTCCTCGGCGGTCCGGGTCACGTCTAGGCTGGTGCCGATGCCCACCCCGGCGTCGTACAGCATGTTCAGGCGCTCCCGTGCCGTCTCGGCCCGGCCGGACAGGGCCCGCAGCTCCGTCGAGTCGCGCAGGGTCGCCACACTGCCGGCCGGGCCGCCCTCCAGGTCCGTGAGCCGCTGGTTGACGGCCAGCAGCCGGTCGCCGACCAGGTGCACCTCGTCCGTGGCGACCCGCCCGGACGACAGCAGGTCGGCGGTGTCCGCCGGAAGGCCGAGTTCGCGGACGTGCCGGCCCTCGGCGTCGGCGGGCAGATGGAGCAGCCGCTCGGCCTCGTCGTTGGCGAGCAGCAGTACACCCTCGCCGCTCACGATGAGCACGCCCTCGCGCACGGCGTGCAGCACGGCGTCGTGATGCTCGTACATCTTGGTCATCTCGTGCGGCCCCAGACCGTGCGTCTGGCGCCGCAGCCGCCTGCTGACCAGTGCCGTGCCCGCCGTGGCCAGGGCCAGACCGCCCGCCGCGGCGCCCAGCAGGAGCGGCATCTGCTCGTCCGCGGTACCGCCCACGTGCTCCGTGGTGATGCCGGCCGACACCAGGCCCACGACCTTCCCGTCGGGCGCCTTGACGGGGACGACGGCCTGCACCAGCCGGCCGATGGTCCCGTCGATCTCCTCCGTCACGACCTGCCCCGCCAGCGCGGGCGCCAGCGTGCCGACGAACTTCTTCCCGATGCGGTCCGGCTTGGGATGCGTGTAGCGGGTCCCGTCGGTGTCGAGGACCACGATGAAGTCCACGCCGGTCGCCTTGCGCGCCGCCTCGGCCCGCGGCTGGAGGACCGCCGTGGGATCGGGCGAGCCGAGGGCCTCGACGGTGCCCGGCGCGTTGGCGAACGCCTCGGCGACGGCGACCGAACGGTTGCGGGCCTCGGTCGTGCTGTCGTGCCGCACCTGCAGCACCAGCGCCACCACCGCGGCCACGACGAGCAGCAGGACGATCACGACCTGCGATACGAACACCTGTCCGGCGACGCTGCGTCCGCCCAACGCGGACCGGACTTCGGCGACTCGCCCGCGCCGCGACCGGCCGGCGTCACGCTGCGAGAGTCGGGCCATGTGCCATGTCTACACTGCACGGCCCCAGGAGGCGAGGGGCGTCACACACCGTGACAGAACAGGTACGGCGCCTCACCGCTGCCGCCGGCGGGTGGCGAGCAACAGCGCGATGTCGTCGGGCCGGTCGGCGGCGTGCCGGGCCGCCGCGGTGAGCCAGTCGGCCACCCCCGCCAGACGTGCCGTGGGGGCTCCGGCCCGGGCGAGGGCCACGCGCAGCGCGCTGATGCCGTCGTCGATGTCGATGCCCGGCCGCTCGACCAGACCGTCGGTGTAGAGCGCCAGCACGGCACCCGGCTCGATCCGCAACTCCGTGACCGGGTAACGGGCGCCCGGGTCCACACCGAGCACGACGCCGCCGGGCACGTCGAGGACCCGGGTGCTGCCGTCGGGGTTGCGCAGGAGGGGCGGTGGGTGGCCCGCGCGGGCCACCCGGGCCAGCCCGGTGACCGGGTCCAGCCGGATGTAGCAGCAGCTGGCGAACTGGCCGGGGTCGAGGTCGATGAGGAGATGGTTGGTGCCGCTCATCACCTCGTCGGGCGGCCGGTCGCCGAGCGCGAACGCCCGCACCGCGCTGCGGAGTTGACCCATCGTCGCGGCGGCCTGCACCCCGTGTCCCTGGACGTCCCCGATGACCAGGGCCAGACCGTCGCCCGCCTCGACGACGTCGTACCAGTCCCCGCCCACCTCCATGCCCTGGGTGCCGGGCAGATAGCGGCCCGCCGTCTCCACCAGCGGATGCTCCGTCAGCCGACGCGGCAGCAGGGCCTGTTGGAGACCACGGGCGAGCGCCGCCTCGCTCTCGTAGCGCCGTGCCTTGTCCATGGCGTGGGCGATCAGCCCGGCCAGCGCGGTGAGGACCGAGCGCTCCTCGCCGCTGAAGGCGCGGGGGCGGTCGAAACCCAGGATGCAGGAGCCGACCGGGCGCCCGGAGGCGATCAGCGGCAGGAATGCGCGGGCGCCCTCCGTCGCGTCCAGCGCGATGCCCGGGTAGGCGTCGGTGAGTTGCTGCATCGAGTCGAAGAACAGCGGCTTGCCGGTGGTGAGCGTCTCGACGCCGGGCAGATGCGCGTCGAGGCCCACCCCGTCGAACGGGGCGAGGAACCCCGGCGGGAATCCGGACTCCCACGCCAGGTACAGATGCCGGTCCTGGAGCAGGTAGATCGCCAGCCGGCGCCCCCCGAACACGGGCAGCAGCTCCTTCATCACCACGGCCGACACCTGACGGGCGGTGACCGCCTCGGTCAGCGCGATCGCCAGCACGATCGGGCGGTACAGCGGCGCCAGGGACGAGGTACCGGCCTCGGTCACCTCGGCGGAGTCCGGCACCCGGCTCGTCGGCTGAACCGTGCAGGTCAGCACGTCCGGGCCGGGGTAGACCGACAACGCGAGCCAGTCGCCCTCGTAGGCGGCGTCCAGGTCGGGCGGCCGCCGCACATGCAGATGCACCGGCTCGGGGGACAGCAGGGCGCTGCGCAGATGGTCCTCGAAGTCGGGCTGGGCCAGCCAGGGCACGCCGTCCCACAGCGGGCGGCCCAGGAGCACGTCACGCGGCCGGTGCAGCAGCTGGGCGGCACGGGGATTCGCGTAGGCGACCAGCCCCAGCCGGTCCAGGCAGAACACACCCTCCGGCAGCAGATCGGCGGCGGCGTCGGCCGCCGAACCGGGCCCGGGATCGAGGACGAAACCCCGGACGGGCCGTGCGCCGGACGCGCCCTGCGCGGTCTCGGGGGTCCAGAACTCCATGAGCCGCAGCCCGCCGTCCGCGGACCGCACGTACAGCGGCAGCGACGGCGTGCTCGCGGCGGCCTCCCGCAGTGCGGCGAGCACACGCTGGGTGTCGTCGGGGGCCACGGCCCGGGCCAGCGCCTCGACCGTGCCGCCGAACTCCGTGGGCGCCACGCCCAGCAGGGCATGCAGATGCGCGTCCGCGGTCACCACACCGGTCGCCGGATCCCAGGCGAACCGTCCGAGCCGTCCCGCCGACGGATGCGCGGTCGGCGGCCGCACGCACAACGGCTCACCGTCCCAGGCGACCGGGTCGGTGTCCCGCAGCTCCTCCAGACGCCGGGCCAGATCCTCCGCCACCCCCGCCACGCGCTCCCGCTCGGTGAGCACCTCGGTGGCGTCGGCGGCGGAAGGCCGCAGCACGGTGAGCACGCCGAAGGTCGTGGACGGCCCCACGACCGGTACGTACAGCGACCCGAACTGGAACGGCAGACCCGCCGCGAACTGGGGGTAGCGGCGCATGGTCTCCGTGGCGTTCGGCAGCACGACCTGCACCCCGAGCCGGTAGGCGTCGGCGACGGGGAAAGGGCGGTCGGCGTGCAGCCGCCACCACGGCCGGAACAACGGCCCCGGGAGTCCGGCGAGCACGGCGAGGCGCAGCATTCCGGACGTGTTCGAGCGCAGGTAGACGCCGCCGGCGTGACCACCGCCCGCGCCGATCGCCTCCGTCGAGGCGTCGATCAGCAGCGCGGCCAGCCGTCCCGGCGTCCGGTGCGTGTCCTCGCCGCTCCCAGTCATCGGCCTGCCTCGTCCTTGCGCCGCCCCTGGGCGACACAGCAAGAATGCGCCACGAGGGGCCTGCGGCGCATCCGGGTGGGGCAGATGCGGTGGAAGTCGGCCGGTGGGTTCGGCGCCCGCGCGGTCGACCGGTGAGCAGGCCCGGGTCGGGTACCGGCGGAACGGGCGAGCCACGGGTCCTCGGCCGGGGGCGGCCCCACCAGACCACGCTGCCGTGGGCCGCGTCGCGCGCGGCGACCGCGGTCGCGACCCGCTCCCTCCGCCCGGACGCCGACCAGCGCCCCCGGGAGCGGGGGCCCCCGCGGGGCCGCGGTCGCAAGCCCGGCCGCGTGGCGTGGCGGAGGGGGAAGGTGGGGTGGGGGGGGAGGTGCAGGGGCGTGTCGCGGATGAGTGTCTCGCGGCGGATCAGCCGCATCTCGTG